>NZ_POQQ01000046.1 GCF_002964575.1 Streptococcus suis | reverse complement strand
GAAACATATAAGACCTCCAATTGAGTGTGGTAATTCCTGCTAGAAGTTGATTGTTTTTTATTCTAGTGTACAGGTAAATCCACGAATTCTCAACTGGGGGTCTTTACATATTGTCTATAATAGCAATCGTATAACAAAAATACTTTATAAATTTTGTACAGAAAAGTGTTACCTTTCCAAGGATTAGTTTTCCCTACAATTACTAACATCATTAGCTCGTAAATCACAAAGCCCCCACTAAGGTTATACACCTGGTGAGGGCTATATGCTCGTTTTCATTATTCAATGGTGAAGGCGAATCCATCATGAATATCTTGCACAGACTCACCTTTTATTCTCTCTTACAAAATGTTTTCAAAATTATCGCGCACTTCTTGTGGCCAAACGCTAGATTGAACTTCGCCGATATGTTTCTTACGAAGCAAGAACATAGCCAAACGGGATTGACCGATACCGCCACCGATTGAAAGCGGGAAGAGACCATTCAAAAGGGCACGATGCCAATCAAATTCCAAACGATCTTCATCACCAGTAATAGCAACTTGGCGCTTAAGCGCTTCTTCATCCACACGAATCCCCATTGAGGACAACTCAAAGGCTGAACCAAGTGCTTCGTTCCAAACCAAGATATCTCCATTGAGTCCTTTGTAACCTGGTTCTGATGGACTGGTCCAGTCATCATAGTCCGGTGCACGACCGTCATGCGGCTTACCATCTGCCAACTCTCCACCAATACCAATCAAGAAGACCGCACCATATTCCTTTGCTACCACATTTTCACGCTCTTTTGGTGTCAAGTCTGGGAAGTTTTTCACCAAGTCTTCTGTATGGATAAAGGTGATCTTCTTCGGTAAGACAGACTCGATATCGTAGCGTGCTTCAACAGCAAGCTCTGTCAAACGGATAGCCTTGTAAATCTGCTCCACTGTTTCTTTCAAGTAAGCTAAATTCCGACGACCATCAGGAATAACCTTTTCCCAGTCCCATTGATCCACGTATACTGAGTGAATAGGATCCAAGGAATCCTCATCTGGACGAAGAGCCTTCATGTGAACAAAGAGCCCTTCTCCCTCATTAAAACCGAATCGAGCCAAGGTATGGCGCTTCCATTTTGCAAGTGAGTGAACCACTTCATAGGTCGCATCTGGAATCAACTTCACATTAACAGTAACCGCATTCTCCACACCGGACAAATTATCCTGCATACCATCCCCGACACGACTCAAGATTGGTCCTTGCACTTCTACGATTTCTAGCTTATCTTTCAAATACTGGGTGAATGTATTTTTGACGAAAGAAATCTCCTCTTGCTGATGAATGAAGCTTTTCTTCATACCTTACCTCCTTTAAATTGATACAACTATTATACTCTTTTTTACCTACTTGTAAAGTCTTTTTATTAAAAATTCTGATAATTTAATAAAAAATCTTAACTTTTGATGTCAGGTAGCGAATCACCTCCTCAGTTAAGCGTCTTGGCCCACGCACCGCCCTGACACCCAGGTCCATCATGCGCGCTCTCGGCAAAACATCATCGGAAAACTGAGCGAGCAATTCCACCTGCATGAGTTTCTTTTCTGTTGGAATGTCTGATTCCCCGAGATTTTCTAAATTCGCTCCTAAGACACGACAAACATAACGAATGGCCTGTACAGGTGCCGTCACGTAGATGGCTACGATGTCCCCAGCTTGAATGGTTGATTTTTGCGGCCAATAGACTACCTTATTTTCCGCAAACTCGGTATCAATATCATAGACCTTTGGATTGGCTGGAATAACCCAGTAATCCGGTCCTTGCTCCGCCTTGTAGGATTTCGGTCCTACCAGATAACGGCTCTTCTCAAGGAGGGCTAAAATCATCTGGTCCTCCACAGTCTCATCCAGCAAGACTGACACCCAGGCCTTCTTTGACATGTGGTAAGCAGGATAGATGCCCGACTGGCTCAGCAGCTCTGCTATTTCCCGACCGTCAACCTTTAGATTGACGATTTCCACCTGCTCTTGGTCAGAGCTCCCATCCAGCTGTCCCCGCTTGACCTGAGTCACCAAAGCGTACCACTTACTATTGGCAGGATGACGAAAAGTTCCCGTCTCTGTTGACTTGGCAAAGGGATAATCAGGTAGGTCCCCCCACTTGACCTTGATGAGCTGGGCTAGGCGGTTGCTTTGGTCTTTGGAAAATGGCAGAGCGATACAACAAGCCTCCTCTACCCGAGCCAAAATGGACTGATAGCTTTCTCTCACCTGCCCCACAAAAGCCCCAGCTGGCGCAGTCACCAGATGGGCGGTATAGACCTCCTCCATCTCACAATCCCAGACAAAGGACGACAGCTGACCTGCCTCATCAACCACCACCACCGCCTCAAACTGCCCCTCCATGAACACCTCACGGTAGGTGTAACGATTATCGGAGAGGATGAAACCGAAAGGGATGAGGGAGGGGAGGTGGACCTTTAATTTGCTATTTACATTTGTCATTTTTTACCTTTTCTACTAACCCAGCCAATCGCATCTGCTGGTGGATTTTCCGTATCAATCCAGATAAATTCGATACCGATTTCACCATTTCTAAATTTGGTTAATCGAATACCGTTTATTTCCAGAGATTCTAATTTCTTACCTGTCAATACTTCTCGCTCAGCCAATTGAAAAACACCTCTCAATAGCCACTCTCCCAGAATATCTTGTTTGTCAACCGACTGAATAGCCTTACCTGATTCCTGATTAATATAGGCTTCTATAGCATCGCCTGATGATAGAAAACGAAGCGTGAAAGTTCGTTCTTCTTTTGCCAGTGCCAATTTCTTGCCAGTTTCATCAAATGTCCCAACATTGTGACCGAAAAAGTCTGGTCGAGCATCATGAAACTTTTTAGAATCCGGAAGTGGAATGTAAACTTCACTAACAGGACGGTAAACCAATTTCTCCAGTTTTTCAGATAGCTTTTCAACTCCCGATTCATTAGCATAATTCATCAAGTCCGAGCGAATTTTCTTCATCTCAGCTTTTTCTTCTTTACTAGTCCACTTTTTTAACAAAATTTCTTCCAAGGAATAAGTCACAAACGCCAACTCTTCAGAAGTGAGTTGACTAGCAAATTCCTCTTGGATTTTCTGAATACGTGCCAACCTATCTTTTTTGGCTAGTTTAGCACCACCATTGAAAGCGTTGAAGCCTGAATTTTCTTCCACCTGACCGTTTTTATCTGTGATAACCCATGAAACTGTATCGAGAATTTGCTCTTCTTTCTCGTCCGCTGACAAAGTATGCAGATTTTCAAAAATATAAAATGGATCTTCCACATAGTCCACATCCCATGTATCTACAATTATCTCTTTGTTATGGAAGGTCATGTGAAGCTGGCTATCTGCTGCAGTGTATTTGTAATCGTGCTGACCGTCTGTAAAAGCAAAATTTGTAGGAGTTTTTAGACTTGTTGCACCCTTGATTTGTAAATTCTCCACATCAATCGGGAGATAACTGGTTTCTCCTACATAGATTTGTGGCTTGGCCCCCTTTGCCGTTGGCATTAAAACATGGTAAACAGACTCCACCGTTGAATCCGATGCAAAACCACGAATTTGAGCCTTAGAAGATTCAATCCGCTGGTTACGAAGTTGGGAAATCTCCCTCGCCAATTTCAAGTAAAGTTCCTGATTATGTTTATTCGCGGTTGCTTTATCATGAGCAATCATAGCATTAAACTTGATTTCTTGTAAAATTTCTGTCCAGCCCTGCGAATCTTTCTTGAACTGGGCAACTTTTTGATCACCTGACTGAATGCCAAAAGACTTGATACCGACTAGGTATTTGTGCTGACTGTCTACCATAACCGAGGCGTCAAAAGAAGTGTTGGCAATATCCTCACCAACTGCATGAAAAGCTCTCTGAAAGACTGTTTCTTGGAATTTGGAGTTAATAATCGGAGCCACGTAATTAAAAGTTTCATTTTCTTCATCCGATTCTGACTTCTGCGAAAAAGCCTCGCTCAAACTCGCAAAGTTAGTAATCAATGTTCGATACTTTTCTTTCTGCTCTGCTTTCAATTTTTCCCACATAGACTCTACCTCTTTTTTCTAATTATAGTATAGCAAAAGAAGACTAGTTTGCACTAGCCCCCTATTTAATTATTCGTAATGGCGATACTATAAAATTCTAAGTTTCCACCTTTTTTGACCAAGCGTAAATAGTCTTCGTCCGATAAAATTCCTAAACCATCATTATAACTGTCTAACTTAGCCATCGCTTCATCATAGGTCGCAACGAAGTCTTTTACATAAGACTGCCCTTCAAACTGACCATTCATCTTGGTATAGATGATAGCGACATTTCCTGTTCGCTCCAACTGTGATGGACCAGAGGAAGTTTTCATTGCCTCGGCAATCTTATCCGCAATTCGCTTAATAACTGGTACGACAACGCTGTTGCCAGCCTGTTTATAGAGTTGTCCATTGGACACGCCTTCTGGAATTTTGAAGGTCTTTGGATAGCCTTGAACGTTAAAGGTTTCTTTTGGCGTCAGCTTACGAATTTCTCCAGTATCAGTCAAGATGAGGGGGACATTGTGCCCACCTGTTCCCATGTTAGCTGTCAGGGTTGGTACGACACCATTTTTATTTTCCCTTACGTACTGGCGTCTCCACTGGTAAACCGTATCTTGACTGGTAACAGCCTGTTTCAACTCTTCAAAGAAGGGCTGTTTCCCTTGGCGATAATAGTAATTCTCCTCTGGTTTTGCCCCGAAATCAATGACATCTTGAAGCCCTGTGGTCAACTTGATTTCCTCTGGAAATTCGAATTTATCGTAGGCTTCCTTGTTATCAAAACCAACAATGTAGATCCGCTCACGGTTTTGCGGGATATTGCCGTAATCCTTGCCGTTCAACACCTTCCACTTGATAAAGTAGTTGTTCTCGGTCAAGGCTTCTCGGATAACCTTGAAGGTATTCCCGTGGTCATGAGAAACCATGTTCTTCACATTCTCAACAAAAATCGCCTTGGGTTTCTTGGCTTCAATCATGCGAAGCAACTCAAAGAAAAGGTCTCCACGGTCATCTTCAAAGCCCTTGCGGTAGCCTGCAATACTAAAGGCCTGACAAGGAAAGCCTCCGACAATCACATCGACTGTTTCCGAAGGAATTTCCTCTGGCAATACTGCGTGAATATCACGCCCGTCCAGATAAATATCTGGGTAATTCAACTGATAAGTCTGTCTAGCATACTTATCAAACTCGTTGGCATACACCACTCTGAACTCGTTGGTCTGTTCAAAGCCCAACTCAATTCCACCAACACCAGAGAAGAACGCTGCAATAGCAAACTTCCCCTGCTGGCGTGAACTTACAGAATTTGTCATGTTAGCTCCTTAAAATTATTTCACTAATCTATTATATTCAATTAAATCAACATACTACTAGAATCCGGGATTCGACTTGAATAAGCCTGTACTTCTTGCAAAATCTTCATCGCTTCCAATCGTTCTAATCTTCCATTTCGTTTTATATCTTTTAATTCAAATCCTAATAGAGTTTCATTTTCAAATTTAGCTTGACATTTTATCTTCAAGTCTTTAAATATAAATTTCACTGTCGAATTCACTGATTTTTCAGATTGTTCTTTAAACCAATTCAATAAATTATCCAGTTCTTTTTCTAGATATTTTTTGGTTGCATATCTTATCTCATGAGAATTTTGCAAACTTTCTTTAGAGAAAACTATTGTATCACAGTTTTGTTTTTTTATGAGCAATGCATCAAGCCAGTAACAACTTATTGAATAGACAATTTGTTTTCCTTTCACCTTATATCCCATAAAACGTTTAAAGTCACCAATCTGAGTTTCGGTCAATCTACTTTTCGGAGTTTGGAAATCGGTAATGAGCTGAACAACGCTAGCATCAATCCCATAGTTTCTTAATGCATTTATTATAGGTTCATTATCTATCTCCTGGTACTTTTCACACAGTTCAATTAAATTGTCGTCTAGTTTTCTTTCTGTCACTAACTCTTTAATTCGCTCAATATTAACTATAGGATTCTGAGTATTTATGACTTCTTGCACTTCTTTTTCAATAAATCCATTCTTTTTCAGAGTATCTTTTATAAACTTAGAATGATCTTTGTTGAGTTTTTTTAATCCTTCCCTTAGATTAACTTGTGTAACATCTTCTATTACTTTCTCGATCTCAACTAAATGGAAATTCGTTAGATTCCTTGTAAAGTCTTCTCTTATCGCAATATCACAGTCCTGACTCAGCACCATAAACTCTCTATTATCAATTTGTATAATATCTCCAAAAGATATCTCTGTACTTGATGGTTTCCAAAGAAGTTTATCTTCCGACTTTAGTGAAATATCGAATTCTTTCAGCCACCTATAGTTCAATCCAGTGCTAACTACATCAGATACTTTTTTCTGCATTGTCCGTCTTATTGGATTGATTAAAGCATTATAGATAGCTTCCTCGCTAAATTTTTTTGAGTAAACTTGGTTGAATTTTGTTAAGAAAATGTTATATAGAATCTCATCCGCATGCTGACCTTCATTTATGTAATCATAGTAAAAGAGTGCTTGATTCTTATTCAATTCCCACAGACGTTCAATCAGTTTACTATAAGATTCATTAAAGATATTTTTATACTCTTGGATATAGTTGGCTTTTTGAGATTTTAGAACACTATCTAAAAAATCAACTGAACCTCCCTCTGTCTTTTTTACATAATTAAAATGCAATGCAAGTTCTTCAGCATCTTTAGTTTCCAAATAGAATTTACTCTTTAGATAGGCTTTAGTACCTTCAAAACTTTTTAGCTCTTCAGGTTTTTCATTGTCAGTATAAATTAATAGCAAAAGATTTTTTTCTTTTATCAATGATTGAACAGTTTTTAAAATTTCAATGAATATAGTATTGTTTTCCACACCACCAATATCGCCTTGAAGTTTTCTATCAAGAACAACTAGATGCTTTCGAGATCTATCTTCTGAACTTAAATTGTTTATCGCTGTTTTAATCGCTTCAACATTAGCACCAATTGGTTTAAAATCAATTCCATCTGACATTAACCATGAATAGCGCTCATGCTTATTGTTTATTTCTTTGTTCAACTTATTTAGAAAATCAATGTCACCCGTTTCAGCTACATATCTCGAAATTGAATATTCTTTATAACGTTGAAAATCATCACCAAGTAACCAATCAATTGTTTCAATTATTTCCTTAGGATAATCACCTAAAATATCCTCTTCATTAACCGCAATAAAAACATCGTCAATTGCAATAATTGTAGATATACCACAATCTTTCAAAGTAAAACTCATTACCTACACCTCTTCATTTGGGAATGTGATTACAAATTTAAATAAATTATCATACTGATTTCTTTCCCGATCAAGCTTAATTGTTGCTCCAATTTCATTTAAAAGCGTAGTTACAATATAAAGTCCCATTCCTCTTCCATCTTCAGCTGGCTTATTTGTAACAAACTCTTCAAAAAGATGATTCTCCACACTCTTGTCGACACCCATACCATTGTCAAAAATTGTAAGTTTTCCTAGTTCATTATCAAGCTCAAAAATAATATGGGGAGAATTCACCCTATTTTTATCTAACCAGTAAGTTGAATTGATCAGCATATTCTCAACAATGATTTTGAAACTCTCCTCAATAATCCTTACATCAAAATCCTTTCCGATAATTTTATACTCTATCGTAGTATTCCCATAAGTTAACAAAGGACTTTCTTTCAAAATTCCTTCTAGTTTATCTCGAACACTTTCAATAGTATACCTTCTTCTCCTAGAATAAGAATTAACATCGAGTAAAGAAGCATAGCGCAGTAAAAACTTATTGCTTGAGTCAATTCTTGAAAGATTCGTAAGTACCTCTTCAGTATGACCTCCCAGTACGGCATGTCTGGCTTTACTTGATGAGAATTTTATGGTATTTGATAAGCGTATAATTTCATGTGCCAAGGTTTCTGCTACAATCGTTGCTCCCATGATAGGAGCGAAGTCGCCAAAATGTTTTTCTAATTCAATAACTTGTTGTTCCCTATTAGCAACTGTCTTACTAACATTCTCTACTGATTCTTTTATCGATGCTAATTCTGCTTTTTTTTCGGCATCAGTTAACATATCGAAGTTGGTGGCTAAGCTATCAGCCTTCTTTTCAGCTTCTGCTATCTCATCTATTTTCTTTTGGAAATTAATTCCTGCAATATCAATAATCTCTCCTGAATTTAGATTTTTAACAGTTTTTCTGGTAAAGTTAAAATAGTCACCAAAGTATCTATCATCTTTAGCAATTATTTTATAAACCAACTCTCTAACTATTAAAAGAAAATTTGTACCATAATTGTCTAAAACTAAACCTTGTCTATTTGTCAATTCTTTCAAACGTTCTAAATTTTCTTCACCATCAATATTAATAAAACCAGTCGAAGTATGTTGCTTATAAATAACAGGTGCATTCCGCAAGTTGAAACCTGACATTTCTAGCCAGTCATTATTTTTGTTTCCATAAGGGAAAATTCTAAAATTGTTTCGATATAATTTTACACCTCTGATTTCTTCTAAAACTTTCCTGAAATTTTTCGATACTGGACTATTAGTTGATAAATCAAAACCATAGATACTCCCTCTGAAACTTCCTGGTAAGAAAAATTTCGTTATTTTTTTTTCACTTTCACTACTATCTAATTCATATGTGATAAATTGTTCAAATTTAATATTTTGTGCTGTTCGATTTGCTTCATCAAAAGATGATAAATCTATCTCTATTTCTTTTTTGCACCACTCTTCATAGTAATCTCTATAAGGTATCTCCGTAATTTGTTCCAACTCCCATTTTTCAAGTTCAGAAAAGAGATTTGTTACCTTATAGTCAATATATTTTCTGCTTCTTGTTACAATTAGTTTTAATATTTCAGTTTCTGAGTCGTAATCAAAATCAACTTTCGATAAAAAATTATTCTCAATATCCGATAAATCATATTTATTACTTGTAAAAACTCTATTGTCTAAGTTTATTTTGACATAGAAATTATATTTTTCTTCTAGAAAAGGATTCAAGAACTCTAATACATCTTGCTCTATTTCCTTTTGAGTTTGGTTACTCTGCCAAAAATCAATTCCTTTTAATCCAAGGACTTCTATCCTAGTTCCATGTTTTTTAGTATGACTAAAAACTGTTTCATTAAATAAATTAGTTTGCAACTCAAGTTTGACATCCTCAACTGACTCACTCCCGATATTATATCGTTCCCAATCAATATCCAGATGATAGTAATACCAGTCATTATCATTTATAAACTCACTATGATTTTGATATCCAAAAACATCAATTATATCTTTTTCTGAAAAAAATTCTGTTAGTCCGGTGTCAACCTTAGTATCTACAGACACATATCTGCCAAGTTGGTTCAAAGACAGACGTCCTATTCCTTTATTACCTTGAGCCTGCCTTTTAAATTTAGGAGATATTTTTTGATGTTCTGCTTTAAATGATGTGGCAATTTTTAGGAAAGCTTTTTCAATTATAGTTGGTGTCATTCCATTCCCATCGTCTTCAATAACGATTCGTCCTTGCCCATACTCAGATTGAAATAAGGTATCAATTACAATATTACAAGTATTTGCATCTGCATCCGATGCATTCTTAATTAACTCCAGTAAAGCAATTTTTTCATTATCAATTAAAGCTTCACCCAAATGGCTAATCACTCGCGGATCAATCGTCAGATTTACTTCTTTGAGACTCTTTTCCATACTGCCTCCTCTTGTATAATTCACTTTCTAAATATTAGGACATATTCTTGATTCATAGATTCAACTGAACTATTATCAACTCTTGAAACTTTTCGTGGCATTCTTTTTTGAGGGATATTCCTTGTAATTGATGTTTCTAGCTTTAATCCATTTTTCTCTAGATATTCTTCAGTGATAGCCGAAAGAGGTACAACTTGATTATCCACTCGTCGATTCCCTAAAGTCAATACTAGATACTTTTCTTTTCTTAATATCCTTACTAACTCATTTAATACTTCAAAATAATCTGAAATAAAATTTTTTACCTTCTTATGCTTATCAGTACTTATCACGGACAAATAATTTTCAAGAATTTTTGAATCAATTTTCATCCGATTTCTCTTAGAATTGCCACCAAGACTATTAGTGTCAATACTAGAGTAATTCTCTATCAAATTCTCATCGAAATTCCCTAAATCTTTTCTATCAATCCAATAAATAGGAAGCATAGAATATTGACCGTAGGTGACAGTAGTTGAATTATCCCCATATGGTGGTGAAGTACAAATTAAATCAACAGTACATTCATCAAACATTGAAAGAACTTCTTCAGATTTTCCTATAAAAATATTTAATTTTTTTGTTTTAGAATATTCTGGTAAATACTGAAAATGTGTTTCTATGTTATAGAAAAAATCTTCTTCTATATTGTTGACCATAGATTCAATATCTTCTTGGGCTTTAACATGTAATTTGAATGTCGAACTTCTAGTATTGCTATATTTTTTTAATACATTAATTAGACAAACCCAATAGTATTGTCTAATATATTTATATTTTTCTTGTTTAATTGCTGCCCTAATTTTACTAAAAGTATGAATAAAATCCTCACGATACCACTTTTCAATATTATTGAAAGAATGAAGTTCAAACATAAAATTGTTGTCTTGCACTAACTTTTTAAGTCTCTTATTTGCTGATTTTATATAGTTTTTATTAATACCTTGTAATTTTACAGTTGTTATTAGATTAGCTAGAGGGTTTATATCTATTCCAATTGGTTCTAGACCATTTTTCTCACCCTCAACCAGTGTCACACCTGACCCATGGAAAGGATCCAAAATATTTTCAATGCTACTATCTTCAAGTTTAATCAATCTAATCAACTCATTTTGCATATCTGGCACCATAGTTGCGGGATATGCACTGATTTTATGAATTCCGGTTGAAAGAGTTTTTGAGAAATCCCAATAATTTAATTCTTTCTCTTCTATCCAATTTATTAATGCCATGATTGTACTCCAATCTAAAAACTTACTCATTTCTATTATACCACAAAACCCAGCCTTTTTAGGCTGGGCATTTGACTGTATTCTACCTACTTAACCAGTTTTTTCATCTCTGCGATACGCTCTTGTGTCGCATCATACTTAGCTTGGTAGTCGGCTTGTTTTTCTTTTTCTTTTTCAACGACTTCTGGTTTGGCGTTGGCGATGAAGCGTTCGTTGCTGAGTTTTTTGCCGACCATGTCTAGTTCTTTTTGCCATTTGGCGAGTTCTTTGTCTAGACGAGCCAACTCTTCTTCGACGTTGAGGAGGTCGGCGAGTGGCAAGAAGATTTCAGCACCGGTGATAACGGCTGACATAGCTAGTTCTGGTGCAGCGATACTTGAGCTGATTTCCAGATGTTCTGGATTTGTAAAGCGTCGGATGTAGTTTTCGTTTGCCTTGAAGAAGGTTTCAAGCTCGCTATCTGCCGTCTTAATCAAAATGGTAATCGGCTTAGAAGGAGCAACATTCACTTCTGCTCTGCTATTTCGCACCGAACGAATCAGATCCTTGAGGCTTTCCACTCCCTTGTGTGCTTCCGCATTTTCAAAGGCCGGGTTGACAACAGGGTAAGCTGCCACCACGATAGAGCCCTCTGCGTACTGGGCGAAGATTTCTTCTGTCACAAACGGCATGATAGGGTGGAGGAGGCGAAGGATTTGGTCCAGCGTGTAGAGAAGGACAGAGCGGGTCATGACTTTCTCGGCCTCGTTGGCACTGTAAAGAACTTCCTTGGTCAGCTCCACATACCAGTTGGCGAACTCTTCCCAGATGAAGTTGTAGAGGATGTGACCAGCCACACCGAACTCGAACTTGTCAAAGTTTTCAGTGACCTTGGCAATGGTTTCGTTGAGGTTGTGGAGAATCCAGCGGTCCGTCACGTTACCAGCCTCACCAGCTGCGACTTTGGCTACATTCTCACGCGCCGCATCCAAAGTCAAACCTTCATTGTTCATGAGGATATAGCGAGAAATGTTCCAAATCTTGTTAATGAAGTTCCAAGACGCATCCATCTTCTCATAAGAGAAGCGGACATCCTGACCAGGAGCAGAGCCGTTTGACAGGAACCAACGCAAAGCGTCTGCACCGTATTTCTCGATGACATCCATTGGGTCAATCCCGTTTCCAAGCGACTTGGACATCTTGCGACCTTCTTCGTCGCGGATCAAACCGTGGATCAGCACGTTCTTGAATGGCTGACAGCCTGTGAACTCAAGCGATTGGAAAATCATCCGTGACACCCAGAAGAAGATGATGTCGTAGCCCGTTACCAAGGTTGAAGTTGGGAAGTAACGCTGGAAGTCCGCTGCATTTTCGTCAGGCCAGCCCATGGTTGAGAATGGCCAAAGGGCAGAGCTGAACCAGGTATCTAGGACATCCTCATCCTGTACCCAACCGTCACCTGCTGGAGCCTCTTCTCCGACGTACATTTCGCCAGATTCGTTATACCATGCTGGAATCTGATGCCCCCACCAAAGCTGACGAGAAATAACCCAGTCGTGTACATTTTCCATCCATTGAAGGAAGGTATCGTTGAAACGTGGTGGGTAAAATTCTACCTTATCAGCTGTGTCTTGGTTGGCAATGGCATTCTTCGCCAACTGGTCCATCTTAACAAACCACTGGGTTGACAAGCGTGGCTCGACTACCACACCAGTACGCTCTGAGTGACCAACGGAATGCACACGGTTTTCGATTTCAACAAGTGCACCTAGTTCTTGCAACTTAGCAACCGTTGCCTTACGGGCTTCAAAACGGTCCATACCTGCAAATTCGCCTGCCAACTCGTTCATAGTACCGTCGTCGTTCATAACATTGACTTGCGGCAGATTGTGGTGTTGACCGACAAGGAAGTCATTTGGATCGTGGGCCGGTGTGATTTTCACAACCCCTGTACCAAATTCAGGATCTGCATGTTCATCCGCAACGATTGGGATAGGCTTGTTGACGATTGGCAGGATAACATTTTTGCCAATCAAGTCCTTGTAACGTGGGTCTTCTGGGTTAACCGCCACCGCAACGTCACCGAACATGGTTTCAGGACGGGTTGTCGCAACTTGGAGGGCACGTGAACCATCTTCCAACATATAATTCATGTGGTAGAAGGCACCTTCTACGTCCTTGTGAATAACTTCGATGTCAGAAAGGGCTGTGCGAGCTGCTGGGTCCCAGTTGATGATAAATTCGCCACGGTAGATCCAGCCTTTTTTGTAGAGTTCCACAAAGACCTTGCGAACAGCTTTTGACAAGCCTTCGTCCAGCGTAAAGCGGTCACGTTGGTAGTCCAAAGACAGACCCAACTTGCCCCATTGCTCACGAATGGTCGCTGCGTACTCATCCTTCCATTCCCAGACCTTATCGAGGAATTTTTCACGACCCAAGTCATAACGGGTCACGCCTTGCTCCCGCAAGCGTTCCTCAACCTTAGCTTGTGTAGCAATCCCCGCATGGTCCATACCTGGAAGCCAGAGGGTGTCAAAGCCCTGCATCCGCTTCTGACGGATGATAATATCTTGAAGGGTGGTATCCCATGCATGTCCCAAGTGCAACTTACCGGTTACGTTTGGCGGCGGAATGACGATCGAATAAGGCTTAGCCTCCGCATCGCCTGATGGCTTAAAGACATCTTGGTCCAACCAAGTCTGGTAACGACCAGCCTCAACCTCGGCTGGATTGTATTTTGGTGATAATTCTTTTGACATTAATTTTTCTCCTTTAGTATTCTTTAAGAAAATTGGTTTATACTATCCTCAAGCTAGAAATAGCCCAATTCTTTTTCATATAATCTCCTAGAAATAGTCAGTCCTTTGGGCTGGCTATTTCGTTTGTTTTTGTTCAAGTTCCTCCATTTTTTGGATAATTAGTTGAGCTACGTCATTGGCAGAAAGATGAGTATTATTAATTTTGAGATAATGCTGAATGCCCTCTGGAATGCCTAATGAGGTATATTGACATGTATCAGCTGTAGAGAGAATCTCAGCCTCTGAAACTTCAATGTGTCGTTTCAAAGGTTTATGGGTAAGTCGATTTTCTGTCCGATTACGCCGTAGACGTTCTTCTAAAGCAGTCTCCAACTCAACAAATAAAATTTCCTGACCATGATAATGAAAAATCGTCTGAACAGTTGTAAGGAATTGAACCTCTATGAGATTTTTAAAATTAATCAAGGCAGTTCCGATTAGTGGGCGGCCTGACCTAGCAAACACATCATAAACAGCAAATGTAATACGTGTATTGAGGTCAAACATATCCTCAGAAAATTCAGGAATAAAACGTAGGCTAAAATCAATCGAATCGTGATTATGAAAGAGGGTCATCCCTGTCAATTTCGCAACTTCCTGCCCAACGGTCATCTTGCCAGAAGCTTGTGCTCCAATAATAATTAGATTCATACTCCCTCCCCCACCAACTCTATCTTTATCCCATCTGGATCTTCTAAATAGAGGGCGTAGTGGTCTGGTCCTCCTGCGTGGGGATAGCGGTCGTCGTAGAGAAGTTTGACTCGTCTGGTCAAAAATTCCTTCCGCCATTGGTCAACATCATCAGGTGTTCCCGCATGAAAGGCTAGATGATTGAGACCAGTTCGGCAACGGTGATAACTTGGCTCTAGGAAATCCTGTGGCGTTTGGACAAAGACCAGGTACTGCTCTGGTCTTGACATAGGATTACTGTTTTCGCTTTGCTCAAACTGCATCAATGGCTCTAAACTCTCCTTCGTCGCTAGCGACTTGGAGTCATAAAGAGCCATAGAAAATCCCCCTTCCCACTCCTGATAGTGCGAGTAGCCCAGCTTGGTCAGGAGAAAGTCGTAAAATGCACGCGAAGTTTCCAAGTCAGAAACGTAAATTTCAACATGATGTAGCATAGTTCTCCTTTCCAAATGAAAATCCCTGCCTAGACTTGCTAGACAGGGACGAAGTTATTCCGCGGTACCACCCTTGTTCAGATAAGTTATCTGCACTTTGCTTATTCGATTCACATCATCAGCAACCAGTTTTGACATTTGTGCGGATTTCTCAGTACCACCGCTTCCTGTGACAAATGGGGCTCAAAACACCTCTGAATAGCTTTATTGTAACAGAATTATGAACTGTAAGCAAGAAAAATAAGTCTAAGATTTGAATTGAATTCCTTGAGCTTTTAAGTGTTCGACACTAGTTTTTCCAATGCCATCTAAAGCTAGTAATTCTTTTTCAGTCCATTTTTTAAAATCTTCTAACTTATGAATACCATTTTCGTAAAAAATTCGAACTCGTTTTTCCTGCAAATGCACAAGCTCTGGCAGTTGGTAGAACTTATAGAAATGTTGAATCGTTCCCTCACGATTTTCCTCAATTTCCCTGGTCATTTGATTGACTCTTTTAACCAAATCCCGTCTACGGTCCAGGAAATCCTGCATAAATACCAGCGAGTTAAACATGGTATCTGATTCACTAATAACAAATAGACCATTTTCTTCGAAAGCCACCGTCGGCCAATGACCAATTTGAAAGATCCACGAATATTCAGGATAGCGTTCAAGAATTAGTCGCAAGACTGACTTAGCCACAGCAAATTCGCCCCTAACCATAGAAGCTATTAAAAAATGTATAGCGGTCGCATCTTGAACTGTTGCATTCTTTAATTCATTTTCAAACTGGTTCTGTAGATATTCAAAGTCAAAAACCTGATTTTTAACGCTCAATAATATAAAAATAAAGTCGCGATGATAGGCTTCTTGGGGATGACTTATAATAATATCGCACAAATCATTGGCTAATCCGTACAGACCTTTTTCAAAATAAAAATATAAGATATTTAAAACGATTCCTAAACTGTAACTTGGTTCTTCCTTATTCCAGGCTGGGCAACCTTCCTCGAGCCACAATTCAATAGCCTCTGCCGCAAATAAATTGATATCTTCGAGATTTTCATATCCCCATTCAGGGTATTCAAACTTGTACAATTCAAATCGAGCACCTAGATGCTCTGGATTCAACTTCAAAATCTCTCTAAGACCACTCTTGATTTCATGTGGATACTTCCTGTAAACAACCTCCCAAAAGAGTTGATCTGTTGATAAACCATTCATTTCTTGTCCAGTAAGTTTTTTCTTCGAATGAATAGAAACAACTTTCTTCCGATTTTTCTTCTTTGCCATTAGATTTTCTCCTTGAATATTCTAATTCTATTATAGCAAGAGAAAAAGAAAAAACCAACTCATTTCCGTTGGTTTCTGTTATATTAAGCGCTCAACTCAATCCCTTTTTCTTTCAACTGCTTGATGGTTGCAGGACCGATGCCTTTAAGAGCCAAGAGCTCTTTCTCTGTATGGTTTGCAAAATCAGCCACAGATTGAATACCTGCTTGGTAGAAGGTTTCCAAACGCGCTGCCGCAATGCCTTCCAAGTCAGGAAGTGCCAAAAAGTCTTCCAATGAAGTCGCTGAAGAAGTCACCTCTGCTACAATTTCCTTGACTTGTTCAACAGCCTGCTCCACTACAGTTTCTGTCTTTTCAACTACAGTTTCAACAGCCTCACGCGCTACATTCGTAGTCAGATGACCTGCACGTCTTAAGTCTGCTATGTATTTTTTCAATTGTTTCTTACGATTTACTTTTTTCTTTGCCAAGATTTCTTTCCTCTCTTTAATAATGTCTCTGGCCAAACAAGCCATCTGGTAAATCATGGAAGCCCTTGCCAGCATGGTAGTTGGCAAATTTCCCTTGGATAAAGCGATAGGCATCTAACTTACTTTCATAACGAATATAAGCATCCGCAGCACGCGCATCCTTATCCTCTTCCAATACACGACGGCTTTCTTCTACCGCCATCTCGTTTACCATGACCTGAGTGTTGACCCAAGCTTCAAATTCCTTTAAAAATTCTTGTTCTTTTGTCATTATTTTCCTCTTTCGTCTGCTTCAATCGAAACACACCGATTTATTATACCACATTTTCCAAAAAAGACAAGAAGCCCTATCTGTCTAGCAGGTAGAGCCTCTCCTTCTTACCAAGTAAATTGATAAACTGTTTCAGACAAGAATTCCTCATCTTTTTCCAGCAAAATAGAGCCAAAGCCATCTAGGTTGCAAGCATTTGGCAGAGCCTGGCATTCCAAGCTAAAGGCACCATGGTAGGCAGCCAAAGCTTCAACAGGATAATTGTAGGTGTAGATGACAACTGATGCCTGATTGGTTCGCACGCGCAGACTTATTTTCCCATCTGGGCTACTAACTTCAACCGGAACCTCCACCTGCTCCAAAAGCCATGGATGGTCGTAACCTTTCACAAGGATATTCTGAGGATGTTGACTGTCAAAGCCCTGAGCAAATCTTGCTCTCTCCCTAAAGTCAAACGGCGTTCCCGTCACATCCTCCAAGACACCTATTGGCAGATTATCCTCACCAAGCGGAGCATAGCGATTAGCCGCAATTCGAATTTCATGGTCTGCTACTGACTGCTGAAAATCCCCCGATAAGTTGAAATAGATGTGATTGGTCGGATTGAAAATCGTGTCTTTGCTAGACACCGCTCGATAATCCACCGTCAACTCGTTCTGGTCTGTTAGACCATAAATAGCCTCAACCCTCACATCTCCTGGAAAACCATTGAAACCATCTTTTAGGACAATCCCAAAGGTAACTTGATTTTTTTCATGGTCAAGAGCAACATCCCAGTACTGTTCATTTGCCGTGTCAATCCCACCATGCAAGGTTCTACCAGGTTCATTTTCTGTGAACTGATAACTGGTTCCCTTTATCTCAGCCTGAGCACCTGAAATACGCCCCGCTACTGGGACAATAGTTGAACCAGGGTACAAGTCTGTCTTACGATAATCATCATCCGACCCTGCTGCCAAACTGACATTCCGTAGACCGCCATTTTCATCTACTGGCAAAAGCAATTCCACCACTCTGGCACCAAAATCCGTCAGACTGACCTGCATACCATTTTTATTTTTCAAGCAATAGAGCTTCGCTTTTTCACCAAATTCTTTTACTTCAATCATTGCTTTTCCTCACAACATCAAATGAGGGGAGGCAATCAATTTGCTTCCCCTCAGGATACTTAAAGCCTCATCATATAGATGACTAGTCAGAAAACTGGAACGAGAAACCCATTTCTAGGCTCGGGCTTTCTTTGGTCACTTTCTTATTTCAAGGTGACCAGCTGAAACAGTTCCCCGAACTGTTTCACTCATCCTCATCATCACTGCCACTAGTTAGCAAGGCATTGACATGGACGAGGTTGTTTGTACCAAATTCCACATAGTCAACTGCTTCACCTAGTAGGACGCCGTTCAAGAAACCAATCACCATAGGCATGTTCATACCTGCATAGAGGTCAAACTGCCCACCGTCAATCAATTTACGGGAAACAACGTTGGCTGGTGTTCCGCCCAACAAGTCAGCGAATACAACAAAGTCATCTAAATTAGCAACTGTTTCTTCAAATTTCTTCTGGAAGTCTTCTGGACCTTCTTCTGGTAAAAGAGCTACTGTATAGATATCCTCCTGAGGACCCATAATCATCTCAGTTGATTTTTTCAACTCTTCACAGAAGATACCATGACTTACTAAAACTAAACTCTTACCCATATGCTTACATGCCAAAGACAAACTTACCGATTGCTGAAAGCGTTACTGCAAGAACGATGATAATCAAGATAGCCTTAGTAGAAGTCATACCTTTGCGTCCTAGCAACCAGAAGACAAAGCCTGTGAAGATAGCTGGTACCAAACGAGGGAAGATAGTGTTGAGCAAGTCTTGTACATCAATCACTTTTTCACCAACACTTGGAGCCCAAGATACTTCAAAGTTAATCATAGTTGCAATCAAGGCACCCATCATGAAGACACCCATTACAGAAGCAGCATCTACAAGAGCTGTCAACTTATCACGCATAGTTGTGATGAGTTTAGTACCTTCTTTATAGGCAATTTCCAACTGTTTCCAACGGAAGATGTCATAAGCTACTGCTACTGCTACCCAAAGGAAGATACCTGCTGGAGTTCCTTCTTTAGCCATAGTCGCTGCTACAGTACCCATGATAGCTGGAACAAGGGAACCAAAGATAGAGTCACCGATTGGGGCAAATGGTCCCATCAAGGCTGTCTTAATACCGTTAACCGCATCCTTAGAAGCGACACCGTCGCTTTCTTCAAGCGCCAAGTCAATACCAGTAATGATAGTATGGAAGAATGGAGAAGTGTTGAAGAATTGAGTATGCAATTTCATCATTTCCTTCAATTCAGGAGTACCATCTCCATACATTTTACGAAGCTGTGGCAAAATCATGTAGAGGTAACCAGAACCCTGCATTCGCTCATAGTTCCAGCCCAACTGATAAGTGAACAAGCTACGTTTGTTGATTTGATTAAAATCTTCTTTTGTTAGTTTGTAATTAGATTTCGTCATCTTCAATTTCCCCACTTTCTGAAACTGATGGAGCAACCACTGCTACTTTTTGGCTATTTTTGAAGTGAAGCACTGAAAGGAAAGCACCCACAATAGCGATACCGATCATTGACAAGCCTTTGAAGTTGTTCACAAAAGCGATACCTGCATCTTCAGGAAGAGTGCCAACGATACCAGCAACAGCACCACCCAAAGCTGAAACGTTACCGTAAAGAACAGTCAACATAGCTGTAAGGGCAAAACCAACTGCCAAGTAGTGAAGGTTGCGTTTCAATGGAAGGTAGTGGAGCAAGATTGCAAAACCAAGACCTGGAAGCATACGAGCTGCAAGAGTCAAACCATCTGCGATCCATTGATATTCTTGGATTTTTGTAACCATCAATTCTACGAACTCACCACCAAATGCAAGCGCTAGGAACACAGGAAGTGCACGTGATGCTGCCCATGGAATAGCGCCTAGAAGGTAGTTGCGTTCGATTGCTGCATAGTCAAATTTTTCTACCGCAGCATCCACACGGTGTGCGAAGTAAGTAGTTGAGAAACGACCAGCAATATCTGTATAAACAAGAAGTGCTGCTACAGGTACTGCGATAGTAGATACGGCAAGCTCTGGGTCAATACCTTGTGATACTGAGAAAGCTGTTGCAAGAACCGCACCAGAAGTTGCGTCGATACGAGATGCACCACCGAAAGTACCGACACCAAGTACCATCAACTGAAGAGCTGCTCCAATAGTCAAACCAGTTGCCATGTCACCCATGATCAAACCAGAGATGAACCCTGCAAAGACTGGAGAACCAGCTGACGATACAATAGTCAACTCATCACAGATCTGATAAGCAGAGTAGAGCGTTAGAAGTAATATTTGCCACCATTGCATAATAGTGAACCTCCTTTTAAATTTTTCAAAAATATCCGAAATTTATCTGACCTTATCCAAGAGAGGCATAAAGTCTTTTGGTGAGTCGCCTGGTACCATTTGAGCAATCAATTTTACTCCCTTAGCAACCAAGGCATCAAAGTCCGCAATGTCCTTATCTACAACGTTAATAGAGCGAGTAACAGAGCGAGTTTCTGGTGATTGTGACATATTGCCGACATTCAATTCAGCGAGTTCTACACCATATTCAACTAAGCGCAGGAAGTTTTCAGGACGACGAGCAACAATCAATAAGCGTTGTGCGTCATACTTACCTTCCTTGATGTTAGTAGCTGCTTTTTCGATTGGCAAAATAGATAATTTTACTCCCGGTGGGCAAGCTAATTTCAAACCTTGTTTCTCAATGTCGTTTTGAGCAACAGCATCGTCAATAACCATAATCCGACTAATATTTAATTTTGTAGTCCAAAGGTTAGCAACCTGACCGTGAATCAAACGACCGTCAATACGTGTAGCAATAATTGCCATACAGTGTTCTCCTTTTCTTCATAAATCTTTCTGTTAGACACCCTCAACGGAGCACCTATACTTTTTTATAAACGGGTTCCTGTGAAAAGCTAATCTTGTCTCTATATTGCCCTTCCGTTTCAAAAACGACTATTTCATTAACTCCTTTCTTTAAGTATCCTTTTGGAATATAGAGATAGAGGATTGGACCTTTTTCCCAGAAACGTCCGATATTGACATTATTAACAAATACGACACCCTTCCCAAAACCTGTCATGTCTAAGTAAGTGTCTGCCAGTTCTTCCACTTCAAACTGATAGCGATAGAAGGCTGGTTGACCCTCCTGCCACTCTTTCGTGAAATCTAGACCAGAAATATCATCCAGCGGCAATGGATACATATCCCAATTACCAATGTAGTGCAAGTCTGCTATAGCACCTCTGCCCAAACCTTTAGACTGTGTCGGTGCTGTCAACTTATGACCATAATTGACCCGTCCCATGTTTTCAACCAAAACAGCCAGTTCAACATGGTTGGATGCAAACTCTAGTGCAATGTCTTCACCAATTTCTGTCTGGTATTGTGTGGTAACCAAACGACCATCCGCATAGACTTGAATACGGTCACGCGCATCAATGACACGAAGCCGTTCTGCCTCCTCCTTATCCCGCTCTAACTGCGTTCTATATAGGATATAGCCCGTCGATTGCCCCAGTTCTTCCATATTTTTCGGATAGAAGCTAGATGAGTAATCGCTTACATTTTCTGCTACAGCAAAGAGACTTACCTTATCCTTCAAGTCCACACTTGGAAAGGCCTTGGCTTCTTTTACCAGTGGCTCAGCATAGTCCAAATCTGGATAGGTTTCCTTCATACGTTTTTGCAAGGCATAGAATTTCTTGGTTGGATTGCCAGCCTCATCTAAAATCGCATCGTAATCGTAAGAAGTTACCTGTGGCAAATCAATCTGACCACGGGCAGAGCAACCATTCATGAACCCAAAGTTGGTTCCACCATGGAACATGTAGAGATTGATAGAACCCAATTCAATACATTCCATAACAGCATCGACCATCTCATCTGGGTCACGGCGAATGACCTCATCGCCCCAGCGATTGAACCAGCCATCCCAGAACTCCATACACATGAAGGGCCATTCTTTCCCATATTCATTAAAGAAAGCCTTCATGTTGGCAAAGTTTTCTCTGGCTCTCGAACCAAAGTTACCCGTCACAAAGACGTCATCTTCAATTAGCGTTCCTGCTCGAAGCGTCGCCCGCCAAGCACCGTCTGAGGTGAAGAGGGGAGCTGTCAACCCATATTTCCTCATTAGACTTGCTACTGCTCTTAGATATTCCTTATCCTCACCATAGGAACCATATTCGTTCTCTACTTGGAACATAAGGATATTACCACCTTGTGCGAGTTGGAACTTGGCCAATTTAGGAAGAAGAGAAGCGTAATATTCATCTAAGTGCTTTAGGTAGCGCTCGTCATGCGAACGAACCCGCAGCTCTTCCTGCATCAGCCAAGCGGGGAGACCTCCCCATTCCCACTCGGCACAAATATATGGGGAAGGGCGAACAATAGCATAAAGCCCCAAATCCTGTGCTAGCTGTAAAAAGCGCTCAAGATCTAGTATTCCTTCATAAGAGAACTCACCTTTCTTAGGTTCGTGCATATTCCAAGGAACATAGGTTTCAACCGTGTTAAAACCCAAGGCTTTCAAATTATACAAGGAATGATACCAGTCATCAGGGTGTACTCGGAAATAATGGATAGCACCCGATAAAATTTTAAAGGGTTGATGATCTAAGTAAATTTGATCTTTTATATAGAACTCTGTCATCTTGTCACCTTTATAATCATATACCTTTCTGTTAATATAATAACACTTTTTACTGGTTATGTCCACTACTTTTTGAAATTTTTTTGAAATATTTTATTCTTTTTGAAAAATGCTTGATTTGAAAGGGGTTTTCTCCTAAATTTTTTTGATTTTTCAGTTATATATTTTGATTTTTCAAAATCCATTTAGTATAATAATCGCTAGAAAGGAAGTAATAAATATGAAAGTACCTAAGTACCAACTGATACAAAATGACTTACGTCAACAGATTATCTCTGGTAAATTTGAAAATGGCGATAAATTTTACACTGAATCTGAATTGACAAAACTATTTAACGTTAGCTCTATTACGGTTATCCGTGCTGTCAATGAATTGGTTAAGGATGGCTATCTGGTCCGTCAACAAGGCAAAGGAACCTTTGTTTCTCGTTCACGAAAGGGTCGTTTGGTAGAATTTTCTGATATTGAAGTCTTCTCTATGGATAAGGATTCCGTTATCGTGCTCTCTTGTGAAAAAGGCAATGACCCTGAAATCCTTGAAAAACTTAATTTAGACAAAAATGATTTCTATTATAAAATTGTTCGTGTCCGTTCAGCAGAAAATACGCCATACATTTTCCATAACTCCTATATTCCACAACGATATATCCAAAATCCAGATGCTCCACTAGAGCACTACCAATCTATCTACCAACGCTTCAAGTTGGATTACAACATCCACATGTCTGAAGAACCATTTGTGGAAACAAATGAAATTGTTAGCCCATGTCCAAAAGAAGTTGCAAAACACTTGCAGTTGAAAACCACTGAGCCAGCCGTTCTTCAAAACAAAACAACCACTCACAGTGCAAGTGGCGAAATTATGGAATATACTGAAACCTATAAACACTGGAAATACTATAAATTCGAAATCACGGCCAACCACCGTTAAAAGCAAAAACGCAGACTTAACTATCTGCGTTTTTCTGTTTCTGATGGCTAATCTTATAGCGAAACTGGTCTGCCCTAGCAATACTAAAGGTAAACTCTATTATCCTATTTTTATCATTATAGGTTTTTCTCACCAAATGAAGAACTGGACTGTTACTTGGAATACCTAAAATCTTCGCTTCATTGTCTAAAGAAATACTGGCGTAAAACTCTTCTTCTGCCAATCGAATCATCTGACCATAATCTTCAAGAAAGATTTCATAGAGTGGTTTTTCACTCATCCTGCTGGCTGTCAAGGCAGGAAAGAGGGAAGCAGGTACATAGGTTCTTTCCAACATCATCGGAACCTCATCAGCTAGGCGAAGACGTTCTATTTCAAAGACTTTCTCACCAAGATTAACCTGCAAATGTTGGGCAATATAATCCGTAGCTTGAACGCATCCAAAAGATAAAATAGCTGTCCGTGGGCGCTTCCCAATTTTCTTCATCTGCTCGGTAAAACTATAGGCTTGCGATAAATCCACAGCTGTATCCGAAATTTCTGAAACATAGGTCCCCTTGCCATGTTTCTTATAAACAAGACCACGCTTCTCCAATTCCTGCAAGGCCAGACGAACAGTAATGCGACTAACCCCATAGACCTGTGTCAATTCACGTTCTGAGAATAATTTATCGTTTGGAGCCATCCTCTCACGAATAGCCACCTCAAGCTCATCGACCAGTTGCAAATAAAGGGGTTTCTCATCAACTTGATTGACCATCATGTCCTCCTTTCTAACCAACGAAATCTCTATATTTATTTTACAACAAATATCATATATTAACAATACATATAACGTGGTAGATAAGAATTTTCTATCCTTTTGCTTTCATGGGTCAAACAGTCTCCAGCTCCCTACAGCCATCCGACCTATAACAAGGTCACCTCATCTGGCAGAGTAATGGTTTCCTTGCCCTGCTTATCCATCACTAAAATCGTTGACGGATAAAAAGGATCGAAGCGACTGTTCAAATCCAGAGCAATAGCATTTTTATAGCCCTCCTGAGAAAAAACAAGTGTCACCTTCCCTTTTCGATTTTTGATGGAAAAACGCAGGACACTTTTTAAGGGAATAACTCCCTTTAAGTAGTTATCAATAAAATACCAAAAACTGTCAATAACTTCTCCGGGCAATGAGGTGACAATACCAAAACTTGCGTATCGTCCATTTGTTTGATCAAAAGCCATCTTTCCTCCTTTATGGTAAGAAAAAAACCTGCAAAACAGGATTTTCTCTCTCTAACTTTATCTACTTCTCAGTTCTAAATAGCGTTTGTACCAGATATTGACATAGGCTGGGGAGAAGGGACCACGTTGATTGTTGATCCAATCCACCAGAATCTTGACATTTTCTTTCAAAATAAAATCAATATCATTGGAATACTTCATAGCCTTGCGATGACGCTCATATTCGTCCACATCCAAGAGCCTTTTCTCACCATCCGCAAAAACCTTAACATCTAGGTCATAGTCGATGTACTTGAGTGCTTCATTGTCTAGAACATAAGGACTGGCAAGATTACAATAATAGGAAACTCCGTTCTCACGAATCATTGCAATGATATTGAACCAGTATTTCTTATGAAAATAAACGATTGCTGGCTCTCTCGTTACCCAACGTCTGCCGTCATTTTCAGTCACTAAGGTATGATTATTGACTCCAATAATAGCATTTTCCGTTGTTTTTAATACCATGGTGTCACGCCAAGTGCGATGAATTTCACCGTCATGTTTATAACTTTGAATAGTAATAAAGTCGCCTTCCTTTGGTAATTTCACTTTGTTACCAACTTTCTACTATTACAATTTATCTTGACTATTATACCATATTTTTTCAACCTAGGCGAAGATTTTTCTCATAGATATTCACGAAGAGCAGATTTTATTGCGTCAAAATCAAAGCCCTTGCGAGCCAAAGCCTGCATCAAACGTTGTTTCAGCTCATATCCCTCATATTTTCGGCTGTATTTCCGGTACTGCTTGTCTAACTCCTTGGCAATCAACTCTGCTTCATTTTCTTCATCTGATGTCAATGCTAATTGATTCATACTCTGTTTGGCTAGCTCATAGGAAAATCCCTTAGCCATCAAGCCCTGAACCAGCTTATCCTGTAAGGCACGTAGAGGCAACTTGTTCTGGTATTTCCGAAGCAACTTCTCAGCCACCCTACCAGCCAGGTCTGAAAAATCGACCTCTGCCAAGCCTCCATCAATCAAGGTTTTTGAAATTCCCTTGGCCATTAACTTTTGACGAAGCATAGCTGGTCCCTTGTCACCACTCAACCCATTCTGACGGATGTATGCCTCCACATAGGCTTTATCGTCAATCCACTTGTCCTCTTCCAAGTTTGCGACAATTTTTAGGGCAGTTGTTCCCACTATCTCATACTTTGCCAGATAATCAAGTACTTCCTTTTTCGTCCTCTGCTTAAAAGAAATAAAATACAAGGCTAAATTTTTCCCATAGGAAAATTGGGCAAAATCCCGAATGGCTTGAAATTCCTCTTCTGTGATGTCCTTGTCCTTACTGAGCATGAAGCGAACAATGGTATCTTCTGTAATATAGGTGTTTTCCTGTCCTTCAACTTCTAAGAGATAGAGCCGTTTTTTCTTTTCGATTTTTGTAATTCTCATTCTTTCATTATACAGGAATTTTCGGTAAAATAATAATATGAATCTACAAGTAAACCAACGAATTCCCTTGAAAATCAAGCGAATGGGTATCAATGGCGAAGGTATTGGCTTTTATCAAAAAACGCTGGTCTTTGTTCCTGGTGCCCTCAAGGGAGAAGAAATCTACTGTCAAGTAACCTCTGTTAAACGTAATTTTGTGGAAGCAAGGCTACTGAAAATTAACAAGGAATCCAAATTCCGGGTCAAACCAAGCTGTGACATCTATCAAGCCTGTGGCGGCTGTCAAATCATGCACCTCCGTTATGACAAGCAACTGGACTTCAAGCAAGACCTGCTCCAACAAGCCTTGAAGAAATTTAAGCCAGCAGGCTATGAGAATTACCTCATCCACCCAACCATTGGAATGGATCAGCCCAGTCATTATCGGGCTAAATTACAGTTTCAAACCCGTTCATTCAAGGGTCAAGTCAAGGCTGGGCTCTATGCTGAAAATTCCCATCGCCTGATTGGTATTACAGACTGCTATGTCCAAGACAAGGAAACACAAAAGGTTATCAATAGGATTGCTGACCTACTAACCAAGCACCGTATCCCTATTTACAACGAGCGTAAGGAGCAGGGAATTCGTACGGTTATGGTCCGCAGGGCCCGTCAATCTGGTCAGGTGCAGGTTATTTTTGTCACCTCCTGCCAGGTCAATCTGACTAAACTCATTGAAGAAGTAACCAAGCAATTTCCTGCTATTGTCACTGTTGCCCTAAACTGGAACAGACAGAAGACTAGCGACATCTATGGGGAAAAAACAGAAATTCTCTGGGGCAAACAAGCCATTGAAGAAGCTGTTTTGGACTACGAGTTCTCCCTGTCACCTCGGGCATTTTACCAATTAAATCCCCAACAAACGGAAGTTCTCTATGGAGAAGCAGTCAAGGCACTGGATATTTCTGGCGATGAAGACTTGATTGATGCCTACTGTGGCGTGGGAACCATTGGCTTTGCCTTTGCACGAAAGGTCAAGTCTGTTCGGGGTATGGACATCATCCCAGAAGCTATCGAGGATGCCAAGGTCAACGCCAAACGAATGGGACTGACCAATACCTACTACGAAGCTGGTAAGGCAGAGGATATCATTCCTAAGTGGTACAAAGAAGGCTACCGTGCAGATGCCCTAGTAGTCGACCCACCTCGGACGGGACTAGATGAAAAACTCCTCAAAACCATCTTGGCATACAAACCAGAGAAAATGGTCTATGTATCCTGCAACGTTTCAACCCTAGCCAGAGATTTGGTCCAGCTAACCAAAGCTTATCAGGTTGAATACATTCAATCCGTTGATATGTTTCCACATACTGCACGAACAGAGGCGGTTGTAAAGCTGAGCAAGAAGTAATCACTAGAAATGTTGTCCTTGTCGTTCGTGAATAAGAAATAAAGCAAGTCCAATGGACTTGCTTTAAGCTTGCTCTGTTTACTTAGCCGAGTAGAAGGCGATTCCTTCCTGTGTCCAGCCACGTGTAGCTAGCACTTTGTATTCATTTGCATCTGTAGTGTAAAGATGTTTTTTCAATCCTTCATTGTAAAGGCGGTAAACAGGTGTGCCATCTGTCACTGAGTAAAAGGCAGTGCCTTCTTGTCTCCAACCACGACCTGCTAAAACCTTGTACTCGTGAGCATCTCTGGTATAGAGATGGACTTTCAAGCCCTCATGATAGAGACGATAAACTGGGCTACCTTTTGATGCGGACAAGAATGCCTGACCTTCCTGTCTCCAACCACGACCTGCCAAGACCTTATATTCATGGGCATCTCTGGTATAGAGATGGACCTTCAAGTCTTCATGATAAAGGCGATAGACTGGTGAAGTGGATACTTGGTCCTCAGTAACCTTGGTTTCTGTTGGGTTGCTAGCACTTGGCTGGATGCTGGAAGTACTTGTTTCGCTTGGCTTGCTAGCGCTAGATTGACTAGTCGAGCTACTTGAAGTGGTAGGCTTAGTAGCACTTGATTGGGTGCTGGAAGTACTTGTTTCGCTTGGTTTGCTAGCGCTAGATTGACTAGTTGAGCTACTTGAAGCGGTTGGCTTAGTAGCACTTGGTTGGGTGCTGGAAGTGCTTGTTTCGCTTGGTTTGCCAGCGCTAGATTGACTAGTCGAGCTACTTGACGTGGTTGGCTGGGTTTCAGCTGGTTTTTCAACTTCAAAATAGTTGAAAGTTACACCAATAATACTATCGCTAAATCCATCTGGTAGTGTAAGAACCCCATCTCTACTGTGAGTGATTGTCATTGTATCCAAATAGCTTATCCTAGCAGCTTCCAGCTCATACCCCTCAAAAACAGGAGCTATATATGTTTTTGAAACTCCTGTAGGTATATATTCAACATTCGTTGATTGTATATTTGTCTCGAAGTTACTTGAAAACTTACTGATGTTAACAATAACTTTAGTGGTCTTCTCCTGAGCATAAGCAACATTCGGAGTATTTGACAACTGGCTACCCACAGGAGCAACCACACCACCTAAAACAGCGATAGAAGCAAAAGCAACACCAAGTTTGGCCCACTTATGAAGTTGTTTCTTGCCAGAATTTCTTTTGATTTTCATATGAAAAACCTCCGTTATATATAATACTTTTGTGTCAAAAGACACTTCCATCAGTATACTAAAAAAAAAAAGCAGGTCGTCAAGCAATTATCGGTTTTATAGATAAAAGTTCGGTTCTTTCATCGTTTTCAAAGATATTTTCGATGTTTTCAGAAAAAGCAAGCCCAATGGGCTTGCTTTATGCATGTTCTAAAAAGGCAATCAAGGTTTGGGCAGACCGCTCTCCTGCTTGGATAATAAATTCATCAAAGGTAATATTGGCATCCCCTTGTGCTGTATCGCTCATGGCACGGATAACCAAGAAAGGTTTACCTGTATTAACGGCCGCTTGGGCAATGGCCGCTCCTTCCATCTCCACAGCCAGAACTTCTGGGAAATGTTCCTTTATGCTGGCGATCTTATCCTGACCGGCGATAAAACTGTCACCTGTCACAATCAGTCCCTGATGGCTGGTCATTTCCTGCTCTGCTAGTAGGCTAGTCAACTTCTCTAAGAGGGCTTGGTCTGCTGGATAGTACAATTCCTGCCCTGCCATTTGCCCATAGGCGTAGCCAAAAGCCGTCACATCAACATCGTGGTAGGCCAAGTGAGTAGCTACAACTACGTCTCCGATGGCGATTCCGTCAGCCACTGCTCCTGCTGAGCCCGTGTTGACAATGGCATCCACTGCAAAGCGGTCCGCCAAGATGGCCACCGACATAGCTGACATGACCTTGCCAATGCCCGACTGGACAAGGACCACTTCATGCTGACCCATTCGTCCTTGGTAATAGGTCCGACCCAAGACAGTTACTTCTACCTTGTCTTGGAGCTGCTCTACCAAAATCTTCAGCTCCTGGGGCATAGCTGCGATAATTCCAAATTTCATCTTTTCTCCTAAATAAATAAGACTGCAATGATAAAGATAATCAGTAAAAGGATGACCCAAAAGAGAATTTTATTGACCTTGCCACGAAATTCCTCGCGCTTGATGGTTTCAATTCTACGACTTTTGACCACCGATGGTTTGACTGGGATACGGATGGTCTGTCCTTCCTCGTAGCCTTGGTAGTCTTCATCTAAAATGGGCTCAAAAATCTTTTCATCCATGGATACAGTTTGCTTGGGACTAAAATGTCCAAAGCGTTCATCTGTATCAGCTTCCTGCATTTTTTTCACTCGTTCTAGTATTTCATCCGTTAACAAGGGCTTGCCCATTGCCAATTTCCTACTTTCTCATGAGTTGTAAATATTGAACCGCCATAATGGTCTTGGCATCACAAATATCTCCACTTGCTACCAAGTCCAAGGCTTCTTCTAGGGTCACATAAGACAGTTCAATGACCTCGTCCTCATCCATGGGGCGAGGATTTTCAACTTTAACCAAATTATCAGCTAAATAGAGGCGAATACGCTCATTACAAAAACCGATAGCTGAGTAAAAATCCGCCAACAAGGTCAGCTTGTCACTGGTATAGCCTGTTTCCTCTTCCAATTCACGCAGGGCTGCATCTTCCAGCGTATCTTCTTCGCCTAGTTCCAACTTTCCTGCTGGAATTTCATAGATAGCCTGCTCGATAGCCTTTCGGTATTGTTTGACCAAAATCATCTTATCATCTGGAGTAACTGCTAAGACACATACAGCCCCCTTGTGAAAGATGAGTTCACGTTTGCCTGTCTTCCCATCTGGCAGTAAGACATCGTCAACAACGACATCAAAGATATGTCCCTTGAAAATCTCTTTTCGCTCAATTGTTTTTTCTTCAAAATTCATAGTGTCACCTATTTTTGGCTTGGGTGGAAGGGAAAGCGGGTCGCATAGCCTTCCTTGTTTTCCTGACGACCACGACCAATCCCGATGGCATCTTTTGGAATGTCTTTGGTAATGGCAGAGCCAGCAGCAAGCAGGGCATTATCACCGATTGTTACTGGAGCGATGATGGTTGAGTTTGAACCGATAAAGGCATTGTCGCCAATCGTGGTCTTGAATTTGTTTTTACCATCGTAGTTGACAGTAATCGTTCCTGCACCGACATTGACATTGCTGCCGATAGTTGCGTTACCCAAATAAGTCAAGTGACCTGACTTGGTTCCCTCACCTAGCGTAGAAGCCTTAACTTCCACAAAGTTTCCAACGTGAACATCCTTTTTCAGAAGGCTGTCTGGACGAATATGGGCATAAGGACCTACTGTCACACCCTCTTCGATAACTGATTCTTCAATGTCTGAGTTGCTAATGACCACATCTGCAGCGATTTTTGAATCACGCACGCGGGTGCCGTTTGTCAATACGGTGCGTTCACCGATGACTGTCTGACCTTTCAAGACAACGTTGGCTTCAATGACCGCTTCTGCTCCGATTTCCACATCGATGTCGATATAGGTTGCTTCTGGATTGACAAAGGTTACGCCGTTAATCATGTGTTTCTCATTGATCCGCTTGCGCATGACCGCTTCAGCAGTCGCAAGAGCTACACGGTCGTTAACACCCAAGCTTTCATCAAAGTCTTTGAGGACATAGGCCCCAACTTTTTCGCCAGCCTGACGGAAAATCGAAATAACATCTGTCAAATAGTACTCACCTTGGGCATTGTCCGTATTGATCTCCTTAAGAGCTTCAAACAAGCGCTTGTTGTCGAAGAGATAGGTACCAGTGTTGATTTCCTTGACCTGTTTTTCGAAATCGTTGGCGTCTTTTTGCTCAACAATCTTCAAGACTTCATCATCAGCATTACGGATAATCCGACCGTAGCCGAAGGGATTGTCAGCTTGAGCTGTCAAGATAGTCGCAACATTCTTGTGGCTGACATGGAAGTTGATGAGGCTCTTCAAACTTTCTCCTGTAATCAGCGGTGTATCTCCTGCAATAACAAGGGTTTGACCTTCCAAACCTGCAAGAGCTGGCTCAGCCATCATGACCGCATGACCTGTTCCCAACTGTTCTGATTGGAGGGCAAATGCTGATTGACCTTCTAAAACAGCCTGCACCAATTCTGCCTTGTGACCAACAATGGTTACAGTTTTGGCAGGCTCCATGGCATCCACGGCACGCTTGACATGCTCCAACATGGTAATTCCGGCCACCTTATGTAAGACCTTTGGCAAGTCAGACTTCATGCGAGTTCCCTTACCTGCCGCTAGGATAATTGCATAGTTATTGCTCATAAATATCTCTCTTTTCATTTGTATATGACCCTATTATAGCAAATTTTGTGTTTTTTGGAAAATGACAGAGCAGACTGCCAAGCTTTTAACTAATACTCAATGAAAATCAAAATCAGACTAGCTCCAAAGATTCGGGAAACCTTTGGAAGTCGGAAATGGCTCGTACATAATTCGCTTCAGGCGTAGAAGACTATTTAGATATAAAAAAGGAGCCTGAGCTCCTTAGATTGTTAAATGAAGGCCTCGTTGACCATCTTCTCTTGCTTGCTCCGTCAGGGCTTTAAATTCCTCCCAGACAGGACGTTCTTGGTCTGTAAAACGGAGATTGGTGCCAGGCAAGCTAGCATTAGAAATGGACTGCACAAAGCCTGACAAACTGGTCTCAAGTGCCAATCCTTCCTTACTTGCCACATCTTCCTTGACAAGCTCAAGAGCTGACTGCAATTTCTCCGTCAGTTCTTTGCCGAATGTTTCCTCTTTCCCGGCCAAAATGGGAGAAAGCTGGTCCAATAAATTGATGACACGTTTTTTATCCATAGGAAGCTCCTTGGTTTGTTTTTTATATTATTATACTATAAAATCAAAGTGCTCACAAGAGAAAACTTACATTTTAGGGTATACCAATTCAAATTCTTCACAGACAACCAGCATATCTTCTGAGAAGGGCAGACCTGCTTCCGCCAGCCAGATTGTGAAAAGTTCTTCGTGAACCCGCCGCCAGTGGATCAGACTTTTCGCTTTTATGTCAGACAAGTCACCTTCCTGACGGAACTCGCCCTCCTTATAGGCATGTTCTTCCGTCACTTGGGAAAAGGGCGTCACATAGACCTTGGTGGTCTGGATAATACACACAGCCTGACCTTGCCCATCGAGAATGATGTCGTAGCCACCAGCCGTCGGGATTTCTTCTCCCTCTACTGCGTAGAGGGCATGGGCAGAGCTGGTCGAGGTTTTGATGCCTCTAGCCACCAATTCAGCCAGTCGATCAGCTTCCGCCCCAAAGGCCCAGGCCTCCGGCTCAGGACCTGCTTGGGAATTGATGGCAAGAAATTCTTGCCAGAGTTGTGTTGGGGTCATGTTTTTTCCTTTCTAGAATACCATTCCTCTCTCGTCAATAAACTCACTCTTTCAGTACGGACTTCATCAATGAGTGGGAAATGCACATCTTCCAAGAGGTATTGGTAAACAAAGCCCAGCTTTTCTTGTACACGTAGGGACTTGCTATTTTCTACAAATGCACAACACCAAATCTTATCTAAACTCAACTGGGCAAATCCGTAATCCAGTAAAACTTGACTAGCTTCTGGAATGAGGCCTTGACCCCAAAATCCCTGTCCAAGCCAGTAGCCCAGTTCTGCTTCTGAATCTGGCAAATCAAGCCCGCTCTGCTTGCCAATCATGAGGCCAATACTGCCAATGACCTGGCCTGTTTCTTTGAGGACAAGGGCATAGGTTTCTGGTTGACTGAGGACTGTCTTGATAATTTCTCGACTTTCTTCCAGACTTTGATGAACTGGCCAACCTGCTGCGGGTCCTACATCTGGATGAATAGCCTGAGAAAATAAGTCAACTGCGTCTGACTCGCTCCAAGGACGGAGCAAAAGACGATTGGTTTCTAACATCATAAAATTTCCTCGCTACTTCAAACTCCAGCCACCGTCAATGGTGATAATCTGGCCTTGCATGGAGGCCAGTTTGCCAGTAGCCAGCATGAAGGTCAGCTCTGCGATTTCGATAGGCTGAGTCCAGCGTCCGATAGGGGTCTGGTCTGCCACCCAGTCCGCCAGACCGCCAGGCTCAAAGTCCTTCTGGGTCATGCCTGTCTGGACAGCACCAGGAGCGATGCCAAAGACCTGGACCTTGTCCTTGGCATAGTCCAGTGCCAACTGCTTGGTAAAACCGGCCAAAGCGTGCTTGGAGGCGGTGTAGGCTGAGCCCCCTCCACCTGCTAGACTGGAGGCAATGGAGCACATATTGATAATGATGCCCGCCTGTCTGTCCACCATTTGTTGCAGATAGGGGCGGGTCAGTCTGGTCACCGCGAAAAAATTAACCGCGAAGATGCGAGCTAATTCATCCTCCGCAATATCGAGGTGGGGCCGGTAATCGTCTAGAATGCCTGCGGTGTTACAGAGGACATCAACTGTCTGGCACCAGGAAAAGACTGGGGATAAATCACCAGTTAGGTCTAGTTGTAGAAAGTGGAAATCGCCTGCCAAATCAGGCTTGTTGGACTGGTCAATGCCGTAGACACGCCAGCCATTTTCCAAAAAAATCCCTGCCTGAGCTAGTCCAATGCCGCTGGAAACTCCGGTGATGAGGGCTGTCTTAGTCATAGACTTCTACCCAGTCGGTCGCAAGGACGTCGCAAGGGGTCGGGCTCCACATAGAGAAGCCTTCGCCCTCGCCTGTCACGTTGATGAGGAAATAAGGCGTCGCCTCCAGCTTTTGCCCGTGGACCTCAATGGTGTCGAAGAGCTGGACGTAGTTCTCCGCTCCGCCCCAACCTGTGCGAACGTACTTTTTCTTGGCCTTCAAGCCTGGTAAAATCTCTTCAAATGTCATGGTTTACTCCTTTGTTGCTTTTCTCTCTTTCAACCATTATACCAAAAAATCAGACCACTCTAAAGAGTTGCCTGATCGTATTTCTACCCCACATTCTCCTTTTTCAATAGGAAAAATGTGCCTGCAAGTGTTGAGAAAAAGGCAAGAAGTATAAAGAGCAGAGGCAACCAACCAGTCCAGTCCTGCGGTCCATAGCCAAACTGGCTGGCCAGCAGCTGACTAAAGCCGCTGAGAACCGTTAGGAAATAGGCTGGAATCAAGGTATCTACAATTTCTGACTTACTGCGATAGTAGAAGAGACCAGCTACGATCCCTAGAATCACCAAAAGACTGGCCCACAAGGGCAGGGGAATCCCCTCATAAAACTGCCGACTAATCCAAAAACGCAAGACAATCAACCCCACAAAGCTAAGCCCCCAGGTCCCCATCAGCAGATAGGACTTGATTTTTGACCGTTCATAGACTAGGTTCTTTAGGATGAAAAAAGCAGAGCTGGGTAAAATGAGCGCCAGAACCAAATCGCACAGCAAGCCCCGCCATTCTAGGACCATTTCACCAGTCACTCCAAACAAACCTAAGAAAAACCAACTGATATAGACAAGGGAAATCAATCCTGTTAACCGCAAACCATAGTACCAGCGAATGGACGGTAAGTCAGACAAGAGTTCATCCGCCATCTGCTTGCTATCTTTACCCAAAAAATCCTCTGCTGACTGACCGTCTGCCTGGGCATCCAAGACATCTTGGTAGATTGAAAGCAAGAGTTCGGTCGCCTTTTCCTCCTGCTCATGAAAGGCTGATGCCAACATCAAGTAAGCATGGAGCTTACGCATATAGGCCTTGTTTTCCTTGGTCAACTTCCCCTGTAAACTACTAATAGCATTCAAATATTCCTGTTGCTTGTTCATCTTACTTCTCCTTTCTCACCTACAAAACCGCAGTTCCAATCCAAAAGGCCATAGCTGGAAGAATGACCAACATCAGATTGAGCCAAACTGGAACGGTCATGACCATATTTACCACACCGCCAACAATCATAAAGAGATAGGTCGGTAAAAAGACATAGCGGACTAATTTTTCCTTTTGGAAAAATAGCAGAGCGAGACCGAGCAAGGTGAGTGGTACTAGAAGCCCCCAGCCAGTCAAGACTAGGTCAGGTTCCTTGGGCATTGCCCAGAGACGAAGTCCACAAATCACGAGAAAAAGAAGGGGGATGCAGAGAAAACTTGCCCAAACCTTGATTTTGCTGGTCTGGTAAATCAAACCGCGAATGATGAGGAAAATCCCAGCGGGGAGGAGGTGGCTAAGTACCGCGTCGCAGATCAGGTCCAGCCAGTTGAGGGAGATGGTTCCTGTCCCTGCAAAATCCATCAGCCATTGGCTACCTAGATAGATGACCAGCATGAGGCCACTCAGGTTTGCAACTTCCACGAAACCAATCGGAGGGAGATAGCTGAGTAGGTCGTCCGCCATCTGCTTGCTGTCTTTGCCCAGAAAATCCTCCGCCGAAAGCCCGTCTTTTTGGGCTTCAAGAACATCTTGGTAAATGGATAAGAGCTGGGCAGTCACTGCTTCTTCCTGCCTGTGAAAGACAGAGGCAATCATCATGTAGCCATTGATACGGCCCATGTATTCCTTGTTTTCCTTGGTCAACTGGCTTTCAATCACTTCAATCTGCTTGCGGTATTCCATTTGTTTGCTCATCCTACTCTCCTTTCAATCGCTGAACCTTTTGAACCAGCTCAGCCCACTGAGACCAAAAATCTTCTAGATAAGCCTTTCCCTGGTCTGTCAGATAAAAATACTTTCTATCTGGTCCGTCTGGAGAGGGCTTGTTCTGACTAAAAATCAGGCTATTTTTCTCTAACTTCTGAAGGAGAGGATAGACTGTCCCTCCGACCATGTTTTCAAAGCCCTGTTTTCTCAATTCCTGAACCAGCTCATAACCATAAATCTCCTTCTGGCTGATTATTTGCAATACACAGCCATCCAGGACCCCCTTGAGCATCTGGGTTTCTTTCATAAGTCCTCCTCTTCCTCTACAAAAAATCCAAACAGCAAGCCTGATGCTAACATGATGCCTAAGATCAAAATAGAATCCAAGGCCCAGCCTGTTATAATGGCCGTCACAAGCGTGATGCCTGCCAGTTTCCAATTTTCCCGACTTTTCTTATCCAGTTTCATACTGCCTCCCCACCTAGTTTGTAATACCAACTAGTCTGATAAAAATAAAAGTGATTTTCTTGGTCTTCTATCACTAGTTTGTTTTACCTATTAGCTTTGTATCTATAGTGTAACACAAGATGGCTAGTTTGTAAAACAAAATAGTTAAAATTTGTAAAGAAAATAAAAAACTTGGGTCACCCCAAGTTTAGGAAATAATCTGTTTGTAAGATCGTGTTGTGATGGCATAGACCACTAGGTAGAGGAGGAGATAGCCACCACAGATGCCTGCTGTCACCTGCAACATAAGCCCTGCATTAACAACGCCGATAGACAAAAGAATGGATGATAGCATCTTGTAGGCAAAGGCAAGATGAACAAAGGCAAGTAGGATAGGTAGGAAAAAGACGGTCAGTAATTGCTTGCGAATGGACTGTCTCGTCTGATCCTCATCCAGACCAACCTTGGTCATAATGACGAAGCGATCTCTGTCTTCATAGCCTTCTGAAATCTGTTTGAAGTAAATCACCAGCACCACCGCCATCAAAAAGATGAGCGAAAGTAAGAGGCCGATGAAGAAAAGTGAACCTGCAAAACTGAAGAAACCACGCATCGCATAGGCACGATAGGCCAGAATGATGGCGTTCGTTACATTCTGTAATATATTGGACTCCCAAAGCTCACTTTCAAAACGTCCTGATTCATGGCTATCTACCTGCTCTTCTTCTGATAAACTGCTTTCAAAGCCCATATAATAGCGATTCTCAGCTTGATTTTCAAAAACAGCCAAGTCTTGAACAACAATGACCAGATACTGGCTGAGAAGGAAGGAACCATGGTCTGGTAGATGTCCTAAAGTCACATTCTTGGGCAAGACTTGGGCAACTTCCATCTCCTTTTCATCAAAGGTGAGGGTTTGACCAGCTTGATACTGGACTCCCTTACTAAAAATTGCCACTTGGTCAGATGCCAACTGGAGTGCTTCTCCTGTCATCTTTTCATAGCTGGCTTGATCAAGGACAAAACCGATCCCCACTCGATCAGAGAAATCCATACCAGCGGCCTCTTCATCCGTCAAAAATTTTATTTGCTGATTTGTCACCTCAGAAAAATAGGCTTGCTGATAAGGATAGACTACCTTACTTTCAACTGGAATATCTGTCTCTTCCAAGATAGCTTCCGCCCACACCTCCCACTTCTCCGTTTGTTCTTTTGAAGTGGTTGGTTGCATTCCAACATCGATCGAATAGTCATTTGGATTTTGATTGGCAATATAATCTTTGCCACCGATGTATATATTAAGTCCTCCAACCATAGTTACTAAGAACATACTGGAGAGGATGGTAATGGTCGCGAGGCCCAGAGCATTTTTCCGCATACGAAAAATCAAGTTGGATACAGAAATAAAATTCTCAGGCTTGTAGTAATAGGTCTGACGGTGCTTTAGCCAGTTTAAGAGACTAATAACACCTGCTTGGAAAAGCAAATAAGTCCCAAGGATAACCAGAAGAGTCGCTCCAAAGAAACTCGGAACCGCCTGAAAAGGATTGGTCACTAGCTGGGCAATGGCATAGCCTGACCCCAGTAAAATAATAGCTAAGAGGGTTTGTAGCCAGAGGAAGCCTGTTTTCGTATCCCCTCGCTTCTTACCTTGAACCAGTTTGAGCGAGTCGGTCAAGCCCAGTTTCCCAATATTAAATAGACTGACCAAGGCGAAAATCCCAAAGAGATAGATAAGTACAGTGACTAGACTTTTCAACTGGAAGGTTGAAGCCAGAACTACAGGCATCTGCATAGCCTTCAGCAAGAGAGCATAGAATAGTTTATCCAAGGTCAATCCTAGCAACAAGCCTGTCAGAATGGTGCTGGCTGCGAATACTAGATTTTCTAGGAAGGTCATCAAAAGAAGATGTTTTTTCTCCAAGCCTAGGATACTATAGACACCAAACTCTTTTGACCGCTGCTTCATGACAAAGCTATTGGCATAGAAGACCATGATGGCAACTGCCAACATGACTACAATCATACCGAATCCCAAAACCATGGTTACCCCATTGGCTCCCTTGACCTGACCTAAATCAGGATGAAAGGCAAGCGCGGTGAAAATATAGGCAATGGCTGTGGACAAGCTGGTCATCAGGGCATAGGGAAAATAGAGCCTGCGGTTCTTTTTGAGATTGGTCAGAGCCAATCGAAAGGTTAGTCCAAACATATTACTCACCTCGATTCGCCATAAGTGTCAAGGTATCTGAAATCAGCTGATACATTTCCTGACTGGTTCTCTCACCCCGGTAGATTTGATTGTAGAGGATACCATCCTTGATAAAGAGGACCCGTTTGGCGCGGCTAGCTGCCGCTGTTGAGTGGGTTACCATCAAAATGGTTTGCCCTTCTTGATTGATTTTTTCAAAAATATCGAGAAGGGTAGCCGTTGATTTGGAGTCGAGGGCTCCAGTCGGCTCATCCGCCAAAAAGATTTCGGGCTGGGTGATGATGGCACGCGCCACCGCAACCCGTTGCTGCTGACCGCCTGAAATCTCGTAGGGCATTTTGTCTTGTAAGGTCGCAATTCCTAGACTATTTAGTGTATGAACCAGTCGCTTGTTCATCTCATCAATCGGATAGCGAGACAAAACCAAAGGCAAGAGAACATTGTCCTTGACAGAGAGGGTGTCCAAGAGGTTGAAATCTTGGAAGACAAATCCCAATTTCTCCCGACGAAAGGCTGCAGCCTCCCTGCTCTTAATCGTTTCTGTGTTGACACCATTGAGCAGAACCTTGCCCTGCGTTGGCTTATCAAGGGTTGCCAAAATATTAAGCAAGGTGGATTTTCCAGAACCTGATTCCCCCATGATGGCGACATATTCACCCTTTTCAACTGTAAAATGAATGTCTTTCAAGGCTTCAACCTGACTGGCTTGAAAGCGGGTTTGGTAAATTTTTTGAACGTGTTGTACATCTAAAAGTGTCATCTTACTGCCTCCTTTTCTTTTTCTACCCCCATTCTAGCCCATCCTCCGACAGTCTGCCATAGCCCTAGCTTTCATTTGCGTGACAATTTTGTAAGATTAGTCAAAAATCATCTCCACTTCTTTGATGCCTATTCGCACTTCTGTTCCCTGACCCACTTTGGAGCTTAGTTTGAGGGAATAGCCCAGCTCCGCAGCGATTTTCCGGGAGAGATAAAGTCCCAGACCCGAAGACTGCTGAGTTCTGCGGCCATTGAAACCTGAAAAACCACGCTCAAAAACCCGCTCCAAGTCACTCTCTGCAATCCCAATGCCTGTATCACGAATAACCAACTCATCTCCATCCAGGGCAATCGAAATACTTCCCCCCTGACAATATTTGAGGGCGTTGGATAAAATCTGCTCAATCAAGAGACCCAGCCAGCGTTTGTCGGTCTTTACTGTCCTATCCAGCGGTCCCAAGTCCAAGCTGGTATTGGCCTGAATAAAAAAGAGGGAATATTTCTTGACCAGGCATCTGACCAGTTCTGCCAAATTGACAGATTCAATAACCAAATCATCATGGAAAGACTGTAGACGGAGATAGTTCAAGACCAAACCTGTATATTGTTCGATTTTAAAAAGTTCTGATTCAAGCTGATGACGGACTGAACTACTGTCTACCTCATTGGCCAAGAGCTGACTGGCTGCAATAGGCGTTTTCATCTGGTGGGCCCAGAGGGTGTAGTAGTCATCTAATTCTGTCTGTTCCTGACGTTGTTTTTCCATCAGAAGCTTGTTTTGAACTTCTAGTCGCTCCACTCTCTCCTGCAAACAACGTTCACTGGCTGTCCCAGTGGCTACTCTCTGACCACGCCAGATTTTTCCAAAGCGGGAAAATTCCCTGACAAAATCCCAGAGGAGGGCGAGGAGCCAACAAATGCTCAGGAGGATGAGAGCATAGCGAGCCAGGTCCCTCTCAATGTCAAAGACGCTACTGATAGCCAAAATGGTCGAAACAAAAAGGCAGTAGCTGGCCAGAAAGATCCAACGATGACGGAGCCAAGTGGGTAAAAATTCTGATACTAGCGGGCTAAAATCATCCTTATTCATGTGTCCACACCAGGCCGTAGCCCACTCCTTTCTTGGTGGCAATCAAATCTGGCAGGCCCAGTTCTGCCAATTTTTTACGCAGGCGAGCGATGTTAACCGACAGGGTATTGTCATCCACAAAAATATCGCTGTTCCAGAGTTCTCTCATCAGCTCCTCACGACTAACCACTTCCTTGCCATGCTCAAAAAGCACACGTAATATCTGAAATTCATTTCGTGTCAACTCCTCTACAGCCTGTCCATAAGACACCTGCATAGTCTTCAAATCTAAGGAAGCCTCTTCAAACCAGAGTAAACTTTGTTCACCTACGAAATCGTAAGTTCTCCGCAAAAGCCCCTGTATTTTGGCTAGGAGAACCGTCATTTCAAAAGGGTTGGTCACATAGTCATCTGCTCCCATATTGATCGCCATGACAATATCCATGGGCTGGTCATGGGAAGACAGAAACATAATGGGCACACGGGATGTCTTGCGAATTTCCTGACACCAGTAATAGCCATTGAAAAAAGGTAGTCCAATATCCAGTAAAATCAAATGGGGCTGAAAATCTCTTATCTGGTCCAAAACCGTCTGAAAATCCTTGACCTCTTGAACCTGATAGCCCCAATTGATCAGGTTTTTGGCAACTAGTTGGCTAATGGTTTTATCATCCTCAACAAGAAGTATTTTCTGCATCGCTCTCTCTCCCTTTTTCATATATACTATATATTATAGCCTAAAATTCAGGAAAAAAGGGGGATTTTTCTAAATCTCCAACCAAGATTTGTCATTCCACACATATTTCGCTATACTAGAAGAAAAAGGAAAGGATTGCCATGCCGAATTTATTAAATTACATAGAAGACAGTCAATACGACAGTTTTTACGACCAGCCCCTAAACAAACTGGACATTTTGGCCCTGACTGAGCTTTCCTACCTGCCTTTCGACAAGCTCGTCCCCACCTCCTTTACCGAAAATGGCATCCGACTGGATCATTTGGCTGAGCATTTTGAAGCAACTTATCGGAATGACTTCCCTCCCTTTTCTATGGTGACCAAAAATCGCCTAGCCTTATTTGCCCTTCTAGCCAAATCCATACGCTTCAAGTCTATCAAGGCATTTGGCTTCGTTGACGATTATCAGTTGGACCAAGAGCAACAATTCGCCGCCATTAGCTACCGCTTGGACAGACAGACTGTCCTGACTTGTTTTAGGGGAACAGATGACACTATCATCGGTTGGAAGGAAGACTTCCACATGACCTATATGGATGAAATTCCTGCCCAGCGTTCTGCAAGTGATTATTTGGAAAAAATAATGTCTAATCAAAAGGAGAACTTCTATATCGCAGGGCATTCCAAAGGTGGTAATTTAGCCCTTTATTCCGCAAGTAAGCAGTCCTCAGATTTACAAGAGCGAATTGTGGCTGTCTATCCCTTTGACGCACCAGGGCTCCATAAAAAGCATTTGGTAGCTCCTGGCTACCAAGCTATTCAAAATCGGATTTACCCCCTCATTCCACAAAATTCCATCGTGGGAATGATGTTGGAAACACCTGAAAATGCCCAAATTGTTCAGAGCAACACCATCGGTCTTCTCCAACACATCACATTTTCTTGGGAAATTGAAGGAACTGATTTCAAGTCAGCCCCTGCCCTAACTAGCGACAGCCTTCAAACCGACCAGACTTTAAAAGCTTGGACTGCTAGCCTAACTGATGAAGAATTGAAAGATTTCTTTGACCTCTTTTTCGGGATTTTCATCCAAGCTGGGATTGAACGGTTCAGTGACATAACTGTCAATCCTCTACAGAAATTGCAGGAAATGGACCGATTGAGAAAAGAATTATCTCCTCAAGAGGCGGAAATGATGGACAAACTCATTCGGCTACTCTTTGACACCCGCTACCAAATTTGGAGGGACAATATTAGCACCTCCATTCCAAGCCCTGAAATCTCTCTACCAGATTGGCGGAAATTATTCCAAAGAAACACAACTGAAAATAAAGAAAACTAGCTCAACCACCTGAGCTAGTTTTCTTTATCAAATCTTCTTAAAAATTGGGATAGTTTTTCTAATCCTTTGATTAGAGTTTCTTGTTCACAGGCAAAACCTAGACGGACATAGCCATCACGATCAAACCGATTGCCTGGAACCAGAAGAACACCGTATTCCTGCAGAAGTTGCAAGCAAAAATCTTCCATGGGCATATCCACTGCAATCTTGACAAAGCTGGTAGAAACAACCGCTGGACGAATATAGGAAACGAGGGGTTCATTCTCAATCCATTGGTCCAGAATTGCTAGATTTCCTTCTAAAATGCGTCGATTTCGTTCTAGAATTTCTTGATAATGGGCCAAGGCCAATTGAGCCACCATATCATCAAAGACACCTGCACAAATCATGGTGTAATCCCGATAATCTCTCAATATATCTGTCACTTGATGATTGGCAGCCACCCAACCCACACGAATACCAGGCAAGGAGTAGGTCTTGGATAAGCTATTGACAGCAATCCCCTTGTCATAGACTTCTATAATGGATGGCACATCCAGCTCAGAAAAGGAACGATAGACTTCATCCGATAGAATGTAAGCCCCAACTTCACCAGCAATTTCCGCCAATTCTTCCAAATAGGTCCTATCCATGACAGCACCAGTTGGATTATTGGCATTGTTGATGCAAATCATCTTAGTGTTAGGACGAATGAGCTGACGCAGTTTTTCCAAGTCTGGCAACCAGCCATTTTCCTCCTCAATCTGCCACAAATCCACTTCCGCTCCCAAGGACTTTGGAATATCGTAGAGTTGTTGGTAGGTCGGATAAAGAGAAATGACATGGTCCCCTGGCTCAATCAAACTATAAAGAACTAACAAGTTGGCCCCTGTTGCCCCATTGGTCTGGAGAATTTGTTCAGGACTGACCTGTTCGTAGAGCTGGCTGACAGCCTCTTTAAATGCTGGCGAACCCTCTATCCATCCATAGTTGAGCTTGGTGCCCTGCAATTTCTCATAAAAATCCTCAGGATTGGTGCCCGACAAGGCAAACAATTCTTCTAAGGTTAAGGCAGAAATGGATACTCCTGCAATGTCATAGATGGCGTTGTTTTCATGGACATTTAGCCATTCCTCAACGCCAAAACGTGGTAATTTCATAAGACTTCCTACTTTTATTTATTCTGCCCTTATTGTACCATATTCTTTCAAAAATTGTATAAATATACAAAGCACCTTCAACATTAAAAAAGAGAGGATCAATAAATCCTCTCTAGGTGTAGCTAACATCAACCCATTACAGTTGATAACGAGCCATTTTTTATGCTTTACCTGTTTCTGAAGCAGTTTCGCTTGTTACTTCTGAAACAGTTTCTGATACCACTTCAGTTTGAACATCTTCGATATCAATTTCAATATCCTCAGACACCACCACAGCATCCTCAACCTCGTCTTCAGAAAGCTCTACAGTCGGTGCCTTGACTGTCTTAGCCTTGATAGCTTCCAAGATATCAGCCGTTGACAGGTTTTGTTCTGCGATTTTTTCCTTGATTTGCTCGAAGGTTTCAACAGATTTTTCCTTACCTGACTTGACCAAATCTTCCACTGTCAATTCCCCAGTTTCCAACTGAGTTTTGACTTCTGTAAAACGCTCTGAGGCTTGCTTGCCCAAGTCCTGAGCCTTGCTGACCAAATCCGCATTGATTTCCTCATGGTTTTCCTTGTAGTCATTGGCAAAGTTAAGGACTTTTTCCTTAACCGCCTGCCCGGTCTTGCTTGCTAGGAAGGCTGCTGCGGCAGCACCACCAGCCACACCCAATAAGAGACTGGTTAAGACACTAGATTTTTTTACCATTTTTTTCTCCTTTCTTACCTAAGAGAGATGAGATAGTTGACAAGGCAGAGAGGGCTCCGCCAGCTTTTACCGTATTGGCACCTGCCGACTTGGCTTTGACCGTCAAATCACGCGCCGAAGCATTCAAGTCAGACACAGATGTGGATAGATCCGCCACTGCAACAAACAAGGGATCCAAGGTTGAAACCTTCCCATTGACATCTTCCACCAAGACATTTGTTTTTGCCAAGAGTTCGTTGGTCTGATAGAGGGTCACATTGATGTCACTGGTCAAGACCTTGAGAGTTTGCTGGGCTTCATCCGTCACCGTTCCCAATTTTTTCAAGAGCAAAACAATGTAAACTGCCACAGCCGCGATGGACAAGGCAATAATCAAGACTGAAATTTCAATAATCATATATTCTCCTTTAGGATTGATAAAATGGAATAGACGATTGTCTTCTCCGCACCACAACCATGCTGATACCAACTAAGATAAGAATGCCAGATAGCCATTGGGAAATACGGATTCCCAAGAACATGAGGCTATCTGTCCGCAGGCCTTCTATCAAGAGGCGACCAAAACCATACCAAATCAGGTAAAAGGCTGTGATTTCACCTTGTTTAAGCAGGTTTGGCCTTCTGCGTAAGACACAAATCAAGCCAAAACCAAGCAAATTCCACAGACTTTCAAACAAGAAGGTGGGTTGACGGTAGGCGCCATCAATATACATCTGGTCTCGAATAAAGGCTGGTAGGTAGTTCAAGCTGTCCACAGCCTTACCATAGGCCTCCTGGTTAAAGAAATTTCCCCAACGCCCAATGGCTTGCGCAATCATGACAGAAGGTGCCACCACATCCAGAAAGTCCAGCGTATGGATGAAACGGTGCCGAGTAAAGAAATAGAGTACGATTGCCCCTGTTATCAAACCACCATAGATAGCAATTCCACCATTCCAGATAGCAAAGACAGATAAGAGATTATCCTTGTACTCGCTCCATGAAAAAGCGACATAATATATTCTGGCTCCGATAATGGAAAGCGGAAAGGCTAGCAAGATAAAATCCAAAATATCATCCTGCAAAATCTTCTTGCGCGGCGCTTCCTTGGTCGCCAAGTAAACACCCACTACCAAGCCTAGCAAGATACAGATGGCATACCAGCGAATTTCTAAAGGACCTAATCTAATCGCTATCGGATCCATACTAGACCTCTTCCTTATTCTGCTGGATAAGCTTGCCTAGACGTTCCTCGAAAATCTTGGTTGCATCATAACCCATCTGTTTGGCACGGTAGTTCATAGCGGCTGCTTCAATTACTACCGAAATGTTACGACCAGTCTTAACAGGGATGCGGATTTGTGGAATCGAAATACCTGCAATTTCAATGGTATCACCAGAATTCCCCAGACGGTCAAAGACCTTACCTGTTTCATAGTTTTCTAGGTAAACAGCCAACTGGACCTCTGAAGAATCCTTAACCGCGCTAGCACCATACAAACTCATGATGTCGATAATCCCTACACCACGGATTTCTAATAGGTGGCGCAGAATTTCTGCTGGCTCACCCCAGAGGGTCACATCATCCTTGGCATAGACATCCACACGGTCATCCGCAACCAGACGGTGACCACGCTTGACCAACTCCAGACCCGTTTCGCTCTTACCGATACCAGAATCCCCTTGGATAAGAACACCCATGCCGTAGATGTCCATCAAGACACCGTGAACGCTGGTCCGTTGGGCCAATCGGCTGTCCAGATAGGAGGACAATTCTCCTGACAGACGGCTGGTCGCTGTCTTACTGCGACAGATGGCAATCTTCTTTTCTTTCGCCGCTCGGTACATCTCCTCTGGAATTTCCAAACCACGCGCCACAATAATAACCGGCGTTTCTGGCTGGAACATCTGCGATAGCACTTGGTAGCGGTTATGGGCTGTCATGGCCATCAAATAAGACCATTCCTTCATCCCCATGAGCTGAATACGCTCGGGAGAATAATAATCAAAGTAGCCTGTCATTTCCAAACCAGGCCGGGTAATATCGGAAGTCGTAATCTCTTTTTGGAGCAGTTCCTCTGTGCTATAGGCACATTCAATCCGCAGATTATCAAGTAAGTCTTTTACAAAAACGGTCATGTCTTCCCTCTCTTTCGGTTTTAGTATATTATACCACAAGCAAGGGGTGGGAGGGTAAAACAACTAGCCCTTTTCCTCATAATAGAGCCTGCCAAGCAGACAAGCTTATAATCAAGTAAGACCTACCTTTCTGTCCCACTACAAAATTCTTCCATAATCTGTTATACTAGTCATAGAAAGTCAACAATAAGGAGAAGATCATGGAACCATTATTCCTCACACCTGTCATGCATGAAAAAATTTGGGGTGGCAATCGCCTGAAAACCAATTACAACTATGACATCCCAAGCGATAAAACTGGCGAGTGCTGGGCTATTTCTGCCCATCCAAATGGGGTTACCACCGTTTCAAACGGTCGCTACAAGGGCAGAGGACTAGATGATCTCTACACAAATGAAAAGCATTTATTTGGCAATCCAAAAGATGAAGTCTTTCCTCTCCTAACAAAAATCCTGGATGCAGAAGACTGGCTCAGTGTCCAAGTCCATCCTGATGACAACTATGGCTTGGCTCACGAAGGCGAACTTGGCAAGACAGAATGTTGGTATATCTTGGAAGCCGAAGAAGGGGCTGAGATTATCTACGGTCACAATGCCCAATCCAAAGAAGAACTCCGCCAGCAAATCCAAGCTGGAGATTGGGACAAGCTCTTGACCCATGTACCCGTTAAAAAAGGCGACTTCTTCTTCGTCCCTAGCGGCACCATGCACGCCATCGGTAAGGGAATCATGATTTTAGAAACCCAGCAGTCTAGCGACACGACCTACCGTGTTTATGACTTTGACCGCCGTGATGATGAAGGTAATCTCCGTGAACTTCATATTGAAAAATCGATTGATGTCTTGACCATCGGTCCTGTAGCTAATTCAACACCTGCTCAACTCAAAGTAGGCAAGCTGGACACCACCCTCCTGGTATCAAATCCCTTCTTCACAGTCTATAAGTGGCAGACCAAGGGAGAAATCCAGATGGAGCAAACCGTTCCTTACCTGCTCGTCAGTGTTATTGACGGTCAAGGTGCCATCCAAGTCGGCGAAACAAGCTACCCACTTCAAAAAGGAAGCCACTTTATCCTACCTGCGGATGTAACTGACTGGACCCTCACTGGTCAAATGGAGATCATCGCCAGCCATGCTAATGACACAAAGTAAGCAAAAAAATTCAGAAGTCCAAAAACTTCTGAGTTTTTTTATCATCGCTATTCTACTAATCTCTGTTCATCATTCCAAAAATGCGAAGCAAGTTAAGGAAGAGGTTGACAAAGTCAAGGTAGAGTTGAAGGGCCATTGACACTACCCAACCATTTTGCACATTGCCGCCTGTCTGTTCGAAAACGTCGCGGATACGTTGGTTGTCATAGGCAATCAAACCTGAGAAAACAAGGACAGATACGATAGACATAGCAAAGCTAATCCCTGAGCTGCGAAGGAAGATATTGATGACACTAGCAATCATAATTCCCCAGAGGGCTGCGCGCAGCGCTTGGGCCATACCAGAAAGATTTTTCTTGGTTGTCATACCGATGACTGCCATAATGGCAAACATCAGAGCAGCTGATAGGAAGGCCAAGGCAACCGTCTCAGTTGTGTAGAACATCAAGACCATGCTGATGGTCAAGCCGTTGGTAACCGAGTAAGCCAAGAAGATTGGCAAGGCCATAGGGCTATTTTTAGCTGCCATAGTAGAAGCTGAAACCACCAAGGCAATCTGTCCCAACATGACCAACATCATCACAATGGAACCGGCACTAAGCAAGGCATAAAGCAGCTGCTGGAAGACGGTAACGGCCAAGAAGGAAACAAGGGCTGACAAGCCAATCCCCATAGCAACAACACCATAAATCTTACCAAAGAAACGGTTGAGGGCGGTATTATCCACCTGATTGATAATAAATGAATCGTTATTCATATGCTTCTCCTTTTACATCCTACTGAAAACGTAGGATCTTTCGATTTTTCCATTTATATTGCAAGGGCAGGGTAAACTCACGTACTGCCCAATACTTGTCTACGCAGGTCACAATCCATGATTCCTTATAACGTGGCGGAGCAATGGTTGCACCAAACATATGCTTGACAATAATATCTTCTTCTACCTTATTGAGTTTGGTCAATTTTTCTGCATTGCGCTTGGCAATCCGCGGATGGACCCAGGCATGACTTTTGTTAAATTTGGTTTCACGCCAGTCATAGAAGAAAAGGTCGTGTAGAAGACCACCTCGAGCAGTCGACTTGGCATCCCAGCCAAATTTTTTAGCGATTTTATAGCTGGTGTAGGAAACATTGATCGAATGTTCCAAGCGTGTCGAATGATAGTGGTGGGGAATGTCCGCCAACTTCTGCACCTTTTTAGTGTCAATCAAGTGACCGACATAAGCCATATATTCTTTATCTTTTTTATAAGCACCCATAGATGTAAACCTCGTTTTGTTATTATAACACAGTTTATGCTTCTTGGCTTAAATAAAGCTAAAGACTAAAATTCCTGCTGCAATGGCAACATTCAAACTCTCTGCCTGACCAGGCATGGTGATGTGAACCAGCTGATTGGCTTCCTCAGCCACAAAATCCGAAATCCCCTGACCTTCATTTCCCATCACAAGTGCAAAGCTAGCCCCTGGTGCTACCTGCCTATAATCTACAGACTGACTAGATAGGGTCGTTGCCAAAATCTCCACCTGATGGTGTTTTAAGGTAGAGAAAATATCTCCGATTGGCAGGCGATAAATTGGCAAATGAAAGTGACTCCCCTGCATAGAACGAAGAACCTTCATATTGTAAATATCAGCTGACTTATCGGTCAGAAATACACCCTCAAAACCTGCCGCATCAGCCGTTCGAATGATGGTCCCCACATTTCCTGGATCCTGCACATCTTCCAAGACCAGATATTTACCTGCTAGCTGGTCAGGGAGTTCCTGACTAGGCAGAGCCAGTTGGGCTACTACTCCTTGAGGTGACTTGGAATCAGCCAAGTCCTGCATGATTTCTGGACTAACCACAGTCACCTTTTCCAACTGGGCAACCCTGTCCACATGCTCTTCTACTACCAAAATGTGTTCAATCCTTGCACCAGCAGCCAAAGCCTCTTCTAATAAATGCCAGCCCTCTATTAAGTAGGATGAACGACGGTATTTTTTCTGCTGTAATTTCTTAATCTGCTTGATTAAATTATTGGATTTTGAACGGATAACTTCCATAATTTCCTCATTTTCTTTCTTACCCAACAATGATATAATAAAGTAAAGGTCTTGTCAAAAGGAGAAACTTATGAGAAAGGTTAAAATGATTGCATCTGGTCGGGTGCAGGGAGTTGGTTTTCGCTGGGCTGTTCAATTTTTAGCAGTGGAAATCGGAGACATCTTCGGCAGGGTTTGGAACAATGAAGATGGAACAGTCACCATCCTGGCTCAATCCGAGAACGCTGAGAAGCTCAGCCATTTTATCCATGAAGTCCGAAAAGGGCCCTCACGTATGGCAAAAGTGAGCTATTTGGATGTGACCCTAGCGAATTTCGAAGACTACCATGATTTTCAGGTCAGCCATAGGTAAAACTTGAAAATTGTGCATAAAAACAGTAAAATAGAATCTATCATGTATTAAAAGGAATGTATCGATTTGAAAAAGAATAAACGTCTCCTCTTAGGCAGTATGGCTCTTGCCAGCCTTGTATTTTTAGCTGGATGTGTCAAAACAGATGGCAAGGGTGTTCCAACCGGTGAAGGATGGGTTTACAACTATCTGGTTGAACCAATGGGGAACCTAATCACCTTCTTCGCTGAAAACCAAGGTTTAGGATTTGGTGTGGCTATCATTGTAGTGACCCTGATTGTCCGCTTCCTCATCATGCCATTGGGTATCTACCAATCATGGAAGTCAACCTATCAGTCAGAAAAAATGAACTACCTCAAGCCAATCTTGGGACCTATCCAAGAACGCATGAAAAATGCAAGTTCGCAAGAGGAACAATTGGCTGCCCAGCAAGAATTCTTTGCGGCGCAAAAACAATACGGTGTCAGCATGTTTGGCGGTATGGGCTGTCTTCCACTGCTCATCCAAATGCCATTCTTCACTGCCCTCTTCTACGCAGCCCGCTACACACCAGGTATTTCCGAAGCGACATTCCTGGGAATTCCTCTTGGTCAACCAAGTATGATTCTAACTGCTGTAGCTGGTATCCTCTACTATGCCCAATCCATGCTGATGCAGGTGGGGATGGATGAAGAGCAGAAAAAGCAAATGCAAACTGTCGCCTATATGAACCCAATCATGATTGTCATCTTCTCCTGGACTTCCCCAGCAGGTGTCACTCTTTACTGGGTAGTCGGTGGTATGATTGGACTTGTCCAACAAGCCTTGACCAACTTCATCCTCAAGCCAAAAGTTCGCGCTAAGGTAGAGGAAGAATTTAAGAACAACCCGCCAAAACCTTACAAATCTACAGTAAAAGATGTTACTCCAAAAGCATCTGCCATCATTGAAGAAAAAGCTTCTAAGAAAACCAATCGTAATGCTGGCAAACAACGGTCTAGATAAACAATAACAACCATCTGGTCAGATAGTTGTTCAGATTGAGGAAAAAGTCCATTTTGGACAATTTTCTTCAATCTTTTTTCTTTATGTTGAAAATAAAAACTCTCAGAACCACCGAAATATCAACGTTTCTAAGAGTTTAATGACTTGCTATCATTCACAAACTTCTTCAATTTTTTGTATTTTTAGGAGTTTGTCTGCGTTCTGAACAACCATCTGGTCGGATGGTTGTTTTCTAATGCAAAAAAGAGAGAATCATTCGACTCTCTCCACACCTTATTTTGTTTTTTCAACTTTCAAGATTTTAACTTCGTAGCTGCCAGCAGGTGTTTCAATCATAGCCACATCTCCTGTCTTCTTACCAATCAAGGCATGACCGATTGGGCTTTCGTTAGAAATCTTACTTGCAAAGGCATCTGCACCCGCAGCACCAACAATGTGGTAAACTTCCTCTTCCGTCTCACCGACTTCTTGAACTGTAACGGTTTTACCAATCGCTACTTCATCTGCAGCAACGGCATCGCTGTTGACAATCTCAGCATAGCGAATTTTGGTTTCAATCGTTGAAATTTGACCTTCAACAAAGGCTTGCTCATCTTTAGCCGCTTCGTACTCAGAGTTTTCTGAGAGGTCTCCATAAGAACGTGCAATTTTAATACGCTCTACGATTTCTGGACGACGGACAAGCTTAAGCTCTTCCAATTCTTTTTCTAATTTTTCTTTTTCTTCCAAGGTCATTGGATAGGTTTTTTCTGCCATTATATTTCCTTTTCTTTCTATCATTTTCTGTGAAAACAAAATTATGTGGAAATCCACATAATTTTGTTATAAATTTCTAATTTACTCTAAGTGAGCGTTGACATACTTAGCAACGTTTTGGTCGTGTTCTTCGATTGTTCTCGCATAGTAAACCGTACCTGTTGTTACATCTGCCACAAAGTAAAGATAATCCGTTGTGTTGGCATTGATAACCGCTTCAATCGCTGATACACTTGGGCTATCTACTGGACCAGGCATCAAGCCAGCCCTCCAATAGATGTTATATGGTGAATCAATGTTGGTATCAATTCCAGCATCCTCTGCCAAAGTTGTTTCTTGACCAAGCTTGCCTTGTGCATAAAGAATAGCAATATTAGACTGTAAAGGCATTTCATTATTGAGACGGTTGAAGAATACACTTGCAATATTGCGACGATCCTCATCTGTAGAACCTTCTTTTTCAACGAGTGAGGCCAAAGTCAGCACTTCGTTAACCGTCAAGTTCTTAGCTGCAATGGTTTCATAATATGGTTGCAAACGAGCATCCATTGCCGCAATCATTTGCTCAACCAATTCTTCCATTGTTGTTTCTTCAGTATATTCATAGACAGCAGGGAAGAGGTAACCCTCTAATTGATAGATAACACCGCTATCTGCTGCTGGGAGGCTAGCAAACAATTGTGGATAGGCAGCTACCATCCGATTGATGAAATCTGGGTTGGTCACTGTCGCCATAAATTCTTCTGAAGTGAATGGTGTCTTATCGTTCTTATCTTCTGTCTTGGTATTATTGGTAATAGCCTGTGAGATTTGAGTCAGTGTATACCCTTCGACGATCAAGATTTTACCTGCCGGCTCTTTCTGAGGAGTCGGAGTCCCACTTTCTTGTAAGGCTTTTGCAATATCGTCAACCGACATGCTTTGCTTCAAATTGTAATAACCGCTTTGGAAGTTATTATAGCTCTTGATTTTTGAATAGTAATTAAAGACCGTTGCATTCTTCACCAGCTGGTTGTCTACCAAGATCTTACCGATTTCTAAAGTAGAGGAGCCTTCTGGAATTTCAACCTGAACAGCTTCTGTAGCTTTTGCATTAACAGGCTCTAAGCTGGATTTGATCCACATATACCCTGCAATTCCCGTCACAACTACCACTAGGAGAATCAAAGACATGATCACCGATACGATGCGCTTGGCTGCCTTGTCTTGTTTCTTGCGACGTTGAAGACTGCTCTTATTCGATAGATTCTTCCTAGATGGCAGGGCTGTTGCAACTACTGGCTCTTCTGACTTTTCTGCAGGCGTTTCATTGATTTTTGAAGCTAGAAGGGTATCTTCTAGGGAGATGATTTCTGTATCACCAGTCACTGCTGAAACATCTTCTACTGGAAAATCAACAAATGTCTCTTCTAAGCTGGGTTCAACTTCTGTTTCTGGAGTCGCAACTGGTGATGGTTCATTTTCAAAACCAGTGGTATTCGCTGCAACCAATCTTCTCAACTCTTCCAGATTGCGTTCGACTGTATCTTGGGTCACTGGAGCCGAAGTTGGTACTTCTTCCTTCTCGACAACAAGGTCTTCCGTCTCAACAACAGGCTCTGATGGAATGATTTCCTCAACCTCTTCTTCAAGATTTTCTTGACCTTCCTCTGCCAAATAGGTCTCCGGATAAGTCATTTCTCCAACTGGAATGGTTTCTCTTTGGCTAACTGGTTCCGCAGGGAATTCTATTTGCTGGTCAACCTTCACTTGGTTTGGTTGTTCCGTCTGACCTTTGATGGCCTGGTCTGCCAAACGTTTTAATTTCAATTCTTCCAAATCCCGCAAAATCTGATCGCGAAAACTTGAAGACTGCGTGTTATTTTCATTCGTATCCTTTGTCACGCTATCGCTCCTTTCACACAGTTACTATACATTATATCTCAAAGGCCTAGGAAATGCAAGAAATTCCCTTTATATCAAGCTTTCCAATACATATCATACCAGGTTTTTCCTCCAAATTGAGATTGTGAAGGTCCCTGGTCCTCAAATTGATTGATTTGGTAATACTTGATCAGGCTCTCCTTACAGGTCAGGGCAATCCCTTGATAGTTTCCTTGGACAGCTACTTCTTTTAGACCTGCAAGCAAGAGGGTCCCTATCCCCTGGCCTTGATAGTTGGGAGCTACTGATAGGCTAGCTATAGCCAGGTGTTGACCTGTCGGCAACTGACCAGACTCCAGATAGAAAATTTCATCTGTAACTGTGGCAGAGGCCCATGGACTGGCCAGGATAAAGCCTGCTAATTGGCCCTCTACTTCCATGACCAAGCAAGTCTGCGGTACTTCTCTTAAAAAGGTTGCCAGAACCTGCTCCGAAATCCGTTCTTCTTTGGAAAAATTAGCAGTTTCAAGTTCCAGAACCTGGTCTAGATCTGATAGTCGAGCAAAACGAATCTCCATAAACATCCCCCTAAATAGCGGAAAAACAGGGGCCATAGGCCTCCGTCTTTCTTCTTATTGAACATTATTTGTCAAGCTGGAAAGCAATCTTTCAAATGAATACTCATAAGACTGAATATCTCCAGCCCCCATAAATACATAGACAGCATTGTCATGATCCAAAAGCGGCGAGGTATTTTCGACAGTAACCAGACCACCTTTTTTATTGATTTTAGCTGCCAGATCTTCTACCTTAACCTGACCATTATCTGTTTCACGCGCCGAACCGTAAATCTGTGCCAAGTAAACAGCGTCTGCTCCATTTAGGGCTTCCGCAAATTCATCCAAAAGGGCAATGGTTCGCGTAAAGGTGTGAGGTTGGAAAATAGCTACCAACTCCTTGCTTGGATACTTCTGACGAGCCGCGTCAATGGTCGCAATGATTTCTGTTGGATGGTGGGCAAAGTCATCAATGATGACTGTATCGTTGACAACCTTCTCTGTAAAGCGGCGTTTGACACCTGCAAAGGTCTTCAAGTGCTCTGCAACCAAGCTCAAATCAAAACCAGCCATGTGAAGGTTAGCAATAACGGCTGTTGCATTCATGACATTGTGCTTGCCAAAGGTTGGAATTTGGAACTCTCCCAATTCTTGTTCTTTGTGACGGACCTTGAACTGTGAACCAGTCGTCGATGGTTTCAAATCATAGGCTACAAAGTCATTGTCTGGACCTGTTCCGTAGTAGTAGATTGGGGCATTAGCCGTAATCCGACGCAGCTGCTCGTCTTCACCATAGACAAACAGACCTTTTTTGACTTGTTTGGCATAATCGTTAAAGGCGTTAAAGACATCCTCTAGGCTGGTGAAGTAATCTGGATGATCAAAGTCAATGTTAGTAATGATGCTGTACTCAGGATAGTAAGGGGCAAAATGGCGCTCATACTCATCTGACTCAAAGACAAAATACTGGGCATTGGCTGAGCCACGACCTGTTCCATCTCCAATCAGGAAAGAGGTGTCTGTGATATTGCGCATCACATGGGCCAAAAGTCCTGTCGTTGATGTCTTACCGTGGGCACCTGCTACACCAAGGCTGGTAAAGCCCTTCATAAATTCACCCAAGAATTCATGGTAGCGTTTGTAGCTAAAGCCCTGTGCATCGGCAAATGCAATCTCCACATTGTTATCTGGACGGAAGGCATTTCCAGCGATTAGTTCAACATCAGCCGTGATATTTTTCTCATCGAAAGGTAAAATGTCGATACCTGCTTGTTCCAAGCCACGTTGAGTGAAGTAGTATTTCTCTACATCACTTCCCTGAACCTTGTAGCCCATTTGGTGCAACATCAGTGCCAAGGCACTCATGCCTGAACCTTTAATTCCGATAAAATGATAGGTTTTTGTCATGTTAGTCCTCTTCTATAGTTGTTAAATTTAATTCCTGTGCAATGCGACGATCTCTTTGTTGCTGGCGCTCAGGATAGTTATAAACCTGGCTTTTCTTCAAAAAGTCATAGGAATTTTTTCTCACCGGTTGCTCCTGCTCACGATCCTCTTTTTTCAAGGAATAGACCGCAGGAATATCTGCCAAGATATAGTCTGTCTGACGAAGCTTATCTGCCAAGTGGGACAAGGTTCCTGCCTTCACCTCTGGTGTTGGGCTAACAGGTGGCTTGACAAAGACCTTGGCCGGCGTTGGTTTTTCATCTCTCAGGTAGGTTGCAGACCGTTTCTTCTTCAAATCCTCACGGGCTTGCTCACGGGCCACTTGACCCTGAGTCTTAACCTGAGTTGGTTTGGCTTGGGTATATTGTTGCAGACGCTCTCTCCGCGAATAATGACTGGATTTGGCCTCAAAGAGTGGAGGCAAGAGGTCATCGTCTGTCACAAGGCGACCAGTCTCTCTTATCGCTGGCTGACTAGATGATACACCAGCAAATTCTTTTTCTTGATAAGGCCCCTTGATATTACTAATCAAGTCGCTTTCATCATATAAACTCATAATTGGATTTACTCCTACTAGCACTTCATTATCAGCTACTAGCGGAAATCTTTTCTCTTTTCTAATCATAAGTTAGTCCTTTCAAAAACCTATTATACCATACTTGAGCAGTATTTGCCTAATTCTATGTTGGATGATAGGAATCCTATTCCCTTCTTCGTCTTTACCTCTTCGTCTTTACAAGAGTCTTTCCCTTACATCCTTTCGCACCAGCTTTTTAGCCACAAAAAAATCCGAATAACTCGGATTTTCCTTTATTTTTCAGATACTTGTTTTGCCAAGGCAAAGTTACCAAGAGTCGCTGAGCCATTTTCTGCAACAGCAGGCGTCACAATGTATTCTTTAACATCAGGTGTTGGAAGGTAATCGTTCATCAAACCAACGAATTTTTCACGCACACGGTTGAGCATGTGTTCTTGTGCCATAACGCCACCACCAAATACAATGACTTGAGGACGGTAGAGCAGAGTTGCCTGAACAGCTGCTTGGGCAATGTAATAGGCTTGAACATCCCAGACATCTGAGTTGAGTTCAATCAACTCACCACGAATACCTGTACGACCTTCAAGAGAAGGACCCGCTGCCAATCCTTCTAAACAACCATTATGGAATGGGCAAGTTCCATTAAACTCATGCTTGACATCATAAGGATGCAAAGCTACATAAGTATGACCTGCTTCTGTATGCCCCAAACCGCCGATAAATTCACCATTTTGGATAGCGCCAGCACCGATACCAGTACCGATAGTATAGTAAACCAGACTCTTAACACCCTTACGAACCAAGGTTTCTCCATAAGCTGATGAGTTCACATCAGTTGTAAAGTAGAATGGGATATTAAATTCCTTGGCGATCAAACCAAGCAAATCAATGTTTGACCAGTGTGGTTTTGGAGTTGATGTAATAAAACCATAAGTCTGTGAGTTTTGGTCAATATCAATTGGACCGAATGAACCAATGGCAATACCAGCCAAACGGTCTTCATAACGTTTGAAGAATTCTACTGTACGTTCAATGGTCTCATAAGGTGTTGTCGTTGGAAATTGTGTTTTTTCAATTACTTGAAAGTTCTCATCACCAACCGCACAAACAAATTTCGTACCGCCAGCTTCCAAGCTTCCGTAAAGTTTTGTCATCTGAATGTCTCCTATTTTTTATTTGTTCTATTATACCACAGAAAGAAACAGAAGAAAAAGGCTTACCGCCTTTTTCCTTTAAATTTCTAAATTATTTAGCAACTTTCAAGAAGTCTACACCATGAGTGATCGTTCCCTCAGCAAGTGGAGTTACTTCTGTGAAGTCTGCAGTGTTTGTCACGATGATCATGGTTGTATCATCAAGACCTGCTTCAGCAATCTTAGCTGCATCGAATTTAGCAAGTGGCGTACCAGCTTTTACCTTGTCGCCAGCTGCTACCAATTTCTCAAATCCATTACCGTTCATTGATACTGTATCAATACCGATATGGATCAAGATTTCAGCACCTGAAGCTGTTTTCAAGCCGTAAGCATGGCCTGTTTCAAAAGCAATGGTTACTTCTGCATCTGCTGGAGCGTAAACAACACCTTCAATTGGCTTAACTGCCAAACCTTTACCCATAGCTCCTGATGAGAAGACTGGGTCATTTACATTTTCAAGAGCAACAACATCACCTGAAAGTGGAGATACAAGAGTTTCTTCAGCTACAAGTCCTGTCTCTGCTTCTTCAAGCATTTTTGCTGTTTCTTGTGCTGAAGCGCTAGGCTTTTTTACGTCTTTTTCCTCATCTTCATAACCGAAGAAGTAAGTCAAAGCAAAACCAAGGGCAAATGATACAGCTACCATGAAGATGTATGGAAGAATCTGACCATTACCTGCATAAAGTGTCAAACCTGGGATGATGGTAACACCCATACCTGTGCCCGCAAGGCCAAGGATTGACGCAACTGCACCACCAATCGCACCAGCAATCAATGAAAGAAGGAATGGCTTACGGAAACGCAAGTTAACACCGAAGATAGCTGGCTCAGTAATACCGAGGAAGGCAGAAAGAGCTGCTGGGAAAGCAAGAGCTTTCAATTTAGGATTTTTAGTTTTCACACCAACCGCTACTGTAGCAGCACCTTGTGCTGTCATAGCTGCAGTGATGATAGCGTTGAATGGGTTAGCACCAGTGTTTGCTACCAATTGAGCTTCCAAGAAGTTGAAGATATGGTGAACACCTGATACCACGATAACTTGGTGAACACCACCGATAAGGAGACCACCAAGACCCATTGGCAAGTTCAAGATAGCTTGTGTACCAGCCAAGATGTAGTTTTCAACCACGTGGAAGACTGGACCAATGACAAATAAGCCAAGGATAGACATAACAAAGAGAGTTACGAATGGTGTTACCAAGAGGTCAAGAACTTCTGGAACAACCTTGCGGACAGCTTTTTCAAATTTAGCACCAATCAAACCGACGATGAAGGCTGGCAATACTGAACCTTGCAAACCTACAACTGGGATGAAACCGAAGAAGATAGTTGGTTTCACATCGCCACCTGATGCTACAACCCAAGCGTTTGGCAATTGACCCGCAATGAGCATCATACCAAGAACGATACCGATTGTTTGGTTTCCACCGAATACACGGAAGGTTGACCATACTACCAAGGCTGGCAATACGATGAATGCTGTATCTGTCAAGATTTGTGAGTAAACGTTCAAATCTTCTGGAAGAGTATAACCAAGAGCTCCAAGAAGACCACGAAGACCCATGAAAAGACCAGTCGCTACGATAGCAGGAATGATTGGAACGAATACGTCACCGAATGTACGGATTGCACGTTGGAATGCATTACCTTGTTTCGCAGCTTCCGCTTTTTGCTCACCAGTAGTCGCTGTTGGCAAACCAAGGGCAACGACTTCATCGTAGATTTTGTTTACTGTACCAGTACCAAAGATGATTTGGTATTGACCAGAGTTGAAGAAAGCACCTTGTACTTTTTCGATGTCTTCGACTCTATCCTTGTCGATTTTTCCTTCATCAACAACCATGACACGAAGGCGAGTCGCACAGTGGGCAACACTACGTACGTTCTCACGTCCGCCAAGGGCGTCAATGACTTTTTTTGCAATTTCTGTATTGTTCATCTTGCAAAAATCTCCTTATAAATATTATTTGTTTTTGAAAGTGTTTTCACGCTTTCGATGGTTTAATTATATCACTTTTACAAAATATGTCAAACGTTTTGCAGAATTTTTTAAAAAAATTCTTAAAATTATAGTAAAAGCTTGATTTTTAATAAGAAAACGTTTACTATAATAATTGAAATATTAGATAAAATTGGAGATAGTATGGCTTTTACTACTGAAGAACGTTACAGAGCTTACGCTGACTGGACACCTGAATACATTGAAAAAATCAAGAAAAACACTGAAAGTTCCCCTTGGAGAACCAACTTTCATATTGAAACTCCACACGGTCTGTTAAACGATCCAAATGGCTTTTCATATTTCAACGGAAAATGGACTCTCTTCTACCAGTATTTCCCATTTGGTGCTGCACACGGCTTAAAATCATGGGTACATACTGAATCAACGGACTTGGTGCACTTTGAAGAAACTGGTACGGTTATGTATCCCGATACACCACTTGATAGCCACGGGGCCTACTCTGGTTCTGCTATGGAATTTGGTGACAAACTCTTCCTCTTCTATACAGGAAATGTCCGCGATGAAAACTGGATCCGCCACCCTTACCAAATTGGTGCCTTGATGGACAAAGATGGCAAAATTGAAAAGATTGACAAAATCTTGATTGACCAACCCGAAGACACAACTGATCACTTCCGCGATCCGCAAATCTTCAACTACAAAGGCCAATATTATGCCATTGTCGGTGGACAAAACTTGGACAAGAAAGGGATTGTCAAACTTTATAAGGCTGAAAACAATGACTACCTCAACTGGACCTTGGTCGGCGATTTGGATTTTGCAAACGACTTAACTGCCTATATGATGGAATGTCCAAATATTGCATTCGTCGGTGAGCAACCAATCCTTCTCTACTGCCCACAAGGGTTGGACAAAGAAGTCTTGGACTACGGCAACATCTATCCAAATATGTACAAGATTGGTCAGAGCTTTGATCCTGAAACAGCAACTATTGTTGAACCAAGTGAATTGATCAACTTAGACTACGGATTTGAGTGCTACGCAACGCAAGCCTTCAACGCTCCAGATGGTCGCACCTTGTCAGTCAGCTGGTTGGCTCTTCCCGATGTGGAATACCCAACAGATGCTTATGATTACCAAGGCTGTTTGTCATTGGTTAAAGAATTATCTATCAAGGACGGTAAACTTTATCAGTACCCTGTGGAAGCCATTACCAGCCTTCGCCAAGAAGCTCAGCCATTTTCAAACCAAAGCGAAACCAACAATGTTTATGAATTGGAACTTGATTTTTCAGCAGATACTAAGCATGAAATCGTTCTATTCGCAAATAAAGACAATCAGGGTCTTGTCTTGACTGTCGATACAGAGAAGGGACAGATTACAGTGGACCGTGAACATTGTGGCCAGCCATTTGCTTTAGATTTCGGTACAAGCCGCTCATGTGCTATTGAGGCAGGTGCATTAACTGCCAATATCTTCATTGACAAATCAGTCTTTGAAATTTTCATCAATAAAGGAGAAAAGGTATTTTCTGGTCGTGTCTTCCCTCATGCAGATCAAAATGGTATCGCCATCACTGCTGGCAATCCGACTGGAACCTACTACCATTTAGATTATGGTCGCAAAACTAACTGATGTCGCCCAGCTTGCTGGAGTTAGCCCGACAACGGTTTCTCGTGTTATCAATAAAAAGGGCTACTTATCGGAAAAAACGGTCCGCAAAGTTGAAGAAGCCATGCGAGAACTAGGCTACAAACCTAATAACTTAGCGCGTAGTTTGCAAGGTAAGTCTGCCAAGCTAGTTGGTTTGATTTTCCCTAATATCAACAATATATTCTATGCCGAGTTAATTAGCCATTTGGAAAGCCAACTCTTCAACCGTGGTTACAAGACGATTATTTGCAATAGCCAGCATGAATCCGAAAAGGAAAGAGAATACTTGGAGATGTTGGCTGCCAACCAGGTGGATGGGATCATTTCAGGCAGTCATAACTTGGGGATCAAGGACTACGACCGTGTATCCGCACCGATCATTGCCTTTGACCGCAACCTGTCCCCTTCCATCCCAGTTGTATCTTCTGATAACCATGCCGGAGGTGTTCTGGCAGCCCGTACTCTTAAAAAATCAGGCTGCCAACGTCCGATTATGATTTCTGGTAATGACGATTCCAATTCACCGACTGGACTTCGTCAATTAGGCTTTCTTTCTATCCTACCAGATGCCATCGTTTATCACGTATCTAGTGACTTTACTCCTGTTCGCAAAGAAATGGAAATCCGTACCATCATCGAAAAACACCAGCCGGATGGGATTTTTGTATCCGGTGATGCGACAGCTATGTTGGTCTGGAATGTAGCACGTTCACTCAATCTCTCCATTCCTCGCGATATAAAGCTCATCGGCTATGATGGAACCCATTTTATTGAAAACTTCTATCCTCAACTAACGACTATCAAACAACCCTTAGATGACATTGCTAAACTTATGGTTGATTTATTGATTGATACAATCGAGGGTAAGGAATTGAGTAAGCATAACTACATCCTACCGGTATCCCTGTTAGCAGGGGCCAGCATTTAATTGTCATTCAAAACTGTACTTGATAGAAATCGGGTACGGTTTTTTATAGTCTTTTAGTTTACTTTTAGTACTCGCTTCAAAGGTTCGGGGAACCTTTGAAGGCTGGAGATTGGGCGAAGCAATTTCGCCTCAATAGCCGCAGGCATAACTAGAGTTAGGCAAGGCGAGTTAACGAAGTAATAAAAGAAAAACTAAATGACGATTGCCCAAAAACAAAAAGAAACCTGATTAGGCTTCTTCTTTCACAAATTGGCTCAAAACACCGTTAACGAACTTGGCTGAAGCTTCGTCTGAGAATTCTTTGGCTAGCTCGATAGCTTCATTGACAGCTACACGGTCTGGAGTTTCTTCGAAATGCAAGATTTCAAAAAGACCCAAACGCATGATGTTCTTATCAATCAAGGTTAAGCGGTCCAAGGTCCAGCCAGCTTTTAATCGGCTAGACAAGTCCTTGTCCAATTCCTCACGGTAATCTGCAACACCATTGACAAGATTGAGGAGGAAAAGTGGAATTTCAATGCCGTCTTGTTCCTCTTCTTGATCGTAAAGATAAGAGAATTGAGCTGCCTGAACAGGTTCTTGACCAAATTCTAGGGATACGATTGCCTGCAAAGCACACTTACGCAGGGCATGTCTATTATTCTTCATCGAGGAAATCCTCTCCGAATAAATCTTTCAAGGCTGGTTTAGGTGTTTTGTCAGGAACAATGCCATTGACATGGATATTGACAGCATTGACTTCAACTTCCGCATAGTTAAAGATAGCGGTTTTGACTGCACGTTGAATATCCATAGACACAGCTGGAACATTGACACCGTACTCTAGGTAAACATAGATGTCTGCTGTTACCTTACCTTCTTCATCCGTTTGAAGATAGACGCCTTTATTTAAGGATGTTTTTGACCAAGTATCTGCAACACGTTTGTTGTGGAGAGAATGTACTCCTTCTACTTTGGCTGCTGCAATACCTGTAATCACTTCAAGAACGCGTGGTGCAATAACAATTTCACCTTGGTATTCTGTTGTCATAAGCTCTCCTTTCTAGGAGGAAACGATTAAGCGCGTGATACGTAAGTTCCCTCAGCTGTGTTAATCACAAGTTTTTGACCTGCTTCGATAAAGTCTGGTACGTTAACTACCAAACCAGTTTCCATAGTAGCTGGTTTACCAGAACCAGTCACAGTAGCACCTTTGATAGATGGCTGGGTTTCTGCAACAACCAATTCAACAGTTGTTGGTACAGTCACACCGATTACTTCTGTTCCGTAGAACTGGATTTTCACATCTGAGTTTTCCAAGATGTAGAGCAATTCTTCTTTGATAGTCGCTACTGGAATTTCATACTGGTCGTATGTTTCAGTATTCATGAAGAAAGCTGTATCATCCATTTGGTAAAGATATTGTGCTGGAACAGTTTCGATGATGGCTTGTTCAAATTTTTCATCTGGACGGTACGTTGTATCGAAAGTAGAACCTGTACGCACATCACGCAATTTCATACGCATGATGGTGTTCCCCTTACCTGGCTTGTGGTGGCTAGCTTCCAAAACCTTAATCAATTTTCCTTCCGCTTCGAAGGTCATACCTGCTCTAAGTTTACTTGCTTCAATCATTGTATTGAATACCTCTTCAAAAATTTATTTATTCGTTTTATTTTACCACAAACTGACAAATTTCTCAAATAACAATCAATTCTTTTGGAGCCAAAGTCAAGACTTCACAACCGTTTTCCGTAATCAATAGGTCATCTTCGATACGGACTCCGTATTTGTCATCCAAATAGATACCAGGCTCATCCGTCAAGACCATTCCCGCCTTGATGGGCTCGTCAGATTTTCCAAAATAAGGATACTCATGAATGTCCAAGCCGATGCCATGACCGATGCCGTGGGTGAAGTTGGCACCATAACCTGCTGCATTTATGATTTCACGCGGAATTGCATCAAATTCACGGTAGGTCACACCCTCCTTGGCCTGCTCAATCAGGGCCTTATTGGCACGCAAGACCACATCGTAAATCTCCCGCTCTTGATCAGTAACATGGCCGATATGAATAGTCCGCGTCATATCGCTGACATAATGCTGGTAGTAACAACCAAAGTCCAAGGTCAAGCTTTCACCAGTTTGGATTAGCTTTTCTGAAGCTCTTCCGTGGGGCATGGCAGAGCGGTAACCAGACGCTACGATAAACTCAAATGATGCCCCTTCTGCACCGAGTTGACGCATGCGGTGATCCAGGAAATGATTGACGTCCATCTCAGTCGTCTGACCTGGTTTGATAAAGTCAAGAACATCAATAAAAGCCTGATCCGAAATCTGACATGCACGACGAATGGTCGCAATTTCTTTCTCATCCTTAATCATACGCAAGTCTTCGATAAAGTTGGACATAGCGACCAACTGATACCCCTCAAAAATGCTGGTCAGACTTTGATAGAAACCATAAGTTACCTCGCTATCAAAACCAATGGTTTCAAGTCCATCTTCCTTAATCACCTTAGCAATTTCTTCAAGAGCAAAACGGCTGTCAATAATATCAAAGCCCTGCACTGTCGCCTTGGCAATCAAAGTATAACGTGCATCCGTTACAAACAAACGACGCTTGCCACTGATAAAAACAGTCGCCTCTGTTCCCCAAAAACCTGTCAGGTAATAAATATTGTTCTGTCCTGTTACCAAAATCCCATCCACATCTGATTGAGCTAATTTTGCCTCAAATTTTTCCACACGCGCTTGCATAAGCCACCTCCAAAGATTTTGTAACTATTATAGCAGAAATGCGGGCAAATACCAATTTTTTCCAGCAGCAAAATAAAAAGTCGCCAGAGCGACTTTTTGAACAACTCAACCAGTTTCCTCTCATTTCCCTTTGAATTCACGAATTCGTTGTGGAATACTCTCTAGGAACTGATTCATTTTTTCTTGCCATTCCTTTTCAAGTGCTTTTCTTTCTTGAGAATTTAGGCTTGATAATGTGTCTTCATTTAAACCAATTTCACTTAAAACTGGACTGACATCAGAAATAACCTTTTTGTCCAAAAAGATTCTGCTCTCTTTAAATTCTAAATCAAGAGAAGCATGTAAAGGAACTTGGTCCCAAGGGATTTTAACCAGTGCAGGTTTTCCGAATAATTTTTTCTTAAAGGTGTATGCTGCTTCTTCCGTAAACAAGACAGTTATACCGAAAACACCTTTAAACATGGCAAAGATATGTTCATTCTGTAATTCAGGGTATTTTTTGTAACAATCCCAAAATTCGCTGGCTGAGTAATAGCTGGCAAATTCTGTCGGCAACAGAATTGTGTCTTGTTCTTTCAGATTCTTTTCTGTAATCAGCCATTCCAGATTGTTCTCAACCAGTGGTGTCCAAAAAACATAGTCTGAAAGCTGACTTAGATAATCATAACGATTGGTATCAATCAAATTTGTGTCTATGTATTTTTCATCAAAGTAAGCAATCAAGGCATTTGAAGGAGCATTCAAGCCTGGAATCTGCCCCTTATAATCAACAAGATTTTGTCTGGATTTGATATCTGTAAGAATTTCCTCGGGCAAGAAGTTTTCTAACAAGGCTGTCAAATGAGCCAAGTCGTGATTTGCCCAAAACGTCCCACAGGCAAATACATTGGTCGGTGCAATACAGAAGGAATAAATATCTATGATGTAATCTTCAACACTTTTAATGGTTTCTGAAGCTGGGATAAATTGAAGCAAGTTTCCAAGTACACAAGATGCTAGATACTGTTCCCAAGTTTGATAACCATTTCTGATACGTTCCGTTTGCTTAGTAAAGAGTTCCTCAAATTCTTCTTTAGAAATCAAGCGAGCTGCATAGGATTTCGTTAAGACATCAATAATACGGCAATCGTCAAAGCCTTGGATGTCTTGAGAACTCGTCAATTCATGTAAAGAAAGATAAAATTCTTTTACCTCTGGATTCTCTATTCCATTGAGAAATGAAGAAATATCTTCTAAAGCATGATAATCACCATTTTCAAGCTTGGCAATTTCTTCCTTCAAACTCGACTCATCCGTAATACCATAGTTTGTTTCCAACATGGTTCTCAGCATACTTCTTGTCGTAATGTTGACACCTGGCATGACGACACTCAGTAGTTCTTTTTCGATAAATTGTCTATTCACTACATTCGCAAAAACCGAGCTATATCGATATGGACTGCAGAGTAAAACGTATTCAGATTGCATGGACATCTCCTTATTGAAATCTTATTTTTTCTATTATACCGAATTTATGACATCTAAGCAATTGCAAGTAAAAAAAAGTATTTTCAAGAGTAAAAAAGAGCCGATGGCTCTTTTTTACTTGCTTATTTCAACTTCATTTTCAGATACTGGCCTGTATAGCTGGCTGGGTTATCCGCCACTTCTTCTGGCGTTCCTGTCGCGACAACGGTACCGCCACCGACACCGCCTTCTGGCCCCATGTCGATAATATGGTCAGCCGTCTTGATGACATCCAGATTGTGCTCGATGACAAGGACAGTGTTGCCGTCATCGACAAAGCGGGCCAAGACCTTGAGCAACTGGGCAATATCCTCAGTATGTAGGCCAGTCGTAGGCTCGTCCAAGATATACAAAGACTTACCAGTTGACCGCTTGTGGAGCTCAGATGCCAATTTCATCCGCTGGGCTTCCCCACCTGACAGGGTTGTCGCAGGTTGTCCCAAGGTCACATAGCCCAAGCCCACATCTTGAATGGTGCGGAGCTTCCGCTCAATTTTTGGAATGTGTTTGAAGAACTCGACCGCATCATTGACCGTCATATCAAGGACCTGAGCGATATTTTTCTCCTTGTAGTGTACTTCCAAGGTTTCAGAATTGTAGCGGTGCCCATGACAAACTTCACAAGGCACAAAGACATCTGGCAGGAAGTGCATTTCAATCTTGATAATCCCATCACCAGAACAAGCCTCACAACGACCACCTTTGACGTTAAAGGAGAAACGCCCCTTCTTATAGCCACGGATTTTGGCTTCATTTGTCTGGGCAAAGAGGTCACGAATATCGTCAAAGACACCTGTGTAGGTGGCTGGGTTGGAACGCGGTGTCCGTCCAATCGGGCTTTGGTCAATATCAATCAGACGGTCCAAGTGTTCAATTCCTGAAATGGACTTGAACTTGCCTGGCTTGTCCGAATTGCGATTGAGCTTCTGAGCAATGGCTTTTTTCAAAATGGAGTTGACCAGAGTTGACTTACCAGATCCAGACACCCCTGTCACCGCCACAAATTTTCCAAGTGGGAAACGGACCGTTACATCTTGCAGGTTATTTTCCTTAGCACCTGTTACCTCTAGGAAACGACCATTTCCGACACGGCGTTCGAGAGGAACAGGAATTTCACGTTTGCCAGACAGGTACTGACCTGTAATGGATTTCTTGTTTTGGGCTACTTGGGCAGGCGTTCCAGAAGCTACGATTTCTCCACCGAAGACACCCGCACCTGGACCGATGTCAATCAACCAGTCCGCCTCACGCATGGTGTCCTCGTCGTGCTCCACCACAATCAAGGTATTACCCAAATCACGCATCTTTTTCAGACTGGCAATCAGGCGGTCATTGTCCCGCTGGTGCAGACCAATCGACGGCTCATCCAAAATATAGAGAACACCAGATAAGTTAGAGCCAATCTGGGTTGCCAGACGAATTCGCTGGCTCTCACCACCCGAAAGGGTACCTGCTGCTCGTGAAAGGGTCAGGTAGTTAAGACCCACGTTATTAAGGAAGGATAGACGATCCTTGATTTCTTTGACAATAGGCGTTGCAATAGTTGCTTCATTTTCAGATAAGGTCAGATTTTCAATGACTTGCAAATGGTCCGCTACGGACAAGTCAGACAGCTGCCCGATATGAAGCCCCTTCTCACCCCCGACCTTGACAGACAGAGCTTGGTCATTGAGGCGGTAGCCGTGGCAGGTTCCACAGGTCAATTCATTCATATAGGCCTTCATGACTGTCCGTGTGTAATCACTATTGGTTTCACGATAGCGGCGGTTGATGTTGGTAATCAAACCTTCAAATGGAATGTCAATATCACGCACCCCACCGAACTCATTTTCATAGTGGAAATGGAATTCTTTCCCGTCAGAACCATTGAAAATCAGATTTTTCTCCTCTTCCGTCAATTCCTCGAAAGGCTTGTCCATGTCCACACCAAAATGATTCATAGCTTGCTCCAGCATCTGAGGATAGTAGTTGGAAGAGATTGGATTCCAAGGAGCCAAAGCTCCCTCACGCAAGGTCTTGCTGGCATCTGGGACAATCAAATCCGTATCCACTTCCAGCTTCATGCCCAAACCGTCACAGTCGCTACAAGACCCAAAAGGAGCATTGAAAGAGAAGAGGCGAGGCTCCAACTCAGGCACCGTAAAGCCACAAACTGGACAGGCGTAGTACTCAGAGAAAAGCAGTTCCTTCTCATCCATGGTATCGATGATGACATAGCCGTCCGCAATCCGCAGGGCCGCCTCAATGGAGTCAAAAAGCCGCGAACGAATGCCTTCTTTGATGACAATCCGATCGACCACGACTTCAATGTTGTGAGCCTTACTCTTGGACAACTCAGGCACTTCCGACACATCATAGACATCTCCATTGACACGGACCCGAACATAGCCGTCCTTCTGCACTTTCTCAAAAATGGTCTTGTGTTGCCCCTTTTTCTTTCGCACAATCGGAGCTAGGATCTGCAAACGTTGGCGTTCTGGCAATTCCAAGACCTCATCAACGATTTGTTCCACCGAAGAAGCCGCAATTGCACCATGACCATTGATACAGTAAGGCACACCGACCCGAGCATAAAGCAGGCGGAGATAGTCATTGATTTCCGTCGCCGTTCCAACCGTTGAACGTGGATTACGCGAAGTTGTTTTTTGGTCTATGGAAATAGCAGGGCTGAGCCCCTCTATGGAATCCACATCAGGCTTGTCCATGTTGCCTAAGAACTGACGAGCATAGGCCGATAGACTTTCCACATAACGACGTTGGCCTTCGGCATACAAGGTATCAAAAGCCAAACTCGACTTACCAGACCCCGACAAACCAGTCACCACCACCAACTTCTCACGTGGAATGGTCACATCAATATTTTTCAAATTATGGGCACGCGCCCCATGAATCACAATATTTTCTTGCATAATTTAAGATACAAAGGGCGTTGCAACAGTCTGGGAGACTGTTGCAATCGGGAAATAGGGAAAACGCAGTTTTCCTCATTACACCGACATCATTAGCCCGTGTTCATTTCCTTTCTAAAGATACAAAGCCCGAAAACGCAAGGTGAAAATAGACGGTAAGTCCGAAATCTTTGATTTCTTAGACACAAAAACTCTCATCCGTATACACGGAAATGACCATTTTTCACACAGTGGTTAAGGCGTATTCAATTCCTTTCTTAAGAGGCTCTAAGCTGTAACATGAGAGATAAGAAAAAGTCCGTACAACTTACTCAACTAAATGTCTCCATATTATAACACATTTCTGCATAAAACCTTTCCGAAATAGTACATTTTTTGGTATAATAGAGGTTGCGTCAACGCATCAATGTACAAAGGAGGGCATCATATGAAACAGATTTTTCTATCAACCATGACTGATTTAGAAGAAATCCAAACCTTTGAACCTGGGGCTTGGATCAATTTGGTCAACCCCTCCCAGAGCGAGTCCATGGAAGTGGCTGAACACTATAAGATTGATATAGCCGACCTACGAGCACCGCTCGATGCGGAAGAATCTTCTCGTATCACCGTCGAAGATGATTATACACTAATCTTGGTGGACGTTCCTATTCTTGAAGAGCGAAATAATAAGACCTACTATATCACCATTCCGCTTGGTATTGTCTTGACCGAAGATGCCATCATTACAACTTGCTTAGAGCCCTTACCACTCTTTGACCAGTTTATCCATCGGCGTTTGCGGAATTTCTTTACCTTCATGAAATCGCGCTTCGTTTTCCAAATCCTCTACCGTAATGCCCAACTCTATCTGTCTGCCCTACGGACCATTGACAGAAAGAGTGAGGAGATTGAGAAACAGCTCCACGAAGCAACTCGAAACGAAGAATTGATTGTCCTCATGGAATTGGAAAAAACCATCGTCTACTTCAAGGCCTCCCTCAAGACCAACGAACGCTTGGTCAAGAAACTAGCTTCTTCTTCTCGCCTCCTTCGAAAATACGAGGAAGATGAGGATTTGCTGGAAGACACCTTGGTCGAAACTCAACAGGCAATCGAGATGGCAGATATCTATGGTTCCATCCTGAATTCGATGACCCATGCCTTTGCCTCTATCATTTCCAACAACCAGAATACCATCATGAAAACCTTGGCCCTCATGACCATTGTCATGTCCATTCCAACCATGGTCTTCTCTGCCTATGGTATGAACTTTAAGGATAACATCATTCCCTTTAACGATATTCCCTACGCATTTTGGTGGATTATCCTCTTCGCCTTTGCCATCAGCTTATCATTAACCTTCTACTTCATTCGTAAGAGATGGTTCTAACATTAGGAGATTACAATGTCATTTACAGAATTTAAAGAATTAACCAAGAAAAACCAGGAATTCATCCACATCGCAACCAACCAGCTTATCAAAGATGGTAAGTCTGATAGTGAAATTAAAGAACTCTTGGAAGAAATCTTGCCGACTATTATCGAGAAACAAAAAACTGGCGTAACAGCTCGCAATCTCTATGGAGCACCAAGTGAGTGGGCAGCTAGCAAGAGCCTTTCTGAACAAGAGAAGAAAGACCAGGTAGAATATAACGAAAATCCTTGGTTGATGTGGCTGGATTCTAGCCTCTTCATGCTGGCTATCATCGCAGGTATCAATGGCTTGATGAACTTGTTAGGACAAGGTGCCCAGTATGGATTCTTTACCCTCTTAGTTATTGGTTTTGGTGTCGGAGCAGGTATGTACTTCATGTACCACTTCGTTTACAGAGAGCAAATCAAAACTGGCCAACGCCCTAAATTACTGAAAGCAGTCCTCTTCCTTGGTCTTGCTACACTGGCGTGGTCACTTGTCTTCCTCTTGGCAGCACTAATCCCTACTAGCCTAAACCCTGTCTTGCCTCCACTTGTTACCATCCTTATTGGAGCTGCAGCTTTCGGAGGTCGCTACTTCTTGAAGAAGAAATACAATATCCGCAATGCCATGTCACCAGTTCAATAATAAAACAAAGCGATTGGAATATTCCAGTCGCTTTTATCCATCTATACAGTCCAGCTATCAAGACACCTGGAAATGCTATTCATTGACATAAGCCTGTATAATCAGCTGAAACAGACTGGATAGATAATATTCTTCACTTGCTTATTTTCAAGTTCGTGAAAAAACAGTCCATACTGTTCTTGAGCTTTTCACATTTCCAGAGCGCAAGAAAAAATGGTCCACTCTCGCCGTTACGCCTTTCCAGTTTCTAGGGTGCAAGCTAAAAAGACCCGTCAGGGTCTTGATGCGCTCTCTCATTTTCATGTTCGTGAAAAAACAGTCCATTCAAGGACTTAATTCGCTTTCTTAATTTCGAGCTCATGAAAAAACAGTCCGTACTGTTATTGCGCTTTTCACATTTCCAGAACGCAAGAAAAAATGGTCCACTGGACCATTTTTTTAATCTTCGTTTACGAATGGTAGCAATGCCATTACGCGAGCACGTTTGATAGCTGTTGTTACTTTACGTTGGTTTTTAGCTGAAGTTCCAGTTACACGGCGTGGAAGGATTTTTCCACGTTCAGAAATGAAACGGCTAAGAAGCTCAGTATCTTTGTAATCAACATATTCAATTTTGTTAGCTGCGATATAGTCAACTTTTTTACGGCGTTTGAAACCGCCACGACGTTGTTGAGCCATGTGTGTTCTCCTTTATATTATTATTTTCAGACCTAGAATGGTAGGTCATCGTCTGATATATCCATTGGATTGCTTGCTCCAAATGGACTTTCTTCTCGAGCGAAGTTTGGTGTAGATTGTGCAGGTGCTTGATAAGGCGAGCTGTAATCATTCCCACCAGCAAACGAGTTGCCAGCCGAATAAGCACCACCTTGACCTTCACGGGCAGTACGGCTTTCCAAGAGTTGGAAACTATCTGCAAGCACCTCAGTCACGTAGACACGCTGTCCCTGCTGGTTATCATAGCTACGAGTCTGGATACGACCTGTAACACCAATCAGAGCACCTTTCTTAGCCCAATTCGCCAAATTCTCAGCTTGTTGACGCCAAATGACTACGTTGATAAAGTCCGTTTCACGCTCACCATTTTGATTTTTAAAATTGCGGTTAACCGCCAAAGTAAAAGTCGCAACAGCTTGGTTAGACGGAGTATAACGAAGTTCTGCATCACGGGTCATACGACCAACCAATACTACATTATTTATCATAAACTACCTTCTTACGCGTCAAGTTTGACAATCATGTGACGAAGAATGTCGCCGTTGATTTTTGACAAACGGTCAAACTCTTTAAGAGCTTCATCGTTGTTTGCTTCAACGTTAACGATGTGGTACAAACCTTCGCGGAAATCTTTGATTTCGTATGCAAGGCGACGTTTTTCCCATGCTTTTGATTCAACGATCGTTGCACCGTTGTCAGTCAAGATAGAGTCAAAGCGTGCTACCAAAGCGTTTTTAGCTTCTTCTTCAATGTTTGGACGAATAATATAAAGAATTTCGTATTTAGCCATTGATATGTTCCTCCTTTTGGTCTAATGACTCATGGTCTAGCCACGAGTAAGTGAGGGATACTCACAGAAAATAATTATACCATAATATAGAAAATGTGCAAGCGAAAACAGCTTACTGAAAACAATTTCACGATTTTCGTAATTTTCCGTGTAAGAAAAAACAGCATAAGAATCAGCTGTAGGACTCAAAATATTTCACTGGTATCTAATCATTTATTAAACTCAAAATAGCTTTAACTATAAGTCAGTAGGATTTATTCTATTCGTTTCCATAACCGCTTCGTATAACTGAACTGGATTTTCAAAGTATAGACTTTGACGTAAAAATGATACTTCTGGCAACTGCTTTCGGACAACCAGGAATTCATAGTCTCCCTGCAGAACCTCTTGCAAAAATTCTTGCCGTCTGACTAATTTTTTTCTCAAGTGATCCTGACCTTGTCGGACAACCTGTAATTGATATTCTATCAGATTCATACTTGTTTGTATCTGACAGTCCTCAAAAAGTCCTTTATTTCTGCCAAGGTCAAACCCAAAGATTTTAATTCCTTGATGGTACTGAGTTTTTCATATTGCTCTACATGGTAAAAACGAACCCCACTCTCATTTTGAGAATAGGGTTTTAGGAGACCAATACGATCATAGTGCCGCAGGGTTTCGGAAGTTACCCCGCTCTTTTTGCAAATTGATTGATTGGTAGTAGGCTCATAAGCTTCTTTCTAGTGAAGGTATCACATCATATTCTGCGGTTCATTGTCAATAATCAGCCGCAAATCTTGATTTTCTCTCTCCTGTGTCCAATCCAAAATCTGGTTCAAGACTTCTTCCAACCGGTCTTCATGCCGGTATTTCAAGATAATCTGGTAGTGGTAGAGATTATGGGTTCTGGCAATGGGCTTGGGCGTCGGTCCCAGGATTTGAATTGAATCTGTTAAGTGTTGACGTAGAAAGGCTACAGTTTCATAGGCTTTTTTCACGACAAATTCTTCCGACTTGTGCGAAAAGGTTAAGCCAACTGTAAAATAGTAAGGTGGATAGCCAAGATTTTTCCGAATACCCATCTCATAACGATAGAAACCTTCATAATCCTGCTCTTTGGCAAAAGCAATGGCATAATGATTGGGGTTGTAGGTCTGAATCAGGACTTCCCCTTCCTTGTCAGCCCGTCCAGCCCGACCAGCTACCTGAGTTAGCAACTGGAAGGTCCGCTCAGAAGACCGAAAATCAGGCAAATTGAGGGCCGTATCAGCATTGAGCACCCCAACCAGCGTCACATTTGGAAAATCCAAGCCCTTGGCAATCATCTGGGTTCCCAGAAGAATATCCGCTTCGCCTCGACCAAACCGTTCGAGCAAGTCCTCATGAGCACCTTTTTTCTTGGTAGTATCCACATCCATACGCAAAATTCTAGCTTCTGGCAAGAGCTCCTGCAATTCATCGTAGGCCTTTTGCGTACCCGTCCCATAATAACGAATGGACCGACTTTGACAGTTTGGACAGGTCTGAGGAATCCCCTTTTGAAACCCACAGTAGTGGCAATTCATCGTTTTTGTGTCCATATGGAGCGTTAGGGAAATATCACAGTTGGGACACTGGTCAACACTCCCACAATCACGACACATGACAAAAGAAGAATAGCCTCGGCGGTTTAACATAAGGACAACTTGTTCATTGCGGTCTAGCTTTTCTCTAATCTTTTCAATCAAGACAGGGGTAAAATTACTAGTCTCCTGCTGACCGATATAATCACGGAAATCTACAACTTCCACTTCTGGAATACGAGCCAAGGGATTGGCCCTCTGGCTAAGAGTCAATCTTCCATAGACTCCTCGACTAGCTCGAGCCCGTGTTTCAAGACTGGGCGTAGCAGACCCCAAGACCAGGGTCGCCCGATTATAATCAGCCCGCAACTTTGCCACATCACGTGCATGGTAGCGTGGATTGCTGTCCTGCTTGTAGGTCGCCTCATGCTCTTCATCAATAATGATAACACCCAAATTTGTCAATGGTGCAAAAATAGCCGAGCGAGCCCCGACAACTACTTGGGCATTTCCCGCCTCAATCTTCCGCCACTCGTCATACTTCTCACCGTCAGACAAGCCCGAATGCAAAATAGCAACCTGCTGACCAAAACGTGAAATAAAACGATTGGTCATCTGAGGGGTCAAGGAAATTTCAGGTACCAGCATAATAGCCGTTTTCCCCATTTTTAAAACCCTATCAATGACCTGGAGATAGACCTCTGTCTTCCCAGAACCTGTCACTCCTTGAAGCAAAAAGGTCTGACTTTCCTGACCGATAGAGGCCACAATCTCACGAACCGCAATGGCCTGCTCTGGATTCAAATCCAAGGCCTGCGTTTTTTCCACCTTATCAAAAACTCCCTGAGTCCGCGACACTTCCTCTTCCCAGACTTCTATATAGCCATTTTCTTGGAAATAGCGGAGCGTATCAGCTGAATAGTCCGATTTTAGGTTTGAAAGGAGCTGGTCTTCAGAGTGTTCCAGAAGAAATCCCCTTAATTGCTGGCGTTTCTTGGCTCGATTGCTGATGTCTGCTTCTCGTAATTTCTCCATACAAACCCGGTACCATTTTTCTGTCTTAATTTGTTTCTTATCCTTGGCCACATAGTCTACCAAGATTTTTCCTGACTGGGCGAGGCGCATGATTTTTCCTTGCTCTGTCACGTCCAAGTCAGAAAAACGGATCTGCTCCTTATCACCAAATAGACTAAGCTGCTCTGCCATTTCCAAACCAAGCCCTGGCCGGAGCAATTTGTCATAGGTCGAATTGAGCAAGCTGGGCAACATGGATTTTAAGAGGGTAATTTTATAGGAGAAGACCGACTTCCTCATCTGGTCCGCCAACCAAAATTGCTCTTTATTGAGAACAGGACTATAGTCCAAAACCTCGGCAAGCTCTTTTAAGTCTTGTAAGCTATTTTCGTCATCTTCATCAATCAAGTCAACTATAATCCCTTGAATCAGCCGATTTCCTTTACCAAAGGGTACGTGGACACGCACACCAACCATGAGCCCCTCTTCCAACTCAGCTGGAACGCGATAGGAATAAGCTTGATCTGTCTGCATCAAAGGGACATCAACAATAACCTGTGCTAACATACTGCCTCCTTTCTGTAAAAAATCTAACAATCCGTAAGTGAAAAGAAACCCGGATGGTAATCCCAACCGAGTTTTTTATTAAATCTTTTCGCCTTCTTCTTTTTCTTTAGCGATTTGTTCCTTGATTTTCTTCTCTTCTTCTTCCGCCAAACGCTTAGCTTCTTCGGCACGGCGACGAACTGCCTCACGTTTTGCTTCTGGATCTGGGTGGATAACCACATTACCAGATTCAATTTCTTCCAAGGCACGAAGAGTTGATTTTACAGAAGTAAATTCTTGAGTTGGTTTTGCTCCCGCTTCCAATTCATGGGCACGTTTGGCCTCAAGAATAACCAATGAGTACTTAGATGGTACCTTATCTAACAAGGTATCAATAGATGGTTTCAACATCATAATAGGATTCTCTCTACTTTCTATAAAGGTTCTGTTACTTGTTTACATCACGAATCATTTCATCATAGCGGCCGATCACTCGGTCCACACGGAAATGTTCCGCTTCAATAATGCGTTTCACACGTTCAGCTGCCAACGGCACTTCATCATTGACGACTGCATAGTCATACTCACGCATCAAGGCAATTTCTTCCTTGGCACGTTCAATACGCTGGGCAATGACTTCCTCGCTATCCGTTCCTCGACCAACTAAGCGGTCTTGTAGTTCTTCCAAATCTGGTGGCGTCAAGAAGATAAAGACACCGTCTGGAACCTTTTTCTTAACTTGAAGAGCGCCCTGCACTTCAATTTCTAAGAAAACATCGATTCCCTTATCAAGTGTTTCATTGACATAGGTCAAAGGAGTTCCATAGTAATTGCCAACGTACTCAGCATATTCCAACATCTGACCACGGCGAATTAAGTCTTCAAATTCTTCACGGCTACGGAAGAAATAATCCACTCCATCTACTTCACCAGGTCTTTGTGGGCGTGTCGTCATCGACACTGAATATTCAAATTTGTTATCCGAACTGTCAAAAATTTCCTTTCGAACCGTTCCCTTCCCAACTCCCGACGGGCCGGAAAATACGATGAGTAAGCCTCGCTCTTTCATGATATCTCCTTTAAAATCTTTCATTCTAGTGTAACAAAAATCCCCAGGAATTTCAACTGATTTAAAATGTGCAAAAGAATTTTTCACAAAGAAAGAGGAGCTAGTCTAGCTCCCCCTAACTTATTTAGCAATATCTGTTGCTCTTGTTTCACGGATGACAGTGATTTTGATATTTCCTGGATAATCCAAGTTATTTTCGATTTTCTCACGGACATCGTGGGCCAAGATAGTAATTTGATCATCTGAAATTTTATTTGGATGAACAATAATTCGTACTTCACGACCTGCTTGAATAGCATAGGATTGTTTAATCCCGTCAAAGCTATTGGCAATTTCTTCCAAGTCTTGTAGACGCTTGATGTAGGCCTCCATAGACTCACGGCGAGAACCTGGGCGAGCTGCACTCAAGGCATCAGCCGCCGCTACGATAACAGCAATGGTACTTGTCGCTTCCACATCTCCATGGTGGCTGGCAATGGTGTTGACCACAATCGGATGTTCCTTGTACTTCTTAGCCAATTCTGTACCAATTTCAACGTGGCTACCATCTACCTCACGGTCGATGGCCTTACCAACATCGTGGAGGAAACCTGCACGGCGAGCCAAGTTGACATTTTCGCCCAACTCAGCAGCGAGGACTCCAGCTAATTTGGCCACTTCAATCGAGTGACGAAGAACATTTTGACCATAAGAAGTACGGAAATGCAAACGTCCCATAATCTTAATCAAATCTGGGTGAAGGTTCGGTGCGCCAACTTCGTAGGCAGCAGCCTCACCATACTCACGGATGCGATTGTCCATTTCCACACGGTGTTTTTCAACCAATTCCTCAATACGAGCCGGGTGAATCCGACCATCTTGAAGCAAGGTTTCCATGGTCATACGAGCAATTTCACGACGAATTGGGTCAAAACCTGATAGGACAACGACTTCTGGCGTGTCATCAATGATAACATCAATACCAGTCAGACTTTCAAAGGTACGAATATTACGCCCTTCACGTCCGATAATCCGACCTTTCATGGCATCATCTGGCAGGTGGACAGATGTGATGGTTTGTTCAGCCACATACTCACCTGAAATTCGTTGCATGGCTTGAGCCAACAAGTCTTTGGCCATCTTGTCCGAACGTTCTTTAACCTCACGTTCAGCATCTCGGATTTGAGTTGCGATTTCATGGGTTAACTTGTCGCGAGTATCGGTCAAGATAATGTCTTTAGCTTCTTCTTGGCTGAGTGCTGCCACACGTTCTAATTCAAGAGCTTTTTGCTCTTCTAACTTAGCAACTTCTTGCTCTCGCTCATCAATGTGTTTAGATTTATCAGTTAGACTTTGTTCTTTTTGCTCCAAAGTCTTTTCTTTATTGGTCAAATTGTCATCTTTTCGATCCAAATTGCTGGCACGTTCGGTTAAACGTACTTCAATCTGTTTCAATTCCTGACGCTCTGACTTAAATTCTTCTGCGATTTCTTCTCGGTACTTACGAGCCTCCTCCTTAGCTTCCAAGAGTAATTCTTTTTTCAAGGTCTGACGGTCACGTTCAGCTGTTTTTAAAATAGCTTCCGCTTCTTCTTCCGCACGACCACGAACATTACTAGCTTCTTGTTCTGCATTTAAAAGGGTTAATTCTGCAGTTTCTTTTGCAGATTTCATCTTCAAAGAAATGGCAAAGTAGCCAATTACTAAACCAATGAGAGCAGAAACAAGAGCCACTACAAGTGTAATGATTTCCATATTTCTACCTCTTTTTAAATTCGATTTTCACAAAATCTGTATCTATTTTATCATATTTGAACCGATTTCACAATTCCAAATTGACAAATATGTTATAATAAATTCATCAAATAGTTTGGAGGAAGACATGAAAAAAGATGTTACCGTTGAAAGTTTTGAATTGGACCACACCATTGTTAAGGCACCCTATGTCCGTTTGATTTCAGAGGAAGTGGGGCCAAAAGGCGATATCATCACAAATTTTGACATTCGTTTAATTCAACCCAACGAAAATGCCATGGATACTGCTGGTTTGCATACTATCGAGCATCTTTTGGCCAAGCTCATTCGTCAACGCATTGACGGTTTGATTGACTGCTCTCCTTTTGGTTGCCGTACAGGTTTCCACATGATTATGTGGGGCAAGCAAGACCCTGCAGAAATCGCTCAAGTCATCAAGGCTAGCTTGCAAGAAATTGCTGATGGCATTACTTGGGAAGACGTCCCAGGGACAACCATTGAATCCTGTGGCAACTACAAGGACCACAGCCTGCATTCAGCTAAAGAATGGGCAAAATTGATTGTTTCACAAGGTATTTCAAGTGATGCCTTCGAAAGAAAACCGATTTAAGATCTAGGGTACAAAAAAAGCGGGTCAACCGCTTTTTTGTTTTGCTTATACTCAATGAAAATCCAAAACAGACTAGCTCCAAAGGTTTGGGGAAGCTTTGGAGGTTGGAGATAGGCGAACGTAATTCGTTTCTACTTATATAGATAGAACCCTGTTACTATTTTATTTCAAGGTAACAGGCTGAAAGGCTCCACTGGAGCCTTTCACTCATCAAATTAAGTCAACAACGTATGATTTTGATTTTCGAAGAGTATTAGTAATCCAAGGCATCCGAATGACCAGCACCATTACCAACAAAGTAACCCGTTTTACAGTTAATCGAGAAGAGATAGGTCCCATCTGGCTTAAACATATTGTAATAACCATTACCGTTGATAATATTCACTTTTTCCAAGATATATTGATTACCAGTAATATAGCCACGTTGTTGCGAAATAGCCACAATATTTTCTAGTATACCAGGGTTAAACGTCCAAGCTTCATTGTTGACATCATCAATCATGGCTTGATTGTAAGGCACACGGCTGCGATCACGCTGCAGAACTACTCCATCTGGTACAGGAATACCATAGGCAGTCGCTGCTCCAGAAACAGAAGTAACAGCCACACCACTAGCTACTGCGCTCTCTGTTGAAGCTGGGGCACTGGTCTCAGTGCTTGTCGCAGCAGCTTGAGTATTCTCAGCTGGAGCAGCAACGGCTGTAGCCGAGCTAGCCGCCACTTCCTGCTGTGAACGTCCAAAATTGACAACAGAAGCCAATAAGCTATCCACCGAGCTAATACCAGTGTTAGTAGCTGAAAGACTGGCATCTGCTTTAGCTGTGGCAGTTGTATCAATTTCACCATTTACGATGACCTCTTTATCGAATTGCCCATTCATTGCCTGAATAGCAGCAATGGCTTTCTCAAGGCTATCGTACTGTTCTTTAGCCTTTTTATAAGTCTCCGAATTCGGATCCATCTTGTCCAAGAGAGCCTTCAACTCAGCCAATTTACCAAACTCGGAATTCTTCAGTTTGGTCAAACTACTGTCTGTAAAGAAGCTAGTATAGAGCTGTTCGAAGGCTAGGCTGTTAGCATCGGCCGAGCTGCTTGCAGTGGTCGATGACTGACTACTGCTTGAACTGCTAGCTGTTTCTGTGGTCGATTTATTGACAGAGTTCAACCACATGAAGGCTGTTGCGAGGATAGCAAGAAAGAGAGCTGCTAGTGCAGACCAGAAATAGATTTTTTTCTTTCTATCCTTCTCTGCTTCCTCTGCCTGACCCCAATCATCCTCTTCAGCTAAAGGAGTGCTTGTTACACTGTCAACGACAGCAGCGCCTACAACTATCGTTTCTTCCAAAGCTTCTTTTGAAGTCGCTGTCGGTTCTTCCACAAGCTCTGTTACCTTCTGGCTAGCTACTTGAAGATCCTCAGGCAAGGTAGTTGAAAGACTTGCTACCTGTACTGCATCTACTTTTTCATCGGTAGAAGGCTCCACCAAGGACAAATCATTGACCTTGGTTTCAAATTTCTGTGATTCGATTTCATCACGGTGCTGCTTGATATAACGGTCTAAAAGACTATCATCTTCCGTCACACCTGCTTCAATTTCCTTATGTTTTTTCACAGCTTCTGCAATGGTTAAATCTTTGGCTACCTCGAAATCCAAAACTTTTTCATTTTCCAAAGGTAGTTTATTCTTATTTTCTTCCACAATATCCTCCTACTCTTTCTCTTCTACGGTCTGACGTTTCACTCGCTGACCAAAAAATTGGTACAAGTCAACTTTTAAAGTACCGTTGTATAATTTTCTCTTCTTATCTGCCTGCTTACCAAAACGCTTCTCGAATTGCTCGTCACTGGTCAATATAAACTTAGACCAGGTTTTCAAGGGTTCCAAGGTCTGCCCCATCTCACGATAGAGCGTGATAATTGCATCGTCATCCAACAAACGTTCACCATAGGGGGGATTGGAAATAATAACTCCATTGATTTTGTCCGTCCGTAAATCTTGAACGCGCATCTGTTTGAATACTATATCTTGGTCTACTCCAGCCGCAAAGGCATTTTTCTTGGCAATCTCAACCATACGAGCATCGATGTCTGAACCCGCAATATCCAAGACCAAATCTGATTTTATAGCAGCCTGGGCTTCTTTTCGGACATCTGCTACCAACTGCTCATCCACCCAAGGCCATTCTTCATAAGCAAAGCTGCGTTTTAAGCCAGGGGCTATATTTTTGGCCAGCATAGCAGCTTCAATACAAAATGTCCCTGAGCCACAAGTTGGATCGATGAGAGGCTTATCAGGATACCAGTTGGACAGTTGCAAAATCGCTGCTGCCATATTTTCCTTGATCGGTGCTCCACCTTTTTCTACCCGATAACCACGTTTGAAGAGACTAGACCCAGTCGTATCAATCATGATTGTCGCTAGATCTTTCAAGATAGATACTTCAATCTTGAACTCTGCCCCAACTTCCTGGAGCGGCACTCCCTCTGGGCGAGAGAAGTGTTTTTGTAATTTCTTAACAACTGCTTTTTTCGAAATAGCCTGTACGCTTGGCTCATTGTGCAACTTGGATTTGACACACTTGGCCTTGGAAATTGGAAACTTACAACCTAAGGGCAGATAATTTTCCCAATCCAATGCAAAGACCCCTTGAAAGAGTTCTTCAAAGGTTCTTGCTGGAAATTGTCCAACAATAATTTTAATCCTGTCTGCCGAACGTAGCCAGAGGTTTGTCCTAGCGATAGCATCCACTCCCCCCTCAAAACGTACACGACCATTTTCAACTTGGCAGTCATAGCCAAGATTACGAATTTCACGACCAACAACTGCCTCTAAACCAGCAGCGGCTGTCGCTATCAATTCAAACTGTTTTTTCATCTTTTTCCTCTACAATAAAAGCTAGCAAAGCTAGCTACCTATTATGCAATTTTCTGTAAGCCATGTTTTGTTCCAGTGGTACTAGGTCCTACCACCTTCGATAATCATCTGTCTACTGCTTTCGCAGTCAGGATTTCTGTTCAATTCCATCCATCCCATGCCCCGACCAAAGTTTGGGTTGCTAGCTTGAGGGGTTTACCGCGTTCCATTTTTTACGTTTCCATAAAAACTTCGTCACTGTGGCACTTTCAGGTCTACTTTGGCATATCCGAAGACGTAGCCATTTTAACCGCCGTAACGTTAATCAACGTCCCTAGGCTTATTGATTCGCCTAGCACAAACACTACCGGCATCGCAGCCAGTGCTAGCATGGACTTTCCTCATGGTAGTAAACTACCACGCGATTATCCAAAAATTGCACACAAGACTATACTAGTCTTGAACAATTTGTTTACCGAACACTTCTTTTTCTAAACGATTCAAGCGACGAAGAATATCAAAGTTTGTAGCTGAAGATGGACGTTCCGTCGGAAGAACATCTTTCACTTCTTCAACAGCAGCGACTTTAGGAGCGTTTGCTACCTGGGCCTTCAAACGAGCAATCTCGCCTTTCAACTCCTTGATAATGGCTTCATAGGCGTCGTAATCTTTCATAATATCATCCAAAAAGTCATTGACTTCATCCTGATCATAGCCACGGAAACCAATCTTAAAATCTTGTTCAAAAATATCTTTAGTTGTAAATTTAATACTTGCCATTTCTCTCTCCCATATCTAAAACATCATTAGCCCTATTATATTAAAAAAAATAGGGAAAAATCAAGTCAAATCACTCAGAATTTGAAAAATTTTCTGCAACTTCATTCAGTTGTTCAAAGGTAAGCGTTTTTCTATCATACTCCTCTTTGTTTAAGACTTGATGATACAAATATTTCAAGTTGGTTTCATTTTCAGAATCATAAAAAATATAAGCACCATCTGTATTGTCAATTAAAAATTGATTGTAATCTCTAAATTGACCAGGATTTTCATAACGTGGATAGGCAAACTTGATGAAATCCGCCTGTTTAAAGCGCTGTAACTTTAGCTGATTGGCTTCATTCCAGTGTTCTCCGTGGTTTTCAAACATGAAAATAGTCGCTATTTGAAACCTATAACCTTCCGAACGCAAATCCTCTAAAACTTCTAAAGTCCAATATTCAAAACCCAACTGACCTGTCAGGACAAACCATGTAACCCCATCCTCCAAAAATCGAACAAGATCCTGCTTGATAGCCAACTTTATAATAGCTAACCGTTGATCCTTGTCTGAGAAAATACCTAAATCCGTATGTTTGTACCCTGTTATCAAAAGGCTTTTAGTATCCATTCCTTGTAGTCTTTTCACTAATTGTGGTATAATATGCTGATATTATTTTATCAAGAAGGAGTTCTATGGTCAATTATCCTCATAAGATAGCTAAAAAAATCAATAGAACCAATTCTGTTTCATCTCAAAAAATTAGCTTCGCCAATCGAGGAATGTCCTTTGAAGCTGCCATCAATGATAGCAATCTGTACTACCTAGCTCACGAGATCGCGGTTATACACAAGAAACCTACTCCTGTGCAGATTGTAAAGGTTGATTATCCCAAGAGAAGCCGTGCGAAAATTGTTGAGGCCTATTTTCGCCAAGCGTCTACAACGGATTATTCAGGAGTCTTCAAAAAACATTATATCGATTTCGAAGCCAAGGAAACGCGACAAAAAGCATCCATGCCCATGAAGAATTTTCATGAGCATCAGATTGAACACATGAAACAGGTTGTAAAGCAGGGTGGCGTATGCTTTGTTCTTCTTCACTTTTCAACGCTAAAAGAAACCTATCTCTTACCGGCTGTCCACTTGATTGAGTTTTATCAAACAGATAAGGGGAGTAAATCTATGCCTCTCTCTTTCATTAGGCAATTTGGCTTTGAGGTTCAAATGGGCCGTTTTCCTAGCGTGCCTTATCTTGAAGTGGTTGAAAAAAATTTATTAGGTGGTGACTCTTTTGAAAACTACAAGTATTAAAAAAACTCTCCTAGTAGTTGCAAATATCTTATTAGCTGGCTTTATTATTACCTTTCTAGCTGTTTCTCTCTTGGTAGGCTACTGGATTGCAACAGCACCCAAGCTAACCGAAGAAAGCTTGACAGCCACAGTATCCAGTAAGATTTATGACAAAAATGGCAGTCTGATTGCTGACCTAGGAGCAGAAAAACGATCCAGCGCAAAAATCGAAGAAATTCCGACTGATTTGGTCAATGCCATCGTTGCGATTGAAGATCAGCGCTTCTTCAACCATAGGGGTGTGGACGTTATCCGTATCGCTGGTTCTTTGGTTAACAACCTGACGGGCGGACGCTTACAAGGTGGTTCGACACTTGATCAGCAGTTCATCAAACTGACCTACTTCTCAACTTCTTCCGAAGACCAAAACATCAAACGGAAAATTCAAGAAGCTTGGTTAGCAACCCAACTAGAAAAGGATAAGACCAAACAAGAAATATTGACCTATTATGTCAATAAAGTCTTTATGGCCAATGGAAACTACGGGATGAAAACAGCTGCACATTCCTACTATGGTAAAGAATTGAAAGATCTTACTTTAGCCCAGCTCGCCTTACTGGCAGGTATGCCTCAAGCTCCTAACCAATACGATCCTTATACCAACCCTGAAGATGCTAAAACACGCAGGGATTTAGTCCTAGCTGAAATGTTGGAAGAAAAGTACATCGACAATGCCCAGTACGAGCAAGCTGTGCTGACTCCAGTCACTGATGGTTTACAGGCTCTATCCAATGAAGCAGCTTATCCTGCTTATATGGATAACTATCTCAAGCAGGTTATCGAAGAAGTTGAGGCTAAAACAGGCTACAACTTGTTAACTACGGGTATGGATGTCTATACAAACGTAGATCCTGCTGCTCAACAGCAGTTGTGGGACATTTACAATACCGATATGTATGTCAGCTACCCGGATGATTTGATGCAGGTAGCCTCTACGGTCGTGGATGTATCAAACGGTAAGGTCGTTGCACAGTTGGGCGGACGGCACCAATCAAGTAATGTTTCCTTCGGTACCAACCAGGCTGTTGAAACCAACCGTGACTTTGGTTCGACCATGAAACCCATCACCGACTATGCTCCTGCTTATGAACATGGCATCTACACTTCAACGGCTGACATTATGGTCGATGGACCTTACAATTTCCCTGGCACAACTATCCCGATCAATAACTGGGACAAGCAATTCTACGGATCCATTTCAATCAAGACAGCTGTTCAGTATTCACGTAATGTGACAGCAGTCAAGGCTCTTGAAGCAACTGGACTAGAAAACTCTCTGGCATTCTTGAACAGTATCGGCATTAATTATCCAGAAATGCACTACTCAAATGCGATTTCTAGTAACACTTCCGATACAGGTCGTCAATATGGTGCAAGTTCTGAAAAAATGGCTGCTGCCTATGCTGCCTTCGCCAATGGCGGAACTTATTACGCTCCACAATATGTCAATAAGATTGTCTTTAGCGATGGAACAGTTTCGGAGTATGCTCCTCAAGGGAACCGTGTTATGACGGAAGAAACAGCCTATATGATGACAGATTTGATGAAATCTGTATTGAGTTATGGTTACGGACTAAACGCTACTGTCAGCGGTATTCCGATGGCTGGTAAAACCGGTACCTCAAACTATACCGACAGCGAAACAGAATCCATTCTTGCTTCTGTTCCTGAAGCTAACTATAGCTACAGTGTCGTTCCAGATGAGAACTTCGTCGGCTACTCTAGCCAGTATGCCATGGCCGTTTGGACCGGTTACACCAACCGTATGACCCCGATCTTAGATAATGGGATGCGAGTTGCTACAGACGTTTATCACCATATGATGGCCTATATGCATTCTGACTATACTGCTACTGAATGGGAAGTGCCGAGTGGTTTGGTTCGCTATGGTTCAAATTACTATTTGAGAGGTAGCCGTTCTTTATCCAATGCTTATAATAGTTATAATAATTATAATACTTACAATAACTATAGTAGCACAGTGTCTAGTTCCAGTGAATCAACTGAGCAATCAACACAAAGCTCCTCTTCAGAATCTCAAACTGAAAATACTACAGCTGACTCAGAAGCAACCAATACTTCATCCTCAGAGCAATCCTCGGATGGTCAATAAGAACAGGGTTGGGCCTAAGCCCAGCCTTTTCTTATTGTATGGGTTACAAATACAATAGACGAATGAAGAGCTTTCAGACAAGGAACTGAGGTACAGGTTGCTAGAACAGCCTAGAGGCTGTTCTAGGTTGGAAATAGGACATGCCAAGCAGGTCACTTCCTTAAAGTCCAGCAATCCGAAAGTGACCATGTATCAAAGCTCTTCAAATGACTATAAACTAACTAAATAGGCGCTCTTGTCTGTTCTTCCTTATCCACCTCTCCACAATTTCAAGAATTTATGGTAAGATAAAACTATGAAACCTGAAGTATTTTACAAGACCTTGGCTGACCAAGGCATCCAACTAACTGACCTACAAAAACAACAATTTCTCCGCTACTTTCAACTCTTAGTAGAATGGAATGAAAAAATCAATTTGACGGCCATTACAGAAGAAGAGGACGTTTATCTCAAGCATTTTTATGATTCCATTGCGCCAATTCTGCAAGGGCATATCCAAAATGAGCCCCTCCGCCTATTAGACATCGGAGCAGGGGCAGGATTTCCAAGTCTGCCCATGAAAATCATCTACCCTCAATTAGATGTAACCATCATTGACTCTCTCAACAAGCGGATCAATTTCTTGCATTTGTTGGCAGAGGAATTGGGTTTGGAAAATGTTCATTTCTATCATGGTCGAGCAGAAGATTTTGCCCAAGACAAGCAATTTCGTGCCCAATTTGACCTGGTTACAGCTCGGGCAGTTGCTCGTATGCAAATCTTATCCGAGTTGACCATTCCGTACTTAAAACTCAATGGCAAACTCATTGCCCTCAAAGCCTCCAGTGCCGAGGATGAATTGGCTCAAGCCAAGAATGCCCTCACCCTCCTTTTTGGCAAGGTCATTGAAAATATTGACTACCAATTACCAAATGGTGACCCTCGTACCCTGACCATTGTTGAAAAGAAAAAGGAAACTCCAAACAAGTTTCCACGCAAGGCTGGTATGCCTAATAAACGACCACTATAAAGAGGCTGGGCAAAAACTAGCCAATAACTAGCCAATAACTAAAAAACACAGATAGATTCGAGCTGCTTCTGATGAAATTCAGCCGAACTATCTGTGTTTTTCTTTCTGTTTCTACTATCTTGGACTAATCTCTTAGCCAATTTCGTGAGATTCATACTCATTAGGAGGAATCCTATCTCAGTTTCAACCACTTTTTGACCTCTGACATGGACTCTGCGCACGCCAAAAATACCCTTCATCCTACCAAATACAGGTTCGACATCCACCTTGCGTTTGGCATAAATGCGGGCTCCCTCTTTACTTGTCAATTCCTCTTTGACTAA
>NZ_POQQ01000045.1 GCF_002964575.1 Streptococcus suis | reverse complement strand
TTTTCACTTGTTCACTAGTTGTGGCTTTCAATGCTTCTATCAAGTAAGTTGGGTTAAAGCTGATTACTAAGTCTTCACCTGATACTTCTACAGTATCTAATTCCTCATTCACACGTCCAACTTCTGGAGAATTTACATGAGCCGATACAACATTATTAGCAATTTCTAGTTTTACTGTACCATTTTGGGTTGCATTTGAAAGAAGACGAGCACGCTCCATCGAGTGACGAAGATTTGCAGTATCAAAAATTGCAGTTGTTTTAAACTCAGTTGGAATTAAGCGGTCG
>NZ_POQQ01000044.1 GCF_002964575.1 Streptococcus suis | reverse complement strand
AAGTCAAAGAGGAATTGACAAGTAAAGAGGGAGCCCGCATTTATGCCAAACGCAAGGTGGATGTCGAACCTGTATTTGGTAGGATGAAGGGTGTTTTTGGCGTGCGCAGAGTTCATGTCAGAGGTCAAAAAGTGGTTGAAACCGAGATAGGCTTCCTCCTAATGAGCATGAATCTAACGAAATTGACTAAGAAATTAGTCCAAGAGAGTAGAAAAAGAAAGAAAAACACAGACAGTTCGGCTGGATTTCATCAAAATCAGCTCAATCTGTCTGTGTATTTTTTAGTTATTGGCTAGTTATTGGCTAGTTTTTGCCCAGCCTCACCTGAGCCTAGAAATAAAAAAGCGAAGTGTTTTAACCCGAGCTAAAAAATATAACAGCGAGGCTTGTTTGGGGGAGTGAAACAGTTCGGGGAACTGTTTCAGCTGGTCACCTTAAAACGAAAAAGTGACCATAGAAGCCCGAGCCTTGAGATGTCAAGCGAGGTGAAAGGTTGGAGATAAGAGCCGACAGCAGTCGGCTTACCAATGGCTAAGGTCCAGTGGCCCTTTTCTACTAGTGGGAGATGGGAACTGACGGAAGTCAGTTTACAGCTGTTCAGCTTTGAAAATCAAGTTAAAACTTCGTTAAGTCGCTTCGATGAACCTTAAGTTCAATCTTCAGCTCCTTGCCTAGTTTTATTCTTGATTTTCTTTGCGTATTAAAGTCAGTATTCAGCTTTGAAAATCAAGTTAATGCTTCCTTAAGTCGCTTCGATGAGCTTCAGCCAATCCAATCAATCCTATAATAAGTCAGGCAAGCCCTGGCTTTTTTTTATTTTGTTATCGTTGCAAAAAAAGTATTATTATAGTATGCTATAATTATATAAATGGAAATGGATTGGAGGTCTGAACTGTGTTTTACTACCTTAGAAAATGCAAGTTGGCAATAGTTGCTTATATTGCTGTGTCGGTGGTCTATGCTCTGATTTTAGCGGCAACGGGTTTTATTTATGCGCGAGTTTCGGAAGCGGCCTTATCTGGTGACCAAAAGGCATTTATGACTAGTTCGGTGATTGCAGTGGTATTCTTTTTATGTGACGGCTATTTTGACTATCTGCCGCGCTATCTAAAATTTAAGTTGATCAATCAGATAATGGAAGAGACGCGCAATCAATTAGTGACTGTCTATGCGCGTGAGGACTTAGGAGAGGCAGCAAAAGACAGTCAGGCAGATAAGGTCCATGTCTTGGTTCATCATCTGAACATCTTAGAAACTACCTATCTAACGCCGCTTCTATCCATGGTGACAAGCATATTAGTCTTTAGTTTTTCCTTGATTGGGGCTCTCTACCTTCAAGGAACCATGGCTATGATCATGTTGGTGCTCTGCTTTATTCCATTTTTGGCTCCGGTGATTAATAAGGGGATTTTAGCTCGTGTGACAAAGGACAGTCAGGAGGAGAAGAATGCCTATCTCGCCTTGTTTAGTGAGTTTGTAGAAGCTCTCTCTTTTATCCGCATCAGCACCATCACGCCAGTTTTTCAAGAAAAGCTGGCGGTATCTAGTCAGGAATACACTAGGCGTGCTAACCGTTTTGCCCAAAAACAATCCCAGACCTATGCGGTTTCCTACAGTTTGAGCAGCGTAGTCTATTCAGGTTCCTGGATTATTGGAGGGATATTTGTCTTCCAAGGTCTGCTGAACATTTCGGATTTGATTGCTATGACAACCCTGATGGGAACTGTAGCAGGTCCTATCCAAACCATGTCAGGCTTGCTGACGGATTATCTTTCTAGTCGGACGGTTGTGGAGGAGTTGACAGGTCTCTTAAATAGGAAGGAAGAAGGTCAAGCTGCCAAGCCAGTTTTGAAGGAATCCATTACGAGCCTTGCTCTGGAAGGGATTGATTGTCGCTATCAAGACCATCTGATTGTGGAGAATTTTTCTTATCTTTTTCACGCCAATAAAAAATATGCTATCTTGGGCAAGAGCGGGAGTGGGAAGACGACCTTGCTCCGCCTCTTGCTGGGGATTCAGAAACCAGAGGCTGGAAGAGTCCTGGTCAACCAGAGGAATCTGGCAGAACTGGATCAGCTTGCCCTCTTTCGGAAAATTTACTACCTACCGCAGAAAACCAATCTATTTACAGCTAGCATCGGGGATAATTTGACCTTGTTTGCGCCTTTAGATGAGAATAAAGCAATGGGTTGCTTGCGGCAAGTTGGTTTAGAGGACTGGTTCTATCGGCAGGGAGATGGATTTGCTACTCTCTTGACCTCTTCTCAGCAATTATCAGGTGGGGAAGAGAGACGGTTTGATTTGGCGCGTGCCCTTTACCGTGATGCAGAGGTCTTTTTATTTGATGAACCTACAACAGGCTTAGATTCTCAAAGCGAACAATTGATTGCAGATAGTCTCGAGAAAATAAGGGACAAACTGGTGATTGTTGTGACACACTCTCAGGAGGAAAGTTTTTTAGCCCTCTTTGATGAGCAGGTTCATCTATCAGTTTGACAGCAGCAAAAACTCTTCTGGGGTTTTTGCTTTTTTTATTCCAAATTTTTCGGTAAAATAAGGAAAAGTAAAAAAGGAGTAAACAAATGGGTTTGTTTTCAGGTTTGATGGGCAATGCCTCGCAGATGAATAATGATAAGGTAGAGCAGGATTTGGCAGATATCCTTTTGGATGCTGAACAGGTGGAGATGGCCTTTAGCTTGGTTCGTGACTTGATTGTCTTTACTGAGTATCGTTTGATCTTGGTGGACAAGCAAGGAATGTCTGGTAAGAAGGTTTCATATAAGTCTATTCCCTATCGTTCGATTTCGCGTTTTACGGTCGAAACCTCAGGCCATTTTGACTTGGATGCAGAATTAAAAATTTGGATTTCTTCTGCGGCAGAGCCTGCAGAAACTCTTCAGTTCAAGAGTGACAAGAGTGTTATTGCTATTCAAAAAGCCTTAGCATCCGCTGTTTTGGGGAAATAAACCTAACAATCTCGGTGTAGAATGAGTAGAAAGTGTATCCGCTTTCTACTTTTTTTGATATACTAAATATAGACAAATCCAGTAGGTGTTTTTATGTCAAAGATAGGTTTAAAAGATTGTTTACTGATTGTTATGGGTGGGATCTTGTATGCCCTAGTTTTGAATATGTTGGTTATTCCCCATGAGTTTGGAGAAGGTGGGGTCACAGGGCTTGCCTTGCTTTTTTACTACACTATGGGCATGGAAGCAGGGGTAACAAGTTTTATATTCAACGGTGTTCTCCTTGTTTTGGCCTACCGTTTTTTGAGTAGAGTAAGGGTCTTCTATACTTTTTTGGCAGTGGGTTCTATGTCGGTGACCATGTATGTGACAAGATTTCTACAAGCCCAATGGCTTCCGCTTATTCCCTCTGCTATTTTAGCTGGTCTAGCGACTGGTTTGTCCATGGCCCTGGTTCTTAAAGGAAACGGCTCAACAGCAGGCAGTGACATTGTTGCCCTATTATGTAACAAATATTTCAATTGGAAGATTACAAGGGTTATTTTGATTTTTGATATTTTGGTGGTGACACCCTTGGCTTTTAAAATTGGTTGGACCAAAACGTTTTGGACCTTGATTATGGTCTTTCTTATCAGTAAATCCTTAGACTTATGTTTGACCAAATGGAAATAGGATAGAACCTGTATTCACCAGTCAGTACTGGACGGTGAGTATAGGTTTTATTTTTTGAATTGGCTTCTTTCCAAACTTTTTTAATTTTTTGACTTGACGCTGTGTTATTTGTGTGATACAATTAAGACATCAAAACAAAGATACAAAAAAAGGAGACTTGTATGAATAGAGAGAATGTCTTGTTGCGGATTGAGGGGATGAGTAAGGTCTATGGTCAGCAGGCTGCGGTAGATCAGGTATCCTTCGCCATCCAGCGTGGAGAGATTTGTGGCTTGGTTGGGCAAAATGGTGCGGGGAAAACAACTCTGATCCGAATCTTGTCAGGGCTGATTTTTCCCTCGGCTGGTCAACTGGTCTTTCCAAAACCAGTTAAGATGGGGGCTATTATTGAGTCGCCTACCCTGTATCCTAACATGTCTGCCTGGGACAATCTCATGTATGCAGCTCTGCAATTATCCCCAGAAAATCCAAAGGAGCGTATCCAGCAGGTGCTGGACTTAGTGGGTCTGGGGGATGTGGACCGGAAGAAGAAGGTCAAGAATTTTTCGCTTGGGATGCGGCAGCGGATGTCCATTGCCTTAGCGATTATTGACTTTCCAGAGTTTTTGATTTTGGATGAGCCCATCAATGGTTTGGATCCGTCTGGGATCAAGGAGGTACGTGACATCATCCTGCGCTTGCGGGATGAGTACGGAATGACGGTCCTGATTTCTAGTCATATCTTGTCGGAGTTGGAGTTGTTGGCAGACCGCTTTGTCATCATGCACAAGGGCAAGGTCATTCGTGATTTGACCAGGGCTGATTTGGCAGCGGTTGTGGCGAGAAAGCTTTATCTGGATACGGCAGACAATGCTCGTGTGAAGGCTTATTTGGAAGAAAAGGGGTTTGCCGTTAGTCTGGAAGAGGCTGGTTTGGTCTTGGATGCGGATGAACATGTTCAATCTCTTATTGATTTGGTTGGTCAATCAGGGGTTGACATTCTGGAGATTTACCGTCAGGGTCAGCATTTGGAAGAGTATTATTTGGGTTTGTTGAAGTAGGAGGAAATGGAAAATGAATTTGGTGAAAGCAGATTGGTATCGTATTTGTAAGGAAAAATTGTCCTTGGTTAGTCTGGCAATCTTGATTGTCCTCAGTCTGATTTTGGCTTATAGCAGTCGAGAGGAGCTGAGCTCTACAGGTGCTCAAGAGATCTTGTCCAATTGGGCAAATTTATTACCGCTTTTCTTTGTGACTCCAGCTAAAATTTTCTTTGGGGAGGATTTCCAGTTTAGGACAGTTAATAATAGTCTGGTGCGTACTCAGAACCGTTTGAAGATTTTTACTCACAAGTGGTTGTTTAGTGTGGGACTTTGTGTCTTCTATGTCTTATTTGCCTATATGCTGACTGGTTTTGCTCGTCAAATGATGAATGGAGCAACAGATTACGGGGTTCTTTTAGAAGGTTTTGTTTATCAGTTGCCCTTTTATATTGTGATTGCTAGTTTTTGTACAATCTTGTTTGTCATTTTCCCAAAAATCTATCAGGCTTACATGGTCTATATTTTGATTGCCTTCTTGTTTGATCAGTTGTTCATGATGGCGACAGGCATTCTTCTTAAAACGGATTTTTTTGCGGACTTTATGATGTTTTCACAAGTATCTGTGGCAGCTGACTTGGAGAACTTGCTTTCTTGGCCATCAATCTTGGCGCGGGTCTTTAGTTTGGGCTACTTCATCTGCGGTGCTCTGCTATTTTCAAAAAAGGAATTGAAGTAAGAATAGGCAATCTCGAGAGAGGTTGCTTTTTGTGAAAACGTATTATTTTGATTTCCAAGGTAAATCCTCACCTTAATGCTGAGAATGTGTTATACTAGGTAAGTTGCAAGTCTGATACTGGTTTACTCTGCGAAAATCAAAGCCATCCGTTGTCAACTCGTCTTGGTGAGTGAAAAGCTCCAGTGGAGCTTTTCAGCCTGTTACCTACAAACAAGGAAGTAACAGTGTTCTACCTTCGACTAATTGACACGAACAATGTTCGTGGGATTTCCCACCTCCAATAGTCACTACTCTGACTGTTGTGACACGAACAATGTTCGTAGGATTTCCCACCTCCAACAGTCTATTCCTAGACTGTTGTGACACGAACAATGTTCGTAGGATTTCCCACCTCCAACAGTCTATTCCTAGACTGTTGTGACACGAACAATGTTCGTAGGATTTCCCACCTCCAACAGTCTATTCCTAGACTGTTGTGACACGAACAATGTTCGTGGGATTTCCCACCTCCAACAGTCTATTCCTAGACTGTTGGAGCTAGGCTAATTTTGATTTTCATTGAGTAGTAGTTCGCTGCCAGTGGAAATAGTTGTTACAAAAAAAGTGAGATAAGGTAGCTTCGCACTGCCTTTTAGAAAAGAGAATACATTGAAATTTACTGAATTAAATCTATCAGAAGACATTTTGCTTGCCGTTGAGAAGGCTGGTTTTGAAACGCCGTCACCAATCCAGGAGCAGACCATTCCGCTTGCTCTGGAAGGAAAAGATGTGATTGGTCAGGCCCAGACGGGGACAGGGAAAACCGCAGCTTTTGGTCTGCCAACCCTCAACAAGATTGACATCGACAATCAAGCTGTTCAAGCATTGATTATTGCCCCAACGCGTGAGTTGGCGGTGCAGAGTCAAGAGGAGCTTTTCAAATTTGGTCGTGAAAAAGGAGTAAAAGTTCGCTCTGTTTACGGTGGTTCAAGCATTGAAAAACAAATCAAGGCTCTTCGTTCAGGTGCTCACATCGTTGTTGGTACACCTGGTCGTCTCTTGGACTTGATCAAACGCAAGGCTCTCAAGCTTGACGGCGTTGAAACCCTCATTCTTGACGAAGCGGATGAAATGCTTAACATGGGCTTCTTGGATGATATTGAAGCCATCATCGAACGTGTGCCAGTAAGTCGCCAGACCCTTCTATTTTCTGCGACCATGCCTGAGCCAATCAAGCGTATCGGTGTCAAGTTCATGAAAGAGCCTGAGCACGTTAAGATTGCGGCTAAGGAATTGACCAATGTCAACGTGGACCAATACTATATCCGTGTCAAAGAAAATGAGAAATTTGACACCATGACACGCCTTATGGACGTTGACCAGCCAGAATTGTCTATCGTCTTCGGTCGTACCAAACGCCGTGTTGACGAATTGACGCGTGGTTTGAAATTGCGTGGTTTCCGTGCAGAAGGTATCCACGGAGATTTGGACCAAAACAAACGTCTGCGTGTCATCCGTGATTTTAAAAATGACCAAATTGATGTCCTAGTTGCGACGGACGTTGCAGCCCGTGGTTTGGATATCTCAGGTGTGACACATGTCTACAACTACGATATTCCACAAGACCCAGAAAGCTATGTGCACCGTATCGGTCGTACAGGTCGTGCTGGTCAATCCGGTCAGTCTATTACCTTTGTATCTCCAAACGAGATGGGTTACTTGGCTATCATCGAAGATTTGACCAAGAAACGTATGAAGGGACTGAAGCCGGCAACTGCTGAAGAAGCCTTTGAAGCCAAGAAAAAAGTTGCTTTGAAGAAGATTGAACGTGATATGGTTGATGAAACTATCCGTAGCAATTTTGATAAGTTTAAGAAGGATGCGGTTAAATTGGCAGCTGAATTTACCCCTGAAGAGCTTGCTCTCTACGTACTCAGCCTGACCGTGCAAGATCCAGATAGCTTGCCAGAAGTGGAAATTGCGCGTGAAAAACCGCTACCATTCAAGTTTGCGCCTGGTCAAGCCAAGGGTAAAGGTGGACGTGGAGGTCGCGACCGTGATCGTGGAGGTCGTCGTGACGGTGACCGCAATCGAGATCGTGGAGGACGTCGTGGTGACCGCAATGACCGCAACCGTCGCGATGACAAGTTCAAACGTGACAACCGCCGTCAAGATAATAAAAAACCACACCAACGCACCTCAAGTGAAAAGAAAACAGGCTTTGTAATTCGCAATAAGGGTGAGAGATAAAAAGTATATTTATACAAGGAGTATTTCCTCAAGGGGGATACTCTTTTTTATTTGTTAAAAATAGACTTGTTTAACAACGCATAAAATTCAAGCAAATATAAAAATGTTCTAGTGATTATCTTTCTGTTGAAATAAACAGAAATCTGAACATCTGTAAATAAATAAAAAATATACCTATGCATATATATATCCTATAAGCCCAGCATATAGTCTAGTAGACTTACTTATAGTTACGCATATTCCCTTGAAAAAATCCTTAAAAAATGATAGTATATATATGTCCATCAAAGACGGATGTTGATATATAGAAAGGAGTCCTTTTATGAAAAAAGGCAAGAAAGGTTTCGATTGGTACGCTGCAAGACAGCGGTTTTCAATCAGAAAATTTCATTTTGGTGCTGCCAGTGTACTTTTAGGAGTATCTCTAGTCTTGGGTGCGGGGAGTAAGGTAAGTGCTACCGAGGAAATACCGGTTTCTCCTCCTGTGCAAGAAGTTGTTGTTAGTGAAGATAGAGCAGATGGTTTGCCACTTTCAGAAGAAGTTTCGTCGGAAACATCGACACTTTTGCCTGTTAGTGAAGATGTAAAGGAAGAAGTGGTCACAGACCAAGTTCAACCAGCTGACGTTTTGCAAAGTGAAGAAGTCCAGACGGAACCAGCTCCCCTTGTGGAAGAAGAGGTTTTGTCTAGACAAGCTGTGCTTACTTATACTGTCCGCTATATTGACCCTACGAATGAGGTAATTTCATCAGAAACCTTATCCATAGAGCTGACAACTGTTGATCAGCAAGCTAGCTACAGTCTGGTAGTAGCATCTACATTACCAGAGGGCTATCGTCTGGTAGTAGACCAGGATGCTCAACAGACTGTGAATATCCTTGAAGGTGTGGATAATCTTATTACCTTCCGCGTTGAGAAAATAGAAAGTGATGAGGCTAAGCCAAATGCAGAATCGGTTTCTAGTCAGGAAGTCGTAAAAGATTCAGGTACTTCTCCAGCGGTAGAAAATAAAAGCGCTATCTCAGACGCTCAACCATTTGCAGAAGCTCCTGAAGTTCAAGCTAAGTCAGTCATAGAACGTACAGTCAATATTCCTTATAAGGTTGTTCAAACGGATGTGGAAACAGGTGAAGAGAAAAAGCTTGGTCAAGTAGGCTATGTTTCTGTTACGACTACTGATGAGGTGGCTAAGACTGAGGTAACTATCACTGCTGATAAGCTTCGTTCAGGTTATCGTCTAGCAGATGGGCAGCCGAATGTCATAACTAAGGTTGTTGCTGAAAACGAAACCAACATACTTTCCTTTGCTGTAACTCGGAAAAAAGATGAGAAGGATAATCCGCTGACAGAAATGACCGTTGCAGCTAGTGGTAATGCGGAAGGGACAAGTGGTTTTAGGGCTATCGAAAATGCTACAAGAAGTGCAAATACTGTATCTTATGTAACGACAGAGTGGATTGTTCCTGATGAGGCTAAAACAGCGGGTGCGAATTTTGACAAGGCAGCTAGCGATGCAAGTGTGACTGCGACAACTACTGTTGTTCCTGAAGCATATAGAACGACTTTACCAGAAGGACGTGAAGTCTTTATGGTATTAAATCTAGCTTCGCAAAAAGAACCAAATCAAGCAACGACTTTTAATAACAAATATAAAAAAGACTATTTCTTCCAATTTTCTACAGCTAAAGAAGGAGAAATAAATAAAGTATATGCAGATCTAGTTGATAAGCGTCAAAGTAATAAAATTTTAGAATCTATAGAAATTGCTCAAGGTTCTACAGGTAAGTTTAATACTCTAGCTCAATACGAGAAAGATAACTATACATATAGATTTCAATTTACTCCTGATCCAAGTAATTCTACGAGCAAAAATTTAAAAATTAATAATCCACACGGTGGTAATGTCAATACAGTCATCTATGATAAGGTAAGTCCAAAATCTGTTGGTACAGAACTGAATATTCACGATGTTTTGGTTCCAGTTCGGACAACACAAGAAACGAAATATGTTGTAAAAGCGACAGATAAGAGAGCTGAAACTACCCTTGCTACTTTTATTCAAAAAGGAGCATTGACAGGCGATAGCTACACGATTGCAGGTGCCCTAGATTTTGATAAATATGAGCTAATTGCCGAAGATGTTCCAACAGTTCTTAAGGGAGATTTAGCGGCAGATTACAAGGTGGGTGCTAAAACGATTCAAAGTATCATGACGCACAATTTGGTGCGTGTATTGGAAGTGACCCAAAAAGATGGTACCCATAAAGCGCACATTTATTTATTAAATCCAGATGGTAAAAATATGTTATCCCTGGATAAAAATACTAAAATCACCGAAGCAGACCTTACTTCAGAAAACTTTATTAAGTTCTTTACGTCAGAAGAAATTGTTCCTGGAGCAGTAAATACTTTAGAAGGTAGTCATAGCTATACTTCTAAACATCAGTTTGAAAGTTATAAAACTAAGCCTAAAACTGTTACAAATGTGATAACAGGGGAAACGAATAATTTTCCTAGAAATAATGAAAACTTCCCTGAAGGTAATTTCTTTATTCCAGAGCACAAAGCGGTCAGCTTGAAAGGTAAAGATGGTAAACCTTTTGGGTTCGGCGGTGTGCAGATGAAGCTGGTCAATGACAATGTTGCTAATGAACAACATGTGACCTATTACTATGCTGAAAAAGGTAGCGTCATCATTCACTATGTGAATGATAAAGGGGAAACGATCAAGCGTAGTGCTACCCTTGTTGGACATGGGGCAACTGGTGAACAGTACGATACAAGAAATTATAAACATTTCATGGTAACTACGGGTGAAGGTGATGCGATAGATCAGTATTATTTAAGGCGTATTGATCCATCAACTTCTACTCTAAGGCCAGTTACCGAAGATCCTAATGAACTTAGAAGAATCGTAAAAATTGATGCTGAAACAGGTGTTGTCGAAAGAGATACTTTAAAAGAATTGACTTATGTCTACGAAAAAGCAGCAAAAGCATTAATGGAGATCTATTTAAGACCAGTGGATGTTGAAACGGGGAATGTAGCCGGTCCTGATAAGTTGTCTCATACTATAAGGGAACAAGGTGAAAAAGGAACTATTATTTCAAAACGTATTACGCTTGATATTCTACAGACCTATATAGATAAAGGGTATGAAGTAATTAGTGATGGTTTTTCTAATAAAACGACTTACTTCGATAGTATTGAGGATGGAGTCGGAACCGTAGCACCAAGTCAAGTTTATAAAATTATCTTGCGTGAAAAAATTAAGACGGTAACTCCTGATGCTCCTAAAGAGCCAAATACTCCGATAGACCCAACTAATCCAACTGGACCTAAATATCCAGACGGAGTAAAAGAAAGCGACCTAAACGAAACAGTAAAACGTACAATCAAGTATCAATACGAAAACGGAGCAGAGGCAAGACCGACAGTTGAAGAAACATTGACATTTACTCGTACCGCTAAGGTAAATGTCGTTACTGGAGCTCTTGCCTATACCCCATGGACATCAGCTGACAATGATTTTAATGAAGTTGTTTCTCCTGTTATTGACGGTTATGAAGCAGATAAGTTAATTGTCGAAGCAGTTCAGGACGTTCCGGAAACGGCGCAAGATACAGAGATTATAGTTACGTATAGTAAAGATACACAAAAAGCAACCATCACCTACCAAGATGAAGCAGGTAAGCAGTTGGGTGAAGTAGACCAAGTGACAGGTAAGTCAGGAGAGCCTATCGACTACAGAACAACAGATCGAATTACAAAACTGACAAACCAAGGATACGAATTAGTTCGTGACGGCTTCACTAAAGATGGTGGACAAGTCTTCGACACGGATAAAGCTACGGACCAAGCCTTCACCGTTGTTGTGAAAGACCGTGTTGTAACGGTCACACCAGACAATCCGAAAGATCCAGGCACTGAGGTTGACCCAGGTAACCCAGACGGACCGAAATATCCAGACGGCGTCAAAGCTACAGACCTAAACGAAACAGTAAAACGTACCATCAAGTACCAATACGAAGATGGAAGAAAGGCTAAGGATGATGTCGTAGAAACCTTGACCTACAAACGTACCGCAACTGTTAACTTGGTAACTAAAAAAGTGACTCCTGGCGACTGGACCTCAGCTGATGATGACTTCGATAAGGTAGATACCCCAGCAATCGCAGGCTATACTCCAGACAAGGCAAGTGTGGCAGCTGAAGAAAATATCTTGGCAACCGCAGCTGACACTGAAGTCATCGTGACCTATGTCAAAGACGCCCAAAAAGCAACCATCACCTACCAAGATGAAGCAGGTAAGCAGTTGGGTGAAGTAGACCAAGTGACAGGTAAGTCAGGAGAGCCTATCGACTACAGAACAACAGATCGAATTACAAAACTGACAAACCAAGGATACGAATTAGTTCGTGACGGCTTCACTAAAGATGGTGGACAAGTCTTCGACACGGATAAAGCTACGGACCAAGCCTTCACCGTTGTTGTGAAAGACCGTGTTGTAACGGTCACACCAGACAATCCGAAAGATCCAGGCACTGAGGTTGACCCAGGTAACCCAGACGGACCGAAATATCCAGACGGCGTCAAAGCTACAGACCTAAACGAAACAGTAAAACGTACCATCAAGTACCAATACGAAGATGGAAGAAAGGCTAAGGATGATGTCGTAGAAACCTTGACCTACAAACGTACCGCAACTGTTAACTTGGTAACTAAAAAAGTGACTCCTGGCGACTGGACCTCAGCTGATGATGACTTCGATAAGGTAGATACCCCAGCAATCGCAGGCTATACTCCAGACAAGGCAAGTGTTGAATCTGTTCAAGATGTTTCGGCAACTGATCCAGACACTGAAGTTATCGTTAGATATGTGAAAGATTCTCAAAAAGCTACCATCACCTACCAAGATGACACCGGTAAACAGCTAGGAGCTATTGATGAGGTGAGCGGTAAGTCAGGTGAGCCAATCAACTACAGCACAACTGATCGTATTAAAGAGCTTACTAACCAAGGCTACGAAGTGGTTCGTGATGACTTCACCAAAGACGGCGGACAGGTCTTCGATACCGATAAGGCTAGTGACCAAAGCTTCACTGTTGTTGTGAAAGCTAAAACTGTTACAGTCACACCAGAAGATCCTAAGAATCCAGGTACTGAGGTGGACCCAGATAATCCAGCCGGACCAGAATGGCCAGATGGCTTGAAGGAAAGTGACCTCAATCAAACCGTCACACGAGTTATCAAGTACCAATACGAAGATGGCTCAGAAGCTCAGCCAGATGTTGTTGAAACGCTGACCTACAAACGTACTGCGACCGTTAACCTAGTGACTAAAGAAGTGACTTATGGTGACTGGACCTCAACTGATGATGACTTCGACAAAGTAGACACACCAGCTATTGCAGGTTACACACCAGACAAGGCAAGTGTCGAAGCTGTTCAGGATGTTCCGGCAACTGATCCAGACACTGAAGTTATCGTTAGATATGTGAAGGACGCTCAAAAAGCCACCATCACCTACAAAGATGACAAAGGTAAAACGCTTGGTACTGTCGATGAAGTCACAGGTAAGTCAGGCGAGCCGATTAACTACACCACCACAGCTCGTATTACAGAGCTCACCAACCAAGGTTATGAAGTGGTGACAGACGGCTTCACTAAAGAAGGTGGTCAAGTCTTCGACACAGATAAGGCTACAGACCAACCATTTGAAGTCGTCGTAAGAGAAAAAGTAGTAACCGTCACCCCAGAAGATCCTAAGAATCCAGGTACTGAGGTGGACCCAGATAATCCAG
>NZ_POQQ01000043.1 GCF_002964575.1 Streptococcus suis | reverse complement strand
TCTGTCTCATGTAGGAGTTGTTTGAGTCCCTCGCTAGTGAGGCATTCTTCCTTGGACAAGGCAGTATTCACCCCTTCTTGAACTAGCTTGTCATAAAGGGCAGAAATGTTTCCATTCAAGGCATCTTCATAGCGTTCAACGGCCTTTTTCCACGTGAAAGAATACTTGTTGGCATCAGCTTCTACCTTGGTCCCGTCAATGAAGAGAGCCTCATCTTCAATCAATCCATTCTCTCTGAGGAGGAGAGTGAAGTAGATGAAGGCAGTTTTGATGAGCTGGTTGGCGTGTGTGCTAGCCCTAAAACTATTGATGGTCCGATAACAGACATAGGTATCCTGACTCAGCCATTTCATAGGAATGACTTCTTCATTCATTTGAACGATTTTTCGACCAGAGAATACCTGGCGAGCATAGGCGAACAG
>NZ_POQQ01000042.1 GCF_002964575.1 Streptococcus suis | reverse complement strand
TTAGTCAAAGAGGAATTGACAAGTAAAGAGGGAGCCCGCATTTATGCCAAACGCAAGGTGGATGTCGAACCTGTATTTGGTAGGATGAAGGGTGTTTTTGGCGTGCGCAGAGTCCATGTCAGAGGTCAAAAAGTGGTTGAAACTGAGATAGGATTCCTCCTAATGAGTATGAATCTCACGAAATTGGCTAAGAAATTAGTCCAAGATAATAGAGATAAAAAGAAAAACACAGACAGTACGGCTGGATTTCATCAGAAGCAGCTCAATCTGTCTGTGTTTTTTTTAGTTATTGGCTAGTTATTGGCTAGTTTTTGCCCAGCCTCTTAAAAAATTGACTTACAGATTTGTAAGTGGACTTTATTTCGTTTTGAAGATGATACAATGTAGATGTACTATAAAAAAGATAGGAGTAGTTTTATGAAAAAGAAGTTCTTAGCAGTTACTATGCTGTTTTCATTGGTTTTTCCAGCTTCTTTAGTGTTTGCTGAGTCTCATGGAGACCACTCTAGTCACGGAGACCATTCTGAGGCTGTTGTTATTAGTGAAATGGCTGAAGGTCAGTTGATTGTGGAGCAACAAATAGAGGTTGCAGCACAGACGGAGCCTCTATATAGTTTTGAAGAAATCTTAGATCTACCAAATGAGGCTTTTCCGAATGCGACTCCTGATGAGGTGGAGAGTATTAAAGGTATGATTGAAGCCACTATGGATTACAATCATTCTGATATGAAGGTACCGTTATCAATGGTATATATTGATAAGACCGCAGAAAATTCAGATGCAATTCTTTCAGGCGGTGGTCTTCCATACTGTTTAGATGATAATGGTTGGGGATACCAAAATTTTATTACCTCAGATTGTAACATAGCTATGGCAGTTGTTAGCCAATGTGTTTATGAATCTATCATTAAGAATCCCAATTTGCGTTACTGTAGAGCGGATTTATATAGAAATTGTTCTCCTAGGATTGGTCACAGTCCATATTGGCATAGACATTAATAAATGTGTTTGTATAAAATTAGAAGGAGTTGCAGGTTGATTCAAAAAATACTAAGACTGTTTGGGCTTGTTAGTTGTCTTCTTGCCTTGGTTTGTGCGGTGGTATTTAGAGAGGGGCTGGTTTCCAATCCACTTGGTCAATTTTCGGGTTTTCCACTTAACCACCAGCATACAGGTTGGGGAACATCGCGTTATTATCCCAACATTGATCCGACAGCAAAGCCGACTCAGGAGGTCAGAGTTGCTATCATTGACTCTGGTATAAGGGAAGAAGCGGTAGATGAGTTTTATGTTGAGGATATGCAAGTTTTTTCCACTTCAACCTCTGTCTTTGATACCATTGGTCACGGGACAAAGATTGCCAGTATCATTGGTGCTAAGAATAATCATGTGCTAACGCTGGGATTGAGCCCGGAAGCAAGATTGTTTTCCTACAAGGTAACGGATGATGACGGGACGATAAAAAATGACTACCTTGTCAAAGCTGTTCAGCAGGCTATTGAAGATCATGTTGATGTTGTGAATCTGAGTATGGTGGTGACCAATCCAAGTAAAGAATTGGAAGATGTGGTTGAAGCCTACCTTCAACAAGGTGGCTATATGGTTGTCCCAGCTTATGATTTGAAAAAGGTAGAGGCCCTAAACCCTCTTTTGACGATTGAAGGGGTTGTCTCCGTAGGTACCTACAATGAATTTTTTACGTTATTGAATCCGCAGGAAGAGATTGCTTACTACGCACCGTACTCTCAAGAAACGCTGTCAATGGAAAACAGGATTGTACGAAGCGAGGGTTCCTCTTTTAGCACGGCCTTTGTTTCGGGGACAATTGCCCACTTGCTCTCCGTCGGACAAACCGATGCAGAAATCACCAAGCAACTAGATGACTTTTTTAGTGCACGGTCTGTGAAGAGCAAGCAGTCTCCATTGTTGGCTGGTTATGAAACGCATCAAGCTTTGGTAAATAACAGCTACACAGTGCTCTCTCTATCTCTGATAGGTCTTCTTGTTTTCCAGACAATCCTAGGGATACTCACCGCGAGAAAAGAGAGTGAGGTGCGGGGTGCTTATATGCGGTACATCGTTGTAACGGACGTGTTACTGGTTATTCTTGCCTTGTTAATTTTGCCGACTCAAATGTGAGGTGTTAGATGGAATTAATTTCAATTGTGTTCGTTGTCCTTATTGTTGGAGTTCAAGTCTATTTTTCGACAAGGTACTTTGCTAAGGCTACTTCCAAGCTACAAAAAGGATTTGTCGTCGTAACGTCCCTCTTTCAAATTGTATTTTCAATCTGGTTGATGCTGTTTGTTACACTGGGATATTTCGGTAGTATTCATTTTTGATGAGATTTTTTTGCCTCCTATACTCATAGGAGGTTTTCTATATTTGAAAAATTCCCCAAGTTAGCATACAATAGAGAGTAGCATTGTAAAGAAAGAGAAACTTATGAAAATACTAGCTTTAGACAGCTCCAACCAGGCTTTATCAGTTGCCTTGGTGGAGGACGGCCGTTTGCAGGCGGAAACCCTGCTGGCCGTTAAGAAAAATCATAGTATCAGCCTCATGCCTGTGGTCGATTTTTTGGTGGCACAGGTGGGCTGGACGCCCAAAGACTTGGAGCGGATTGTGGTCGCTCAGGGGCCAGGCTCTTACACGGGTCTTCGTGTGGCGGTGGCGACTGCCAAGACATTAGCCTACACCCTCAAGATCGACTTGGTGGGGCTATCCAGTCTTCAGTCCCTGGTTCCGCCTAGCCTGACGAGTCTGGTGGTCCCTCTCATCGATGCCCGCCGTAACTGCGTCTATGCAGGTGTTTATGAAAATGGCAGAGCAGTCGAGGCTGACCGCTACTGGTCTTTTGAAGACTTGCTTTCTAGCCTGTCTGGTAAGGAAAACATCACCTTTGTCGGTGAAGTAGAAAACTTTATGGAACAAATCGAGCAAGCTTTGCCAGCTGCCCAGTATCAAGCAAGTCTGCCGTCTGCCTATCAGCTGGCAGTGATTGGTCAAGACCTGCCAGCAGTAGATGTCACCAGCTTTGAGCCCAACTATCTCAAGCGAGTAGAGGCAGAGGAAAACTGGCTCAAGGACAACCAAGCAGGCTCAGAAAGTTATATCAAGCGTGTATGATAGAGATTAAACACTACGATGGTCAGGAAAATCTGGCGGAGGCTGTTTTGGCAATTATGCAGTCGGTCTATGAGCAGTCTCCATGGACTTTGGAGCAAATTGTGTCCAGTATGGCTAGTCAGGATGAGGATTATTATCTGGCCTATGAGGGTCAGGAGTTGGTCGGATTTTTGGCTGTGCAGACAGTGTTGGATGAGATGGAAATCTTGCAGATTGCTGTTAAGGCTGATTTTCAGAGGTTGGGAATCGCCAGTCAACTGATGGCTGCTGTGATGGACTGGGATGGGGACATCTTCCTCGAAGTGAGGGAGTCCAATAGCGCAGCTCAGGCCCTCTATGCACGCCAGCATTTTACCAAAATAGGAAAACGAAAAGACTACTACCGCCATCCTGTCGAGGACGCGGTGCTAATGAAGAGAGAACGTGATGAAAGATAGATTGATTTTGGCGATTGAGACCTCCTGTGACGAGACCTCGGTGGCTGTTTTGCGAAATGAGGCGGAGCTTTTGTCCAATGTCATTGCCAGCCAGATTGCCAGTCACCAGCGGTTTGGTGGGGTGGTGCCTGAGGTGGCCAGCCGTCACCATGTGGAAGTGATTACGGCCTGCATCGAGGAGGCCTTATTGGAGGCGGAGGTGACGGCAGAGGACTTGACGGCTGTGGCTGTGACCTATGGTCCTGGCTTGGTCGGTGCCTTGCTGGTCGGGATTTCGGCAGCCAAGGCATTTGCTTGGGCCAATGGTCTGCCGCTCATTCCTGTCAACCACATGGCAGGGCACTTGATGGCAGCGCGTGCGGTCAAGGAATTGGAGTTTCCGCTCTTGGCCCTTTTGGTCAGCGGTGGGCACACGGAGCTGGTCTATGTATCAGAAGCGGGCGACTACAAGATTGTCGGTGAAACGCGAGATGATGCGGTCGGCGAGGCCTATGACAAGGTGGGGCGGGTTATGGGTCTGCCCTATCCAGCTGGTCGGGTGATTGATGAGTTGGCACATGAGGGGCAGGACATTTATGACTTCCCACGGGCTATGATCAAGGAAGATAATCTGGAGTTTTCTTTCTCAGGTTTGAAATCCGCCTTTATCAACCTCTACCACAATGCCCAGCAAAAAGGGGAAAGCTTGTCCAATGCGGACCTGTCAGCTTCCTTCCAAGCCTGTGTCATGGACATTCTCATGGCCAAGACCAAGAAGGCTTTGGAGCAATACCCTGTCAAGACCTTGGTGGTGGCGGGCGGTGTGGCAGCTAATCAGGGCTTACGAGAGCGATTGGCTGCTGAAATCACCGATGTGGAGGTTATCATTCCCCCGCTTCGCCTCTGCGGTGACAATGCAGGTATGATTGCCTTGGCAGCGGTCAGTGAGTACAATAAGGAAAACCTTGCTGGCTGGGACCTCAATGCCAAGCCTAGTCTGGCTTTTGAGAATTTGTAAGAAAGTTGGGTCGCGAAAGCGACTTTTTCTATTGACGGAGGGGGGCTTGTCCTCTATACTAGAGTGATATAATACTCTTCGAAAATCAAAATCGGACGTTGTTGACTTGATTTGATGAGTGAAAGGCTCCAGTGGAGCCTTTCAGCCTGTTACCTTGAAACAAAATAGTAACAGGGTTCTATCTGCTAAGTAGAAACGAACTACGTTCGCTCTATCTCAAACCTCCAAAGGTTCCCCAAACCTTTGGAGCTAGTCTGATTTTGATTTTCATTGACTATAACTTGCTATTCAAAGGAGAGAAGATGAAAAAAGAGGATTTTCGCGAAGGCTTGCGGGACGCTATTCCCACAGCTCTGGGCTATGCTAGTATTGGCCTAGCCTGCGGTGTGGTATCGGTTAACTCCGGCATTTCTGCGGTGGAAATGGGGCTGATGAGCCTTTTGGTCTATGCAGGAAGTGCCCAGTTTGTTATGTGTGCTATGATTTTGGCAGGGGCGCCCTTGGTGTCCATTGCAGTGACGGTTTTCTTTGTCAACCTGCGGAATTTCCTCATGTGCCTCCATACGACGACCATTTTTCAGGGCAACAGTCTGGGGTCTAATATCCTGATTGGCTCTTTTGTGACGGATGAGTCCTATGCGGTGCTGCTCCGTAAGCATATTGAGGACAAGAAGATTGCACCAAGCTGGATGTACGGCAACAACTTTGCGAGCTACGCTTCTTGGGTTACATTTACGACTCTAGGCAATCTGATTGGTGGTCTTATTCCAAATCCTGAGCAATTTGGGTTGGACTTTGCCTTGGTCGCTATGTTCGTCGGGATTTTCTCAGGGCAACTAGAGGCGATGGCTCGGACTATTCCTTTGAAAAAAATCGGCTTGATTTTGCTGGCGGTTGGTCTAGCCTATGTCGGCCTGTCTGTGCTAGTGTCGTCTTATGTTGCTGTGCTCTTGGCGACGATTTTGGGTTGTTTTGTGGGGGTGATGATTGATGATAAAAACTAGTATTCTATTGATTATTCTAGCAGCGGCCCTAGTGACTTGGGTGCCACGCGTCCTGCCTTTTGTCCTGACACAGAACAAATCCCTGCCTCCAAAGTTGGTGAAATTTCTCAGCTTTCTACCCATCACCATTATCTTTGCCCTGACTCTCTCTAGCATCATGGACGAAGAAGTCGGATCGCTACCTAACCTGCTCCTTGTCGAAAGCCTAGCCCTCCTTCCGACCTTCTGGGTGGTTTTGAAGACAAAAAATATCCTCTTGGCTGTCCTGGTTGGCGTTCTGACGACTGCTGCCCTCCGCTTGCTTTTCTAGGAGGGACTTATGGTTAAGGAAAATGCCAGAGGTATGGTACTTTGTCTAGTCTTGGCTGGAATAAGCTGGTGCTTAGGAAGTTGGTTTTCAGTAGTGGGTGGGCCTGTTTTTGCCCTTCTAATCGGGATGAGCCTGCACTCTTATATCTCAAGGAAGAATGCATTTCAGCCAGGATTGACCTTTACTTCCAAGAAAATTTTACAGTATGCGGTGATTTGTTTGGGATTTGGATTAAACTTATCAGCGGTTTTGGCTGTTGGACGTCAATCTCTTCCAATTATTCTCTCGACCATTAGTTTTGCCTTGCTTTTGGCATTTCTGATGTGGAAAATCTTGCCCATTTCATCTCATCTGGCGACCTTGATTGGCGTTGGGACCTCTATCTGTGGAGGCTCTGCCATTGCGGCGACAGCTCCCGTTATCCAGGCGGATGATGAGGATGTAGCACAGGCTATCTCGGTCATCTTTCTCTTTAATGTCTTGGCGGCCTTGATTTTTCCGACTTTGGCAACTTGGCTTGGGTTTTCGACCGATTCGGGTCAGGCCTTTGGGATCTTCGCCGGAACGGCGGTCAATGACACCTCGTCGGTAACCGCAACAGCGGCTACTTGGGATAGCCTCTACGGCTTGGGCAGTCAGACCTTGGACACGGCAGTGACGGTTAAGTTGACACGAACTTTAGCTATAATTCCTATTACAACGGTTTTAGCAATTTGGCAAACCAGAGGAAAGGGTCTCAAGGCAGACAAGAAGTCCCTCCTGACAGGTTTTCCGACTTTTATCCTCTATTTTATCCTAGCCAGTCTGGTGACAACAATCGCAGGTCACTTTGGGCTGGGAAGGGACCTATTTGCTCCACTCAAAACCCTATCCAAGTTTCTCATTTGTATGGCCATGACAGCCATTGGCTTGCGGACTAATGTATTTTCCTTGGTGAAAAATGGCAGAGTAGCTCTTTTTGTCGGACTAGTTTGCTGGCTGGGAGTGACGGTGTTGACACTGGTTTGGCAGGCGATTTTGGGTATATGGTAAACAGCAAAACAGCCTTCTCTTGCGAGAGGCTATTTTTATGCTTTCAATCTAAAAGTCTGCGGAGCTTTTTTCAATAAAATCCAGTAACCGATGCTGACATAGGCAATCATAGCCAGGGAAATGAGTAGGATGTACAAGTGACTGCCTAGGTCCAGCTGGGTGTTGAGGTAGGCCACCCAATAGAGAGCGCCACTGAGAAATTTATAGACTGGGTTGACAACCTCCATATCCTTTGTAAAGGGCTGGAGGATGTAGTAGATAAAAAGGTCGTGGAAGGAAAAGAGAGCTGTTAGACTTAACAAAAGCAGAGCAGTTAGGAGATAGCTTTCAATAGGCAGCTGCGCTCTAGTAAAGATGATGAGGGCCAATAGTAGAGATCCAGAGAAGGCGGCATTTAATTTTACAGTTTGCAGAAAACGATAATGAAAGCCTGCAATAATAGTTTTTGCTTCGCGGTAAAATGGATAGTGGAGCATGGAAATGTCGCAGTTAACAAAGACCATCTGTGCGACAGCCTTGCCCATGGAGGCCACATACATGACCATGAAAGCAAATGGAAGTCCCTCGATGTAGTTGGCGTTGCTTATCTCTATATCCTCCTTTGAAAACCAGCGGATTCCTTCAAGAAAGAGGACAATGGCCAAAAGACACCCCAAGCGGAAGAGCAATTTTTTAGTGAGGATGGAGCGGTAGCGGTCAAATAGCAGAGCGTTTAAGTAGGTCATGCCAGACAGGTGGGACAGATTTTTTCCTGTTTCCATATTGAGTTTTGCTTGCATCTGCAAACCCTGGCGAGTATATTCATTGCCCTTGGTCATCTCAACAATTTTCTTGTCCAACTGCAAGGACTGGTCCATGCAATAGGAAAGATAGTCAAGGTGGTTGGTTTGTCTTTTCAAATAATGGTAGCTAAACCAAATCAGAAATGGTTGGACAAGCAGGATAGGGATTAGCATGCCTAAGGAGAGCTGATGACGGAAGACAATAGTCAGAACATATAACACAAGAACAAACGCGACCCATAGCCAAGCATGCCAAGAATTGCGACGGGTTAAAATATGATGTTCAAAGAACCAACGATTGAGAGCATGACCAGTCAGGTGACCTGCTAGTACGGTCATCATGCCGACAGGAAAGACCAGCCATTGATTTGTCATTAGGCAAAAAATAACTAGGGCTGGAAGATAGTAAATAGTAGTCAGGATAGGTTCGATAAAGAGTTGACTTTGCAAAAAGGTAGATTGTGATAGACCGAAGTTCTGCATAAATTCTCTATCTGCTTTCGAGATGACTGGGTCTAAGCCCTTGCTAAAACGATAGTTTAGTCCGACAAACAAAAACCAGGACACAGAGCCTAGAAGCCAAGTCCCTGGAAGAATATTCCAAAAGGTCAATTCCCCACTGGCCAAGACATTCATCCAGAAAGAAGCATGATAGAAATGAAAAACCAACCAGAAGCCCTTGGTCAAAAAGCGACTGGGGATGGAGAGGATGTGCAGGATCAAAAAGAGACCAGACTTAAAACTGTAAGACTTGAAAATACTTTCTGGAATGCTCTTTCCAACAAGTGGCAGTTTCCGTAGATAGTAGAAAAATCCGTTGACGGAGCGATGGAGAGCATACTTTTCCCGATACCAAAAATAACGTAGAATGGTTTTCATAAACTCCTCCTAATCTGCTGTCAGTAGCTGAACAATCTCCTGTTCAAAATCAGGGTCGTGGAGTTTGTCGCTTGGAACAGCCTGCAATTCTTGGTGATGGAGCAAAACAATCTCATCACAGAGGTCTTGTGCTAATTGAAGGATATGGGTGGAAAAGATAATGACGGAATCCTTCTTAGCTTCCCGAATTAGTTGTTTGAACTCGTGGGCAGCCACAGGGTCAAAGGAAGTCAGAGGTTCATCTAAGAGAAGGACAGGAGGTTGAACAATTAAGGATAGGAGTAATTGAACCTTGTTCTGCATACCGTGGGAAAAATCCTTGAGCAGGCGATGCTGGTCTTCTTCTCCAATACCGACCAAGTTTAGCCATTCTTCTGGACTGCGAGGAGATTTGAGTTTATCCTTATGAATGTCCATATAGAAACGGACAAACTCATAGGCCGTCATAAAGGCAGGCAGTTGCGGATAGGTCTGGGTAAATCCGATGTCCGTATTATCGTAGTCAAGAGTTTCTTCGCCTTTTACAAACTGAATCGAGCCACTATCCAAGGTCAGATTTCGGGCAATGCAGTTAAACAAGGTTGTCTTACCAGCCCCGTTGCGTCCTAGCAAACCGTAAATCTTTCCTTGTTCAAATTGAAAGCTGGCATCCTCCAGAATAATCTTATGATCAAATTTTTTAGAAATAGAAGACAGTTTCAGTTGCATAGCCAATCTCCTCTTGTTATATTGTTATGAATTCATCATACAATAATAAACAAAAAAATTCAAGCACGCTTTGCTTAAATTTTTCAGTCATTAAATAATTAGTAGTGTACTACTCAAAGGAAATCGAACTCAGACTAGCTCCAAAGGTTCGGGGAACCTTTGGAGGTTGGAAATAAGGCGAACAAAGTTCGCTACAAAAAGGTTCGGGGAACCTTTGGAGGTTGGAGATAGGGCGAACGTAGTTCGTGACACTAGATGTAGATAGAACGCTGCTACCTTTTATTTTCGGGTAGCAGGCTGTAAAGCTCCACTGGAGCTTTACACTCATCAAATCAAGTCAACAACGTCTGAGTTTGATTTACGAAGAGTAGGAACTCCCTGCCACCCAGCCAGTTGCAAGACAGTAGGTAATGTTAAAGCCACCTGTGTGGGCGTTGATGTCCAGGACCTCGCCAGCAAAGTGGAGGCCAGGGACTTTCTTGCTTTCCAAGGTTTTTGGATTGATTTCCTTGAGGTCAACGCCACCCTTGGTCACAAAGGATTTGGCTAGGGACATCTTGCCTGTAATCTTGATAGGTAAGGCTTTGAGGAGGGTAACCAGTTCAGCCAGGTCCTTTTGGGAAACTTGTTTGACCTTGCACTCATAATCTTCAGCGAAAAAGTCTGCTAGGCGGTCTGGCATGAGTTCTCGAAGGGCATTCTTGACGGATTTTTCCCTGTTGGCTTCTAAATGTTCAAACAAATCTTGTTCAGAATGGGTCGGCAGAGCATCGAGAAATGCGGTTTCGCCGCCTTTGACAAAACTGGATAAGCGAAGAGCAGCGGGTCCCGACAGACCAAAGTGGGTAAAGAGCAGGTCGTGGGTGATGACGTGCTTGCCATAGGTCAGGGTAACGTCGTCCAGGGAGATGCCTTGGAGCTTCTTGTGGGGGAAGTCGGTCAGAACAGGGCTTTCAGCGGCCTCAATCTCCGTGACTTCCAGCTTGAAGTGGCGGGCAATGTCGTGGCCAAAGCCAGTCGAGCCAGTGGAAGGATAGGTCTTGCCGCCGGTGGTGACAATCAGCTGGGGTGCTGTAAAAGTCTCCTCGCTGGTCTTGACATGGAAGAGGTCATCAATCTTGCGGACGGAAACCACCTCAGTTCCTGTACGGATGTCCACGCCATTTTCCAGCATCTTCATTTCCAGGCACTTGATAATGGTCTGGGAACGGTCGGTGGTCGGAAAGACACGCCCATGGTCCTCCACCTTGAGTTTGACCCCATTTTCATGAAAGAAATTCATGATATCGTGGTTGTCAAATTGGGAGAAGACGCTATATAGAAAGCGGCCATTTCCAGGAATGCCAGCCAGTAGGTCTTCCAAGGTGCCGTTGTTGGTCACATTGCAACGTCCGCCACCTGTGCCAGACAGTTTCTTGCCCAAACGCTTGTTTTTTTCGAGGAGCAGGGTCTTCTTGCCGTAAAAACTGGAAGAAATAGCGGCCATCATGCCCGCAGGACCCGCTCCGATAATAATGGTATCTACTGTGTTCATGTCCTTATTGTACCACAAAATAGCAGAGGTGGCTGTGAGTAATTTCTCGAAAGATAAACCATGAATTTTTAGGTGAAAATTCCCCATAATTTGACAGAACATGGGCTTTTGTGGTAATATTCTAATGATACAAACTATGAGAAATCTAAGAACTTATATTGGCAGTAAAGGGCTTTGATTTAAGATATAGTTTTAGCTAATCAAGGCAGTTTTTTGAGGGAATACTGACTGTATTTTGAAAAAAACGAACGATGAGTAGCTAAAAACGAGCCTTAGATGGAAGTACTGAACTGTGAATAGGAGCTCTAATTACTGAGGATATTATGGGAATCGAAAAAACAGTCAGCGAATTAGCTGAGATTTTGGGAGTGAGCCGTCAGGCCATGAATAATCGCGTCAAGTCGCTTCCAGAAGAATTTGTAGATAAAAATGATAAGGGTGTAACGGTTGTCAATCGTGCTGGCTTGATTGAGCTAGAAAAAATCTATAAGACGACGATTTTTGAAGATGAGCCGATTAGTGACGAAGTCAAGCACCGTGAAATGATGGAAATTCTGGTGGATGAGAAGAATTCTGAGATTATCCGTCTATATAGTCAACTAAAGGCCAAGGACAAGCAGCTAGCTGAAAAGGATGAACAGTTACGGGTCAAAGATATCCAGATTGCTGAGAAGGACAAGCAACTTGACCAGCAGCAGCAACTAACTCTCAAAGCCATGGCAGACAAGGATGTCCTCAAGCTAGAGTTGGAAGAAGTCAAGGCTCAGGCAGAAGTAGTACAGAGAAAAGGCTTCTTTGCACGTTTGTTTGGAAGGTAGATAAAAGAGATTGGTGTATAACCAGTCTCTTTTAAGTTTTGGATTTGAGCCCAATGAAAACTTGTTTTTGCTTATGGTTAATTGGGCTCAAAGAATCTGGTAATATTTATTGAAAAGGGTTACAATTATATCAAGGAGGCAAAGATGGTTGATAATCGTACCATGGCAATCCTAATGGAATTATTTGCTAATAGGCAAGAAAGCTTATATGAGCTGAGTGTTCAAACTGGAATTGAAAAGGAGCAAGTACATACAAGTTTAGATCTTGTTAACCAATTATTACAAGAACATTCTCTACCGCAGATTGATAATCAAGATGAGGAATTTTCAATTTCAGATGATCTATATGTTCATAGAGAACGAATCTTCTCACTCTTTAGAAATCGTCAAATTTATTTGTCTCAAGAAGAGAGGCAGCTACTTATCTATCTCTATACATTTATTCGTAAGGATTTTATATCCAATGTTCACTATCAGGATTTGCTGAGTGTCAGTAAGAATACAACTTTGACAGATATAAAATATGTCAAAGAACTCTGCTCGAGCTTTCAAGTTCGGTTAGAATATACTAGGGCTAGAGGTTATCATTTACTTGGTCAGGAAGAGGACAAGTATCGATTAGCACTTTATGCAATAAGTGCATGTTTACAATCATCAATTGGGGTATGGGCTTTAGATTATATCCTTAAAGCATGGGAAGAAGAAAACCTATTTGAAGCTCTAAAGGAAGCTAGTAAACATGCTTGTCATTTTTACCAAGTATCAGTTCTGGAAGAAAGATTAGATGAGTATCTTTACTTTCTAGCTTTTCTATTTATTCGTCAAGAGCGTGTTGGAAAGGTCATTAACTGGAAGCATGAAATTGAAGCGGGCTTTACAAAGGACTTTGTTTTTCAACTCTGGGAGTTATTACGATTTAAAAAGAAGAGTAAGTTGGAACTGGACGCTGTCACTCAAGCCTATCTTTCTCACCTGTTGCAAGGATGCCTAGAGGGAGAAAGCCAGAAAAAAGATGGGTTATTTCATCGTATGACAGTTGAAATAGTAGAGGAGATGGAGCGGTTATCGCTTATTGCTTTTGAGCATCGTTCAGAGATGATTGAAGGACTGAAACGTCATCTAATTCCTGCCTACTATCGTCTAACTTCTCGCTTGATTAGTGTTAACTCCTATACAGCAGTTATCAAGAAAGAACACTCGGACTTATTCTACCTTGTGAAAAAAGCTTTGCGCCCCTTAGAAGATCACTTAGGGTTTACTATACCAGATAGCGAAGTGTCGTATTTTGTTATTCATTTTGGTGGATATATAGAAGCAAGTCAACAGCGAACTTATCGTTATCGTGCTTTGGTTGTCTGTCCGAATGGGGTGAGTTCATCACTTATTGTTAAGGAGAACCTAAGGCAGTTATTTCCAAATATACTTTTTGCAGATACACATTCTGTTCAAGACTGGCAACTATTGGATACAACAAACTATGATATGGTCTTTGGAACAGTCAAACTAGATACCGATTTGCCTTTCTTCTTAGTATCTCAGATTATGACATTTAGTCATAAAAAAGAGCTGTTTCAACTGGTTAATCAGCAATTTCCAAATGCAGCATACTTTCCAATTGAAATAGAACAATTACTATCACTTATCGGAAAATTTGCAACTATTCATCAGGAACAGGCTTTGAAGTATGAATTAGTGCAGTTTCTCAATCAACGATCTTATGAACAAAGGGGAAGGAGTCCTATGTTAGAAGAAATGATTACAAAAGAGACTTTTCAATGGTCTGAGGAAGATTTAGGCTGGAGAGAAGCAATTGCCTTGGCAGCACAACCATTGGTTGATAGTGGATCTGTAGAAAAAGTCTATGTCGATGCGATGGTGTCTAAGGTGGAAGAGTTTGGTCCCTTTATTGATCTAGGTAAAGGGATTGCGATACCGCATGCTAGACCAGAAGATGGAGTTCATCAGGTTGGTATGTCCATGTTAGTGTTAGATAAGCCGGTTTATCTGCTAGATGATCCTAATCATGAGGTTCGATTATTTATATGCATTGCAGCAGTAGACAATCAAACTCACTTAAGAGCACTCTCGCACTTGACAAAAATTTTGCGAGAGGAAGAAAATATTCAACAACTTATCGGTGCTAAAGAATTTACCGATGTACAACATTTATTAAAGGAGGAACAGTAATATGTTACGAATTGGAACAGCCTGTGGTTCAGGTTTAGGCTCTAGCTTTATGGTTCAGATGAATATTGAATCTATTTTGCGAGATTTAGGTGTGTCTGATGTCCATGTGGAACATTATGATTTAGGTGGAGCTAATCCAAGTGAAGCAGATGTGTGGATTGTTGGACGAGACCTAGCAGATTCAGCGACTCATTTGGGAGATGTTCGCATTCTCAACAGTATTATCGATATGGATGAGTTACGAGAGCTTGTGACAGCTATTTGTAAAGAGAAAGGTTTAGTATAAACTATTGCATAAAAGGGTTAGCCCCTCATATTATTATTTTATAAAGGAGACAGAAAATGATATTGGATTTTCTCATTGATGTTGCCAAAACACCGGCAATCTTAGTTGCTCTTATTGCAATATTGGGTCTGGCTTTGCAGAAAAAACCTGCATCGGACTTGATTAAAGGCGGTCTAAAAACCTTTGTTGGTTTTATTGTTGTCGGTGGTGGTGCGGATATCATCGTAGGCTCACTTGAACCATTCGGTCAAATGTTTGAACAGGCCTTCAATTTGACAGGGGTTGTACCAAACAACGAAGCGATTGTGGCAATGGCTTTGGATAAATACGGTACAGCGACTTCCTTGATTATGTTGCTCGGAATGGTTTTTAACATTGCTATTGCTCGCTTTACCCGCTTCAAATATATTTTCTTGACAGGTCACCATACGCTTTACATGGCTTGTATGATTGCTGTTATCATGAGCGTGGCAGGTTTCACTTCTGTTGGCTTGATTGTAATGGGTGGTTTGGCGTTGGGTCTTATTATGACACTCTCTCCAGCCTTTGTTCAAAAATACATGATTCAATTGACAGGAAATGACAACGTTGCCCTCGGTCACTTCAGTGCTCTTGGTTACTGGTTGAGTGGGGTTGTCGGTGGTTTGGTTGGTGACAAATCTAAATCAACTGAGGATATCAACTTCCCTAAAGGTTTGGCTTTCTTGCGTGATTCAACCGTCAGCATCGCCATTTCAATGTCTTTGATCTACATGATTGTAGCTTTGTTTGCAGGTGGTGACTATATTAAGGAAAACCTGAGCGGTGGCACCAACAGCATGATTTATGCTCTTACCTTGGGTGGTACTTTTGCAGCAGGTGTGTTTGTTATCTTGTCCGGTGTTCGTTTGATTTTGGCGGAGATTGTTCCAGCCTTCAAAGGAATTTCTGAAAAATTGGTACCAAATTCAAAACCAGCTTTGGACTGTCCGGTTGTTTACCCTTATGCTCCAAACGCAGTATTGATTGGTTTTATCTCTAGCTTTGCTGGTGGTATTGTCAGCATGATTATCCTTGCCTTGACTGGCGGTGTCGTTATCCTTCCAGGTGTCGTACCACACTTCTTCTGTGGAGCAACTGCAGGGGTTATGGGAAATGCGTCAGGCGGTGTTCGTGGAGCTGTTTGCGGTGCCTTTATGCAAGGTGTTCTGATTAGCTTCCTACCAGTGTTCTTGCTTCCAGTTTTGGGAGACCTTGGTTTTGCTGGTTCAACTTTCTCAGATGCAGACTTTGGTCTTTCTGGTATCTTCCTAGGAGTGCTGGCTAAGAATGGCGGTATACTCACAGTTTCAGTTGGTATCTTTGCTGTATTGGCTTTGATGCTTGGATTGTCATTGGTGAAGAAAGAACAGAAAGAAGGCTAATATGACTAGCAGCACAACGGATTTACAACGATTTGCGAAAGAAATTCGCTACCATACCTTAGCTACCTTGAATCAATTAGGTTTCGGTCACTATGGTGGTAGCTTGTCAATCGTAGAAGTGTTGGCTGCTCTATATGGGAATATTCTGGACATTCGTGTCCAGAATTTCTCTTCTAAGGAGCGTGACCACTTTATTCTCTCTAAGGGACATGCAGGTCCAGCCTTGTACAGTACCTTGCACTTGAAAGGCTTCTTTGATCGCGATTTTCTCTTGTCGCTGAATCAGAACGGCACTCGCCTACCCTCACATCCGGACCGCAATCTAACTCCTGGTGTCGATATGACGACAGGCTCTCTAGGTCAAGGGATGAGTGTCGCTACTGGGGTAGCATACGGTAAGAAAATTGAACAGTCCCCTTACTATACCTACACATTGGTAGGGGACGGGGAATTGAATGAAGGTCAATGCTGGGAAGCAGCTCAGTTTGCAGCCCACCATGAACTATCGAAACTAATTCTCTTTGTGGATGACAATAAAAAACAATTAGACGGTCGTACCCGTGATATTTGCCAAACCTTTGATTTTGTTGAAAAATTTCAGGCTTTTGGTTGGGAAGCGGTGCGTGTGAATGGTGCTGATATAGATGCGATTCTTGAGGCTATTCAGTCAATGAAAGCCAGTGCTTCTCCGCAACCAAAATGTATTGTTCTAGATACAACTAAAGGGCAGGGAGTTACCTTCTTAGAAGAATTAGAAAGCAATCACCATTTGCGTTTGGCAGGTCAATTGCAGGAGGATTTGGAGCAAGAGGCTCTTGGTTTAGCGAGAGAATTAGAGGTGGCAGAATGAGAGAGACAAAAGAAATGCGGTTGGTTTACAGTGATTTCTTGGCTCATATAGGGCAGGAAGACACCACCATAGCAGCTATTGAGGCAGATTTATCTAGCTCTATGGCCACAAATAAATTGTCCTCTGTTCTTGGTGGACGGTATGTCAATGTCGGCATTATGGAGCAGGAAATGGTGGGGGTAGCGGCAGGTTTGTCCCTTCTGGGTTACAAGCCCTATATTCACACCTTTGGTCCCTTTGCAAGTCGTCGTGTTTACGACCAAGTATTTATTTCCCTGGCTTATGCCCAGCTCAATGCTACGATTGTAGGGTCGGATGCGGGAGTATCTGCTGAGATGAATGGCGGTACGCATATGCCATTTGAAGAGTTGGGACTAATGCGACTGATTCCAAAAGCTCGTGTTTATGAAGTCAGTGACGATATCCAGTTCCATGCTGTCCTTGAGGAAACAACACAGCTAGAAGGCCTCAAGTATATTCGCACGATTCGGAAGGCTCCTAAGGCCATTTACCAAGGTGGAGAAGACTTTAGCAAAGGCTACTGTGTCCTCAGGCAAGGGAATGATATGACCCTGGTTGCCAGCGGGATTATGGTAGAGCAAGCTCTATTAGCGGCAGAGAAATTGGAGCAAGCAGGGATTTCTGTCCAGGTCATCGACCTCTTCCGGATAAAACCGATTCACGAGGATATTCCAAGCTTGCTATCAGGGAAGCCGGTCCTGACGGTTGAAAACCATAACCGAATTGGTGGACTAGGTAGCAGCATTTGTGAACTAATGGCAACGGATTCCGACACCCCAGTACATCGAATCGGTGTTGATGAGTCTTTTGGTCAGGTGGGTCAACAGGCTTATTTGATGGAAGTTTACGGTTTGACAGCGGAGCACATTGTTAAGCAGGTGCAGTTAAATTTACAACAATAGTAAAACGGATATTCTGTAGGGAAAGCGAAAACGAAAAATCAAGCTCTTAGGAACTTGATTTTTTCTTATGCTCTAGCCATTCGTCTCTTAACATCCCATATTTGATAGAATCATGATAATGCCCTTGCCAGTACCGAACCTTGCGGATATGGGCTTCTTTGGTCATGCCTAATTTTTCTGCGGTTCTCATCATACCCTTGTTGCCAGACCAGGTAGTGAGCCCAATGTGTTCTAATTCTGTAAATTGCTGGAAAATGGTGTCAATCCAGAGTTTGAGAGCAGCTGTGCCATATCCTTTGCCCCAGACCTTATCGTCATAGATTTCAATCCCGATTTCGAGCCAGCGTGTTTGCTGGCACTCCCAGTATAGTCTTTTAGTTTACTTTTAGTACTAGGCAACGAGCCGCAGGCATAACTGGAGTTAGGCAAGGCGAGTTAACGAAGTAATAAAAGAAAAACGAAATGACGATAATAGCCCACAAAGCCGATAGGCAGCTAATCCACCAGGATTGCTCTGACGCAATCTTTTTGTAGCCACTGGTAGAGTTCTAATGCTTGAAACTCTTCAAAAGTGGCGCAGGCCTGGTAGTCATCAAAATAGGGGGCCGCAAACTCCTTCCATCGAGGCGCGACTTGACGGTGGCCAATTTTCCAAAGTGTATACAAATAATCTTCATACTCTTCGAAAATTAAAATTATCCGTTGTCAAGAGCCTTGATGAGTGAAAAGCTCCGGTGGAGCTTTTCAGCCTGTTACCTTGAAACAAGATAGTAACAGAGTTCTATCGTCGGCTTCGTTTCCTAGGCTATTTTTAATTTTCATTGAGTATCAGTCATCGGTGCAATTCTAATCATGAGAACCTCCTTTATTTTCTAGTCTAGCATATTTGTTGAAGGCTTGCAATTCCTAGTAGAATATGGGAAACTAGGTGTATGAAAAGGATACGACGTACATTTCAGAAAGTTTATTACAATTTAGATAAGATTTTACTGCTCTTTTTTACCCTTTTTGCCTTTATGGAATTTGTCTGGATACCCCTCAATTCCTGGCTTTCGGAGAGCTTGTTAGCTATGACAGACCATGCCTATCTCTCACCGACCAATCTCTTTGCGGTAGTTACAGAGAACTTGTTGGTGACGGGCCTATTTATCTTACTCTTTTTTGCCAATATCGCCATCGCCTACTTAGAACTCGCCTTGCTCTTTACGGGTGTTTGGCAGCTTTTGGATGAAAAGGTCAAACATCTACCAGATTATTTACGGGACGTCCGAGATAGCATGCTGGCTATCATTTGCCATAGTACCCTTCCCAAGGTCCTCTTTCTACTCTTTTATTCGGTCATCCTCCTGCCCTTTTTACGACGGATTTTAAATATTTACTACTTCAATAAGATTGTTGTTCCACAGTTTCTAATTGATTATTTTTCTAACACCTTATGGCTGGCCATCTTGATTTTCCTTTCGGTTTTCCTCTTCTTTTGGTTGGCAGCTCGCTTCATGTACGCTCTTCCAAAGATTTATTTTGAACACCGAAGCGTTAAAGAATCCATCGCCTATTCTTGGGAGAGAACCAAGGGGCGCCAGCAGATGACTTCCCTTTTGCGGCTTTTCTGGCTAGTGACCTCTCCAGTCCTCCTCTTTGCGGTGATTGGCATCTTGCTCTATGCTCTGCAATTGTTCCTAGAAAAACCCTTTCCTCAACTCTCCTTTGGACTAGCGGTCTTCTCCTATATCGTATTAAAACTGTCTTATTATGGGGTGGTTGCCCTCTTTATGCTGGGATTTGTCAGCCTATTGACCGGCAAAAAACTGCCCTCCTATCGACGGAAACGCCTGCGTCATCGTCTGCGTCTAGCTATTCTAGGAGTCTCCAGTCTGGTCTTTGGCGTTCAGGGAGCCATGACGCTCTACTATCCTTATGAGAACCTGCCTGTGACTATCTCCCACCGCGGTGTTGACAATGGAAATGCGGTGCAGAACTCTATCGAGGCCTTGGAGAAAACCTCTCAGCTCCAGCCAGATTATATCGAGATGGACATTCAGGAAACCAAGGACGGCCAGTTTGTGGTCATGCACGATACAGACCTGATGGCTTTGACGGGCAATCCCGGAGGTACACATGATTATAGCCTAGCAGAGTTGACGGCCATGACTGCATCTGAAAACGGGATGACAGCTCCTGTCCCTTCTTTTGATACCTATCTGGATAAGGCGGATGAGCTAGGGCAAAAATTGTTGGTGGAGATTAAGGTGACGAATGCCGACTCGCCACAGTTGACCAAAAATTTCCTGAAGAAATATGGCCAACGCCTCCTTGCCAAGGGCCACCAAATTCAGTCCTTGGACTATAGAACCATTATCCAAGTCAAAGAATACAGTAAAAATCTGGTCTCCTTTTTTATCCTACCATTCAACTCTATCTATCCGACAACCGTCGCAGATGGTTATACCATGGAATTTACCTCCTTAGACCAGAACTTTATGGTCAAGTCTTGGCTAAAAGGGAAGTCTGTCTATGCTTGGACACCCAACGATACGGATACCATGACGCAGATGGTTTTATTACAGGTGGACGGCATTATCACAGACAATATGACAGAATTAAAGCAACTGCTGAAGGACTTGCAAACGGATCATCGTTATTCTGATCATTACCTTTTGCAGTTGCAGTCCTTACTCTATAATTTTGAATAAACAAAGACGCGAGGGCCTAGCCCAATCGCGTCTTTTCTGTCTTAAAATGGTAATTTACCTGCAAAGGCACCAAGTTTCTTCTGAGTGGCATCGTCAACTTTTGCAAGAGCATCATTGACTGCTTGGATAGTCATGTCCTGCAAGGTTTCAAGGTCATCAGCATCCACAACCTCAGGCTTGAAATCGATAGAAACCAATTTCTTATCACCAGTAAAAGTAGCCGTAACCAAATCCTGCACTGAGCTACCAGTAAATTGAGTAGCTGCCAACTCAGCCTGGCTCTTCTCCATTTGCTTTTGAAGCTTCTGAGCCTGCTTCATCATTTGCTGCATATTCATCATAATAACTATTCTCCTTAAAAAATCTTATGGATTTATTATAACATTAAAAAAGGAAATTTGGTAAGGTGAGTTTGTTGTAGTGATATCTTATTCGGCTAAGCAATCGAATGAGTTTTTTCTATTTTAGTGTTTTCACAAGAGTATTGATTGCTTGGATTACTTCTGAGCGCTTTTTCTTAGGTAAATCAGTCATGAGTAGGATCAACTCTTCAATTTCAGGATCCGTAGAAAATTCAACATCAAAAAAAGTTGGGATATCGACTTTCAAAGCCTCCATGATTTTTGACAGTGTCGATAGAGTAATGTTATTTGCTTTGTTCTCTAATTTATATATGTAGTTATAGCCGAGATTAGCTTTTTCTTCTAGCTCCATTTGGGTCATTCCTTCTTGAATGCGCAATAAGCGAATCCTTTTGGAAATATAGTCTTGTAGTTTATTATCCATGAAAGTACCTCTTATGGTCTATCATACAGGTATTATTAGATAACAAAACCACTATATATAACTGTTATTTACAAAAACAGTTGTAAAAAACTGTTTCAACTGATAAAATAGTTTTATAGAATGCAATAGTTTATTTGCTATTTTATGTTTCAGGACTATCAATTTGGAGGTTATTTATGACTCACTATTATTCCGTTGCTTCAGCAAAAGTTCACTTTAGTAAATTAGTCTTAACAACAGCTCAAAAAGATCAACTACATAGAAATTATAAGAAATATGCAGTTGAGGAGTTTAAGAAAGCATCAAAAACGACTGTATTTGATGGTAGCGGATTATGGCATCCGAAAAAATTCAAAGTTTACTTCCATAAGTGGCAAACTTCGGATGTGCTACATTCTACAGCGTTGGCTAAGAAATTACCACCACATTATCAATACTCAGATGATGATAAGAAAAAAATTGCAGCCAAAACTGCTACGGAGTTACGTAAAGCGGGTTATAAAGTGGATGTTGATGATTATGGAGGATTGTACTTATATAAACCGGTTAAGAAACGATAGGGGAATGTTATGGGTACTTCAAAAGTTGTTACTTTATTTTTAATAGATGGGACAATGACAGGGCGCGTGAAGGCTTCTTTAGCTAATCATACTGGGGTAGCTTTGAAAATTCCAAAACTAGATTTAGAAGATAGTGTCGACAGAGCAGAGTTGAGTTACTCAGGGATCTATTTCTTATTTGGTGAGGAAGAAGAAAGCCAACGTCCTTTAGTTTATGTTGGGCAAGCTGGAGAGCGTAAAAATCAGCAAGCGACTTTAGGTAGATTAAAGGAGCATATGCGAAATGAAGAAAAGTCATTTTTTAAGGATGCAATTATTTTAACAACCACAGACAATACCTTTGGTCCGACAGAAATCTCTTATTTAGAAAATCGTTTTTACAATTTGGCAAAAAATGCAAAACGATTTGCAGTAAAAAATAAGGTTGAACCAACAATAGGTAATGTGACTGAGGAAAAAATTGCTGAGCTAGAGGATTTCATCGAGCAAGCTATTATTTTGACAGGGGTTCTTGGTTATAAAGCCTTTGAAACGGTTGCTAAAGCTTTCGATAAAACCCTTGTTCAAGAGACCGAATCAGATAACTCTATTTCTCTAACGATGACCTATAATGGCTACACTGCCAAAGGTAGCTTGACAAATGAAGGATTTTTGGTGTTCTCAGGTAGTCAGATTTCACCTCAAATGGCAAATTCTGTGTCCGATTCCATTAGACGTTTAAGAGAATTCCATGCAGAGAGCATTGCCAATGGTTGTCTTTCGGAGGATATTTTATTTACGAGCCCTTCCCAAGCTGCTTGCTTTGTCGGAGGAGCTAGTCTAAGTGGGAATAAATTGTGGAAAACACAAGCTGGTCAAACTTTAGGTGAATTGAAAGTGTAGGAATTAGAAATGTTTTGTATAGAATGTGGAAACAAGGTAGAAACAGGTTTTAAGTTTTGTCCAAACTGTGGGACAAAAGTGAGTCAGAAGGAAGCTATGAAAACTCAATCTTCAGAAAAGATACAGAAACGGGCTGAAACTCAAGGACGGGAGTATATGCTACAAGCTTATCGCGGAAATTTTTATGATAGTGAAAGAATGTATCCTATTTCCGAATATAGAGAAATGTTTTTCTATGTTAGTATGATAAATTCGAACTTCTATATTGTTGTTTATTCTCCTAAGAAAGGTACCAAACATTTATTTGTCAAGTTACAGAATCAAGATTTATTTTCTGATAATTTTGCAGAAAACCAGGTTTATGTTAATTCATTTGGTATTTTTATCAAATGTGGGAAGGGGAATCAATTTATTCATGTTGATTTTGATAGAAAAATTCAACGGGTACTGCCGTTAAAAGCTAGGATAAATAATAATTACTATATTACTGATCAATTTATTTATTATTCCTATGAACAAGAGATTCATAAATTTGATATTCAAACAAATATTGATGAACTACTTTTAAAGAGTTTTAAAACAAAAGGTGGCGAATCAATTGAGTATACAGGGAGTATTTTTTTTGCGAATAATGAATATCTGATGTATTACCCTATAATATCAGGTCGTGTCGTACCGTCCATATTTTCGATGAAGACTAAAATTGTTAGTCCGTTACCAAAATTTAAGGGTTTTGAGTTTCGAATGATGAGTATGTCTGATAATACAATTTGGTATAACAAATTTCATGAAGATCAACTAAAATGGGGTGGCAATATGGATGGTTTTGATACATATGCTCTTGGACCAGACTTTGAATATTATCGTTTAGAATCATTGGAATCAAGAAAATTGGTTAAGGAATTCGATAGAGATTTGAGTTTGAATTCTAAGTATGGGGCTGTTTTACATCCAAAGTTTACAACTTATTTTGATGGAAACTATAGATTTGTATTAGATAGATTATTGTTAAGAGATGGGACTACTAAATATAATTTTAGTCAACTTAATGATACACAGATTTGGCAACCCAGACCGTTAGGTAATTACTTTCTTTCACTGAAATCTAATAGTAATAAATGGTATGTCCATTCACAAGAAAGTATGAAACTATTAGGTGAGATTAATTTTAAAGAAAGTGAAGACTTAATATTTGGCAATGAAGAAATAGTAAATTTAAGTAGTATTATCCAACGTGATGATGAGACTTTGAATTGTAATGATTTCAAAACATCCATAAATAATGAATTAGAAAAATTTCAAATATTTTCAATGAACTACAAAGGTTTTCAGGCTAATGGTTATTTGACCACAAAAGGATTTATTGTAAAAAAAGGTAGTCAAATTAATCCAGAAATAGTGCCCTCTTGTCCTCAAGGGACTATCAAAGCAAGGCAACAATATGCTGACAAGATTAATGGAAATAGACTAGTAGTTGATATTGAGTTTTCGAGTATCTCGGCAGCTGCATCATTCGTTGCTGGAGCTAGCCAAAACGGAAATACCGTTTGGAAAAATGAAGAAGGTGTGACTTTTAAAGAGTTGCATAAGTCGTAAAGGGGAGAATATGATGAATCAAAAAGAATGGGTAGAATTATTTCAAGCGACAAATGGACGTAATCCAGAACCAGCTGAATTTTCAGAAGCATTAAAGAATGGGGAATTCAAGATCGAGCCTGTTCAGACTGAGCAGAATGTAGTTGAAGAGCAGGTTGCAGAGAATCACTCAGAAAATCTGCAACCTAAATCAGTTATTAGTCAGAAGGATTTATTGCTAAATACTGAATTGCGAGCTTTGCGCAAGCAGATTGAAGAAAAGGATACGACCTTGTCTAAGCATTTCTTTGAATTGGGATTAGCCTATTATAATCAATCTATCAACCAGAAGGACATAGATCTTGAAAAGGAAGTATCTGCGATTATTGGTATCTTACAGGAATCTTATAAACTCCGTCAAGATTACAATATCCACGTTCCACGTGAAAAATCATGTTTAGCCTGTGGTAATCTCTTAAGTTCAGATAGTCGTTTCTGTTCGGTTTGTGGAAGTGATGTTCAAGAACTATCTGCTCTTGAAGAAGCAACTCTAAAAGAGTGTGACCTATGTTCGACTTCGCAAGCGGGCAAGAATAAGTTCTGTGCTTGTTGTGGAAAAGAATTTGCTTAGGAGAGTACGATGGATAGAAATCAGGTTTATATAGATCGTCTGAGGAAGGTTCTCTGGGAGAATCAAGAAGATTTAAAAAAAGTAACATCTTACGACTTTTGTACCTCTTGTCAAGAGTATGTCCTCACTTCAAACTATTGCCAACATTGTGGCCAAATGAATCTTTCAACGGAAACTGTATCCTTTCGCGAGAGTCAGTCACTACTGGATAATGGACAATATTATATGGTTAAGTCAAATCGTTGGTTAGATCGCTGGGGCCACTGGTTAGAGGAACAATTAAATAAATTAGGAATTGAAATCAATCAAGGGACACTTTTTCATTTGGGTAGTCTCCATAAATTTTTAGTTATTCTATTTACAATTGTCAGTGTACTCTTTCTATTTCTAACTATTGCTATAGTTTTAGGTTCTTCTTACTTCTTGCCCAACGTGGTTTCTTTAGTCTTTACTGCGCTGTTAGTTTTTTTGAACTATCAACTTTATAAAGGTCAATCCCACAAAGCATTGCTAGGGGGAGCAGGGTTATTGGGGACCACGTTAGTTGCAATGTTGTTGGGGATTCTAACATCTGATTTTATTGTACTTCCGAGTTTGATGTTTTTAATGCTATTCATGGGAGCTCTTCTTATCGTGCCACTTTTGGTCAAGCCAAGTGCAGCACAAGGGTTTGAAAAAGCTTCATCAATGGTAAAAGAAAAAGTTTCTGAGACCCATTTTAAGGTAGCTTCAACAAAGGCACAGAAAGAAACAGTTGCAGCAGCTCATGTTCCAGTCCAACATTCTAATCCTAGTCCAAACTACAATAGAAGCGAAGAAGCCTTTAAATATCGCCATACAGGTTCAACTATTCTAAACTGGCTATTTTTTGGGATTCCACTAATTGTATTACTTTTAAGTGCTTCAAGCCTATCAGAATTTTTAAGCAACAATGGAATTTATATTGGAGATAGTATTTTTGCACTGATTTTAGCAGCGGCTCTCGTAGTCTTCATTTATTTCCTACCAGCTTTTATCTGCCAAAGCAGTGGATTGAAGATTGTCCTCTGGTTGTGCCTTTTATTATTTGGTTGGACAGTCATCGGTTGGTTTATTTTGCTTTTTGTTGCGACTTCATCAAATAAAAACAGGAGACGTCAACAAGAGATGGATTATTTAATCCGCAAAATGGCAGATAGGTGATGATAGTTATATGTGCCGTATAGGATATATCTTAGCGCAAGAAATAGGAGTATAGATGAACGAAATAGAATGGATTGCTTATTTTGAAGCAATGAACGGACGAAAGCCTACTCCTGCGGAATTGCAGGAAGCAGTGAAAAGCGGGCTTGTGCAGTCTCCTAAAAAATCATTTCTAAAATGGGTCTATGGTTTGGTCGGGATTGTAGCTATCGCAGGAGCCGCCTACATGTTTTTGACAAATACATCAAACCAAGAAACTTCCAATATATTGACTGAGGCTAGCTCATCAACAAGCCAGACAAAAGCAAGTCAGCCGCAATCGTCGAGCGCGCAAAAAGAGGAAGATGGGATTGATTTGTCAGCGATCCAAGCAGGAAATTATGCGAGTATAGCAGGTTTGTGGTACACAGAAATCTCTGAAAGTCCCAAAGAATTTAACTGGGGTGATTATTTTAAAAATCATCAAGTTCGTGAAGAAAATGGCATGCTGATTTTATCGCCCGTTAATTTAGCAGGCGCACCTACTCTTAAAATCATTCCTAAAGGTGTGGAATACAATCTACCTGTTGAGATGATATCTGGAGGCATTCCAACAATGACTACCACCGTTCGTATCGTTTCAGAAGGAATTGTGTCGGACGTATATTATCGAGAAGCCGATTTTAAAAATGTAGAGAATACACAATATTCTATCGCCTACCATACTCAGAAAACAAATGAAACTCCTCTTTGGACTCAAGAACAAAGTCAACAACTTGCAGACTTGATGGTGAGCTGGGGGAATTCAATGAACCAAAGTGGCTATCAAGATGTGACTAATGTGGTTAGGGAACAAACAGTGGTAGTTGCTGATGGATCAGGAGTAGCTCCAGATTACTCTGTAGATTTTATTACGGATGGAACCGGTAAGGCTGAATATCATATTGTTGGTATTTATCAATTTTCACAAGTTGTGGCTGGTGGTAAGCTGGAACACAATTATTTGTTCACAATAAAAAAAGACGGCACCCCTGTCGTACTTTACTCTTCTATAAGTCAGGATAATATCTATAAAGTTAGAGTGACGGATAATGCAGATTTGAAGGAAGGATTTGAGAAAATAGTAGGAGGAAATTAAGTGATTGAAAAAGAATGGGTAAACTATTTTGAAGCTATTAATGGTCGAAAACCTAGTGATGTTGAAGTGAAACTCGCTTTTCAAAAAGGTGAGATAAAGAGAAGGTCATATTGGTCACGTTTTAGGAGAATTCCAGTTTGGCAGCAAGTTTCGGTAGTATTATTGATGATGGTTCTCGTGTTCATCGGCTACAAACCAGCCTTGAAAATGTATTATCAGAGTCAAGAGAGTCGCTATCGTGGACTTTATGAGACAGTAGTATCTAACCATCAGGAAGCCATTCTACAGAAAGATAGTCAGAAAGTAAGTGCTGCATATTTCGAGCAACCAACTCGATCCCCTTCCTATCTAATTGATGATCTAGATGATGATGGGAAGTTAGAAATGTACATAGGGTTTGCTGATGGAGCGGAAACAATAAACGTACTAGAGAAGTTTGATATTTCATTTGGGAAGGTCAAAAGGGTAAAAGTAGGTCCAGCAGTCTCTTCTGATAAAAATTGGTCTCCCTTCGATGTCAAAGGTCTCTACCAAATAGATTTGACGGAATTATCTAATCAAGATTTTTCGTCCGTAAGTGGAGTTTGGGTCTCTGAAGATGGAGAGTCTAAAGTAACAATATATGACGACGGCATAGCTTATATTAATGGGGTTAGTACTGACAACATGTCTAGCGGCTCAAGTAATAATAAGATTATAGGGGATAGATTTGGATTTCTAAATACAAGCAAGCAAGTATATGAAGGATATGCAGTTGGTGAAGCTAGTGGAGGAAAAATTTCTCTAACAGCTCTCACTAATTTAGGTACACATTATACTTATACCTTTGTTCCGAAAGGAATTGATTATTCAGGAACTGACTCTCAAAAAGATAGAGTTGTTGTAAAGACTTTTGATGGGGAGATGGTCTTATATTCATATTCGGATGTTCGTTCTGATATTAAATCTGATGAGCAAGCTAATGTGTCATCGGTTAATTTAACAGACTTGTTACGAGGTGATTTTTCTAGCTTAGTTGGAACTTGGAAAAATTCTTACTATACTTTTACTCTTGATGAAAAGGGGATTCTCAAATGGGAAAATTCAGGTCAAGGAGATAATATAGGGCTGAGAGATTTAAGAATTGAAGAAGAGAAGTATATTCGAGGAGTGATTGGCGATGAATCTACAACTTGGCAAAATGCAATTCAAGGAGCTTTTATAACAATCATTCCAGAAGGAGTTACATTAAACGAGGAAAAAGATACTGATAATACTAAGATTAGGATTATAGTCGGTACCAGCGAAGGAGTCGCACACCAAGGAAAAATTTACTATAAAGTAGAGTAATTATAAAAATCTTCTTACATATTTGTAGGAAGATTGTTTTATTCTGTTCCCCTCATTCATACACGTGTAGATTTAGGCTTCACTCCATATACAAACAAAAAATATAGAAGCTTATTCAGATGACGAAGCTTTTCTAGAGGAATAGACTCTATTGAAAGTTAGTGGTGCGAGTATACGTGTGTCAGAAGGAGAAAAGTATGATTTATGATACAGTAGATAAAATTTATAGTAAGATTGCAGAATATGCACGCAGGCCAGAGGGCAGCGTGCATCGATTATTGTTGATACACGCCCCGAAGGAACATTTTCAAAAGATTGCTGATCTAGCCCCTGAAGGTGATGGGGAATTAAAAAGAATATTGGCAGAAAACGGGATACATTTACGAGATTGAGAGTGATGGCATCTCTGACGAATTACATATATCAATCTATTTTAATTTGACTTTGTAAACACTTTCTTGTATAATAAAAGAAAAACTGGTTATAACCAGAAAACAAGGAGGACCTATGTTCCGTTTAGCAAAAGAAGAATTAGAAAAATTGGGAGCCTTTATCACAGCGACTGAGATTTACCAACAGCCTGGCTTGTGGAAAGAGGCTCATCAACTGTATATTGACCAGCTGGAGAAGATTGAAAACTTTTTAACAGCCATCAAGGACAAGCATGACTTTGTTCATGTGATTTTCACTGGTGCAGGGACTTCAGACTTTGTTGGTCAAAGTATTGCCAACTACCTCAACCAAGTCAATGACTTGAAACACATTCGTTTTTCTGCCATTGGTACGGTTGAATTGGTTGGTCGTCCATATGATTATTTGCAGGCAGATGTGCCAACAGTTTTGGTATCCTTTGCTCGTTCAGGTAACTCCCCAGAAAGCGTCGCAGCGGTAGAAGTAGCTAAGCAATTAGTTGACCAGCTTTACCAAGTGACCATTACCTGTGCACCAGAGGGCAAATTGGCTCTTGCGGCTGAGGGGGATGCGGAAAATCTCCTGCTCTTGCAACCGGCGGGTTCAAATGACAAAGGCTTTGCCATGACAGGTTCTTATAGCTGTATGGCTCTGACAGCCCTCCTCGTCTTCTCATCAGCCAGCCAAGAAGAAAAAGCTGCTTGGGTTGAGACCATTGCCCGTCTAGGTCAAGATGTTTTGGACCGTGAAGACTACGTGCAAGACTTGGTTAACCTTGATTTTGAGCGAGTGATTTACTTGGGTTCAGGTGGTTTCTATGGCCTTGCCCACGAAGCTCAGTTGAAAATTCTGGAATTGACAGCAGGCAAGATTGCGACCATGTATGAGTCACCACTCGGTTTCCGTCATGGACCAAAATCCTTCATCAATGAAAAGACCTTGATTTTCCTCTTTGCCTCAAACGATGCCTACACACGCCAGTACGATGTAGATTTGCTTAATGAAGTTCATGGTGATGGCATAGCAGAGCGGATTGTTGCCTTGTCGGCTGATAAGCTAGCAGGTACAGAAGCAGCCAACTTTGTCTTGGCAGAAGGCGGAGCAGATCTGCCAGATGTCTTCCTAACCTTCCCTTACATCCTCTTTGCCCAAACAGTATCTATCATGGCAGCTATCAAATGCAAGAATTTACCAGATACACCATCACCAACAGGTACCGTCAACCGTGTGGTGCAGGGTGTGATTATCCATCCTTTAGAAAAATAGGCAGTCATACTCTTCGAAAATCAAATTCAGACGTTGTTGACTTGACTTGATGAGTGAGGCTGGGCAAAAACTAGCCAATAACTAGCCAATAACTAAAAAAAACACAGACAGATTGAGCTGCTTCTGATGAAATCCAGCCGTACTGTCTGTGTTTTTCTTTTTATCTCTATTATCTTGGACTAATTTCTTAGCCAATTTCGTGAGATTCATACTCATTAGGAGGAATCCTATCTCAGTTTCAACCACTTTTTGACCTCTGACATGGACTCTGCGCACGCCAAAAACACCCTTCATCCTACCAAATACAGGTTCGACATCCACCTTGCGTTTGGCATAAATGCGGGCTCCCTCTTTACTTGTCAATTCCTCTTTGACTAA
>NZ_POQQ01000041.1 GCF_002964575.1 Streptococcus suis | reverse complement strand
TTAAAGAAAGAGGAAGTGACAAGTAAAGAGGGAGCCCGCATTTATGCCAAACGCAAGGTGGATGTCGAACCTGTATTTGGTAGGATGAAGGGTGTTTTTGGCGTGCGTAGAGTCCATGTCAGAGGTCAAAAAGTGGTTGAAACTGAGATAGGATTCCTCCTAATGAGTATGAATCTCACGAAATTGGCTAAGAAATTAGTCCAAGATAATAGAGATAAAAAGAAAAACACAGACAGTACGGCTGGATTTCATCAGAAGCAGCTCAATCTGTCTGTGTTTTTTTTAGTTATTGGCTAGTTTTTGCCCAGCCTCGCTGCTTAAAACCTGTATTCCTAAGTAAATTCCTTTTATATTAGAGCTCGTTTTTCGCTAATCAAGGCAGCTTTTTAGGAAATACTAACGAAGGCTGAATAAGTGAAAAACTAGCCTCAGCTGGAAGTGCTGAACTGTGGATACAGGTTTTTAATCTTCTATAGAAGCATATGTTACTGCCAGACCTCTCTGAACAGCTGGACGCTCTGCAATTTTTTCCACCCAGGCATTTAAATGGCTATAAGAGGCGACATCCAGGAATGCTGCCGAACCAGGATAGAGCTGACCTTGCGCCAACCGTCCATACCAAGACCAGATGGCTATATCTGCGATAGTGTAGTCATTTCCAGCAATGTATTCCCTGGTCGCCAATAATTGATCCAACAAATCCAACTGCCGCTTGGTTTCCATGGCGTAGCGGTTAATCGGATATTCCTGCGCTGTCGGAGCGTAATGGAAGAAATGCCCAAAACCACCTCCAACAAAGGGAGCGGCGCCAGTTTGCCAGAAGAGCCAGTTAAGAACTTCTGTACGTTTCGACCATTCTTTTGGCAAGAAGGCTTGAAACTTTTCTGCTAGGTAAAATAAAATATTGGCGGATTCAAAAACACGAACTGGTTCTTTCTCAGAGTAATCCACCATAGCTGGAATTTTTGAGTTGGGATTTATCCCAACAAAGTCAGAACCGAACTGGTCTCCTTGACCGATATTGATGAGAAAGAGGTCATAGCCAGCTTCTGAAATACCCAGTTCCTTCAGTTCTTCCAGCATAATGGCAACCTTGATGCCATTAGGTGTTCCCAAGGAATAAACTTGGAAAGCCTGTTCTCCTTTTGGCAATACCTGTTCAAATCGACTACCTGCAGTTGGGCGGTTGCCTGAACGATTGTCATTCTCATCTTCCCACTTCCAAACCAGTGGTTTTGTGTATTCTGTCATTATTTTTCCTCCAAATCATCTATTCCTAGTACATAGCGCCTATAGGTCACTTGTAAGTCTTGGATATAACGTCCCAATTCTACCAATTCCTTCGGCGCTCTCCAGGTCAAGCCCGTCAATTCAGCATTGACAAATACCGATAACTGATCCGCCAACAAGTAGAGATTGTCTGACTGGTCAAGTTTCTGGGCAAATTCAACAATTTTCTCGCGCAAAACGGGTGAAATAGCTTCTGATGACAGCTGATAAAGGGCTGATAAATGGGAGTAAAATTCTTCACGATTAGCTTTTTTCATAAGAAACTCCTATATCCTTGTTTTCTGATATCAGTATAAGGTATTTTCATAAGTATGTCAAGATAGCCAAAAAAAGATTGCCCGAAGACAATCTTTCTATTGATTAAAGTGAGTTTGGATCAACCTTGATACCAACACCTTGTGTTGTTGTGATTGATACAGAAGTCATGTAAGTACCTTTAGCTGTAGCAGGTTTTGCTTTAACCATTACTTCGTGGAAAGCTTTGAAGTTTTCAACGAGTTTGTCAGCGTCAAATGATACTTTACCGATAAGAGCTTGTACGATACCTGCTTTGTCAGCACGGTAAGTGATTTTACCACCTTTAGACTCTTCAACTGCTTTAGCAACATCCATAGTTACTGTACCAGTTTTAGGGTTTGGCATCAAGTTACGTGGACCAAGTACACGACCAAGACGTCCAACAACTGCCATCATATCTGGAGTTGCGATAACAACGTCGAAGTCCAACCAACCACCGTTGATTTTAGCAACGAGGTCATCTTCACCAACAAAGTCTGCACCTGCAGCTTTTGCTTCTTCTGCTTTAGCACCACGTGCGAAAACAAGAACGCGTGAAGTTTTACCAGTACCGTTTGGCAATACCATTGCGCCACGGATTTGTTGGTCTGCTTTACGAACGTCGATGTTCAAGTTGTAAGCAACTTCAACTGACGCGTCAAATTTAGCGAAGTTAGTTTCTTTTGCAAGAGCAACAGCTTCTTCTACGCTGTACAATTTTGTGCTGTCGATTTTTTCAAGAGCAGCACGCAAGTTTTTGCTTTTTTTAGCCATTTTATATGTCTCCTTGTAATCAGATAATCTTGGGTGCTACTTAGTCAGTAACAGTGAATCCCATAGAACGAGCAGTACCTTCGATCATACGCATTGCAGCTTCAAGAGATGCAGCGTTCAAGTCAGGCATTTTAGTTTCAGCAATTTCTTGTACTTGTGCACGAGTAACTGTTGCAACTTTAGTTTTGTTTGGTGTACCTGAACCTTTTTCAACACCTGCAGCTTTTTTCAAAAGAACAGCAGCTGGTGGTGTTTTAGTCACGAAAGTGAATGATTTATCTTCATACACAGAGATAACGACTGGGATGATCAAACCAGCTTGGTCAGCTGTACGAGCGTTGAACTCTTTTGTGAATCCCATGATGTTGATACCTGCTTGACCGAGTGCTGGTCCGACTGGTGGAGCTGGAGTAGCTTTACCTGCAGGAATTTGAAGTTTTACGAGTTTTTCGACTTTTTTAGCCATGATATAAAATCCTCCTATTGTGGTTTTGGCGGTAATTACAGATTTTTACCTCCCACAAATATGTGTTTTACACATACCTTTTCATTATACATGATTTTAAAAGAAATGCAAGCTTTATGTTTACTTTTCTTCACATTTTTTATAGAATGAAAGTATGTTTGAATCAATTCTTTTTACAAAAATTATTGCAGTCCTTTTTATCTTTCTGACCTTGGCAATTTCTATCATTGCGGTCAAGTTTTTTAGGTTGCAAAAATATGGCAGAAACTTCGCTGATATTGCCTTCCCTCTCTATGCCCTGGAATTTTATCTCATATCGGATAGGGTTTACTATAGTAGTTTACTCCCTCACCTGCTTCTAGCGCTTTCCCTTCTATCTATGGGACTCTGCGCCTTCTTTCTCTTCAAGAAAAAAGAGTTCTCCTATAAACGCTTTTTCAAGGTCTTCTGGAGAGCTAGTTTTATCCTAACCTTCTTTATGTATTTGGCGCTGGTCATCGCTGTATTGACACTCAAATCCTAAGACAAAGCCCCTTGTAGCTGAAATAGCAACAAGGGGTTCTTTCTATTCATGAATTTCTAAGGGGAGGCCATCTGGATCAAAGAAGAAGGCCATCTTCTTCCCATCGAAATCATCTGTGCGCATGGCTTCATGTCGAATGTCCAAACGGTCAAATGCTTCTAGGCAAGCCTCCACATCTGCAACCTGAAAGGCCAGATGACGTAGCCCTGTATGTTCAGGATGAGGCATGGCTGGACGCAGTGGCGCATCTGGTTTGATGAAGATTTCCAAGACCATATTTCCTTTTTTGACATTGAAGAGAATGTCATTTTTTTCTGGTCTGATGTGTTCATCTAATTGCTCAAAGCCCAATTTATCGACATAAAACTCTCGTGTTCGCTCATAATTGCTACCGATAATGGCAATATGGTGGACTGCTTCAAATTTCATTATGGTGTTTCCAATACCTTTCTGGGTTTGGTGCCTTCTGCGGGACCAATCACTCCTGCTGCTTCCAATTCTTCCATCAGTCTGGTTGCTCGGTTAAAGCCGACAGATAGACGGCGTTGAATCATAGAGGCGCTAGCTTTTTGCGTTTCTACAACCAAGGCCCGTGCTTCTTCAAAGAGTGGGTCGCCACCCGCATCTCCGAAACCAGTATCGCTATCGCCTTCTGCAACTTCTCCAGGGTCAAAGGTTTCGTCATAATCTGCCTCGGCTTGCTCCTTGACAAAGCTGACAATGCGCTCAACATCATCGTCAGAAATAAAGGAGCCTTGTAGACGAACAGGGGCAGATTCTCCAATTGGATGGAAGAGCATGTCTCCACGACCCAACAATTTCTCCGCACCATTTTCTCCCAAGATAGTCCGTGAATCGGTGCCAGACGCCACCGCAAAGGCAACTCGAGACGGCACATTGGCCTTGATAAGTCCAGAGATAACATCAACAGATGGACGTTGGGTCGCCAGAATCATGTGAATCCCAGCTGCACGAGCTTTTTGCCCCAATCGAATAATGGCATCTTCCACTTCCTTGCTGGCCACCATCATCAGGTCTGCCAACTCATCAACAATGACAACAATCAATGGCAATGGAATCTGCTTTTCATCTGAACGACTGTTATATTCTTCTACCTTGGCATTGTAGCCTTCTAAGTTTCGCACCCCAAGTTGGCTAAAGAGCTCATAGCGTTTTTCCATCTCATCCACAACTTTTTGCAGAGCACGAGCGGCCTTGCGTGGATTGGTCACAACTGGAATGAGCAGATGAGGAATATCATTGTAGACAGACAATTCCACCATCTTCGGATCAATCATCATAAATTTGACTTGGTCAGGTCCTGCCTTCATCAAAATGGAAGAGATAATACCATTAACTGCGACAGACTTACCTGAACCTGTCGAACCTGCAACCAAAAGATGGGGCATTTTGGTCAAATCAAAGGAACGAACAGAGCCATTGACTGCCTTTCCAAGTGGGATTTCCAAGAGCTTGTTGGCATCTGTCTTGGATTGTTCCCAAAGTTCGCGGAAGGGTACCATGGCCACCTCTGAGTTAGGCACTTCGATACCAACCAGAGATTTACCAGGAATCGGTGCTTCAATACGGACATCCTTAGCAGCCAGTGCCAAAGCCAAGTCATCAGCCAGATTGGAAATCCGATTGACACGCACCCCAACTGCCGGTTTTAGCTCATACCGGGTTACAGATGGACCGATTTCTGCTCGTTCCACCACAACTTTTATGCCAAAGCTAGCAAAGGTATCTTCCAAAACCTTGATATTTTGACGGACTATTTTCTTCTCATTTCCTTGTCCTTTTGACTTGACCGGCGCAAATAGGTCAATGGACGGCAGTTTGTAGACCAGATTTTTCTTGGGTTTAAAGTCAATTTGAATATCCTGCCCTTCCTCGTCAACAATAGGTTGGTTCTGAGAGTTAATCTCTTCCTCATCCTCTACCAACATGACTGGGAATTCATCTTCCACTTGATTGTCATATCCAGAGATAATCGGAACGTGAGGGGCTTCTTCTTCTAGAATTTCCCCAGTTTCGAGGTCAATTTTTCTATCTGACAAGTCCAGAATTTGAGCTTCTTCTGCATCCTCTAAGCGCAAGCGTTCTTCCTCAAGGCGAGCTAATTCTTGCTTGCGTTTTTCTTCTCGTTCAGCCCGCTTGACCTCGCGAAGCTCTGCCCGCTTTGCCTGACCCTCAGCTAACTTATCCTTAGCAAGCGATAAGCCATCCGCTACATCATAGACAGACCATGGTCCTAGCTGAAAAATACCAAAGGCCAGCACCAAGAATCCGATGAAAAAGGCTCCTGCATTGGCGAAGAGAATGGATACTGGCCAATAAAAGATGCTGCCCAACAAGCCTCCTCCTGCAAAATTAGTCACCTGAAACTTAGATAAATCGGTCAAGATGAGTTTGAAGGTCTGGTTGAAGAGGTCCGTCCCTTTATAACCCAAGTCTAAAAAGGCTTGAAACTCAATCAGCAATCCAATCGTCATCAACCAGAAGCCCAAAATTGTCCCCTTGCGACTGCGAATCCGAGTCGGTGCAAAGAGGAAAATAAGGGCACCTGCCAAGACCAAGTAGGTCACACTGCCGAACAGTAAGCGTAGTAAATTGTAACTCGTTACCCCGAATGCGCCTAAGCGAATGGTCGCAAAGAGGATAAATAAAATGCCAGCCACCCTAAGGGTGATGTTTTTTACCTTTTCCTGCTGGGCCTGCTCTGCCTTGGTCGGTCGCCTAGTCGCCTTTCCTTTTTTACTCGTTTTTGCCATAACTTCCTCTACTTTCTCAATCTCTTTATTTTATCATAATTGAGAAGATTTTTCATGGGAGAAAAAATAGACCAGCCTTGCCAGTCTACATTTTCTTCTTTGGGTGTTTGTCAATGACTTCTGGGTGATTATCCAGAGCAGCTCTGCCTTTTTCCGTCAGGGCATAACCGCGAACAGCAAAGTAGGGAGCTAGTTTTTCTTCTGTCAAGTGGTCCTTGAGGGCAGTGTCTAGGTCAGCCGCCTTCATCTTGGATAGACCTGTCACGCCTTCTGCCTTGAGGATATTCTTCTTGGCAGTAGAGGTGATGTGGTCCAGCGAATCAAAGGCTGTTTCAACATAGGCGTAGCCGTCTGCAATCAGCTGCTCCATGTGGACAGGTCCGTTGATGCCGTAGATATACTCAAAGTACTTGGAATAGGGCGTCGTGGTCTCAAAGGTGCCAAAGTTAATCCGCCAAAGGAGGATAATATCCCCCGGTAGCAAGCCTTCTTCCAGTCGAATCATATTGCGTTTTGGAACGGGCTTGGCTTCCAACAGCCAGGCTGCTAGGTCACGTTCAGGGGAAATATAGGGTTCGACCTCGTGGTCTTTGTACATCTCTTCAATACGTTTTTCAATAGACATTTTTCAAACTTCTCCTATGTAGCTCAGCCTAATAAATCCAACTGTTTCATCTAATTGGGCTGGCAAACTCCTGCTATTATACACCATTTTGTTCATTTCTAACAGAAAAGAACGCTATCCCCTGCCAAAAGCTAGGAAGCGGGTGCCTTGAAAATGCAAAGTTCCCATATCTCCCTCTGCTAAAAGGGCATACTGGTCTGGTCGTACACGAAATTCCTGCCGTTTGCCTGCCCACTCAAATGTTACATAATAATTTGTCCGTGCCATTTCATTCCCAAAAACATGGGTCCGTTTAGCAACCAGCTTGGCCTTACAAGTCTCTTTGGGAGCCTGATTATTGCGAAGCCACTCCATGATATTTTTGCTAATTTGAAAACAAACCGTTCCCAGTATGAGAGTCGCGACTGCGTAGAAAAACAACATGAACAAGCCTGAACTATTGATTAAATCTTGCATTCTGAGCATCCTCCTTTTTTAATCATAGTATACCAAATTTTACACAAAAATCCATAGAAATCTAGTCTTTCGGCAGAAAATTGAAAAATCTATCAAATCATGGTAAAATGAGCATAATTTTTACGTCACCTAGAAAGGATTTTCCATGAAAAAACGACTTTTTCTTGCCCTGACTTCCACAATCTTACTGACAGCCTGCGCAAGTAACTCCACTACAAGCACTAGCAGCTCAAGTTCTTCCAGTTCTAGCTCAACCTTGGCAACCACCACAGACACAACTGCTTCCAGTCAGTATGCCAAGGATTTAGCCTATGCCATTAACAATCCTGATGCTAGCTTCCCACAGCTCTCTAGCGACATTGCTGAAAATGAGGCTGCTGTAAAAATCAAGACCACCGAAGGCGACATTACCATCAAGCTCTTCCCTGAGCAAGCACCATTGACTGTGGAGAACTTCCTGACCCATGCTAAAAATGGGTACTACAATGGCACGATTTTCCACAGGGTCATTAAGGATTTCATGATCCAAGGTGGAGATCCTCTGGGAAATGGTACAGGTGGTGAATCCATCTGGGCTGGCAAGGGAACCACTATCGACGCTGGCTATGGTTTTAAGGATGAAATCTCTGCCTTTCTCTACAATATCCGTGGTTCATTGTCCATGGCCAATGCTGGCGCTGGAACCAATGGCAGTCAGTTCTTTATTAACCAAAATACCACCGATATGTCCAGCCAACTCTCGACCTCAAGTTATCCAGGAAAAATCATCGAAGCTTATAAAAACGGTGGAAATCCAAACTTAGATGGCAAACATACTGTCTTTGGGCAAGTCATCGAGGGAATGGATATTGTAGATAAAATTGCCTCTGTCGAAACAGACAGCAGTGACAAACCTAAAACAGATGTCAAAATTGAAGCCATTGAGATATTGAAAGATTACACTAAATAACACAGTAAGAAAGCTTGAGAAAATTGCAATCCTCAAGCTTTTTTCTATGCTAAACTAATTGCGATGATGTAAACCTTTGAGTACTCTATAAAGAATGGGTACAGCAATTACCGTCGTAACTGCTGTACCATAGGTTCCTAAGATTTGACCCAAAGCAACAAGGAAGTTGAGAGGGTTAAACCTCCTACTAGACTCCAAACTATTCTACCCCTTAATAACATCAACTTCACCGGTTGTCCACCTTGATACTGACTGAACATCAAAAATGGTTACGACTCCCCAAAAAATAAAGGCGATTACTAATTTTAAAAACACTATGACATTGGGAACTAATACTCAATGAAAATCAAAAACAGACTAGGCGACGCAGATGCAGATAGAACTGAAGTTCATCAAATCAAGTCAACAACGTCTGATTTTGATTTTCGAAGAGTATAATTTACGAATGACTAACCATAATAACATTACAATCCACTGCTTCACGATACTCAACCTCAGGAGGTTTTGGAGTCCTTTTAAACAATGATTTCCCTATTTTCTATTACAACAATCGGATTATAGATTTCAACCTATTTTGCAGCAACACCTTTTTCAGCTGTCAATTCAATCTTTTCAGGACTTGACTTGCTGTTTGAACCAATGTAAACGTCATAGTATTTAACGCGTTTGTTTACGGCAGTAATACTTTCACGTTCGAGGGTTGGAATAGCAAATGCTTGCTCAAAGGCATATTCTTGCCAAGCCTTGTAATTCGCAATGTTCTTCGCTTCATCAAATGATTCCGCAGAAGCAATCTTGTTTAAGAGAGCTGTATTCTCATCAGAAACAAATCGAGTATAGTTGTACATAGCTTCAGGTCCCCACAATGAAGTTGGATCCGGATCTAGACCAGCAATCCAAGCTGCAAGGTAAACATCAATTCCCTCGTCGTTGGCTGCAATGGATTCATAGAAGGTGTTGTATTCGATGGTTCTTCCAGTGTAAAGCTCCACATTCAGACCAATTTCCTTCCACCATGTCAAGTATTGTTGCACCATGGTTTCCTGCGTTTCAGTTGATTTCTGAGCAGCGACATTGATCTTCAGCGGTTTGCCATTGGCATCTTCACGGATTCCATCACCGTCGACATCCTTGTAACCAGCTTCATCCAGCAATTGTTTAGCTTTTTCAGGGTCATAGCTATAGCCTGCTAAATCAGCATCATGCACATCGCCAAAGAAGGAAATGATGAGTGAGTTGGTTGGGTGATACAAGCCATTGTATAATTTTTCGCCGATAGCAGCATTATCCAAGGCATAACCCATGGCTTGACGCAATTTGACATTGTTCATCTTAGCGTCTGGATTGGTCACGTTCTTACCACTTGCTTCATCGTATGTCCCAAGATTAAAACCGATATAGTTGTAGATACCATCTAGACTACCAAGCAAGGTAATATTGGTAAGGTCTTTGTAGGCTTCGTATTGGTCGGTTGGCATTTCAGCCAAGTCATAGTTTCCGGCTTTCATCTCAGAAACGATGGTGTCTGGAGAAACGATATCAATCTTGTAACTATCTAGCTTAACTTTTCCTTTGAAGTAATATTCATTTGGTACATAGGTAACTGATTCGCCGCTGACAATTTCCTTGACCTTGTAAGGTCCCATCCCAACAACTTTGGCAGTACGAGCATATTCACTTGATTCCCAATCTTTGACCGCAATATCCTTGAAAATATGCTTGGGCATAACCAATTCAGGAACTCCACCACCTGCATACATCATAGAAGGCGACATCTCTTTGACAGTCAGAACAACTGTATAGTCGTCAACTTTCTTGACGCCTGAAATTTCACTAGCTGTTCCTGCCTGTAGCTCTTCGAAACCAACAATATTGGTGTAGGTTGTATCAGCACGGACACCAGTATAATCCGGACTAGCCAACTGCTCAATAGTGAAAATATAGTCATCGATAGTAAACGGTTGACCATCTGACCACTTGTAATCCTTGCCTGTCAAACGAACAGTGACAGTTTTGGCATCCACATCAAATTCAGCCTTAGCAAGTCCTGAATCATCCAATTTACGGTCTGCATTATAGCCAAACATAGAAATATCAACCATAGAGGCAAACGGAGCATCCACTCCCGTCTGAGCAAGCTCATCTAACAAAATACCCGTGGATGGTGCAGATGCAACCAAGGCATACTTAAACTGCCCACCACTGATTGCCTGACCCTCATGGGTCACTTCAGACTCAAAAGATAAATCAATTGAGCTCGTGCTTTCTTTACTTTGACAAGCTGCTAAGATTGCTAGGGAAAGCAAGCTAACCCCTGCAAGAGCAAATTTCTTCATTTTCTTCATATCTCTACCCCTTTATATTATTTCAATTAGTATAGCACATTATAGAATAATTATGCAAGATTCTTTTAAAGAAAATTCGTTTTTTGCTATTCATTTGATTATATTTTTCTTATTCATCATAAAAATACATTTTGTTTCTTTTTGTTATGAATAAACATTCAAAACAAAAAGTAGGTCTCCCTACTTCTGTTTATTTCGTTTCAAACTAAACCTGTCTGGAACAAGGTCTTCTCCACCCTCCACAAAGGGATGACAACGCCCAATGCGAGCCAGGCCCATCAAAAAGCCCTTGAGTCCATGTTTTTGTAAGGCCTCAATCATATAAGTGGAACAAGTGGGCTGATAGCGACAGGTGGGCGGAAATAGAGGAGAAATGAATTTCTGATAGAATCGGACCAAGCCGATTAATAGTCTCGTCATTATTTTTTCACAGGCTTGGTAACAGCCAAGGTATGCAGTTTACTGATGTCTTTCTTATTGAGCTTGCGGTATTCCCCTGGACGCAACCCAGTCAAATCCAGATTACCAAAGCGGGTACGAGAGAGTTTATCCACCTGTAAACCAACTGCTTCAAACATCTTCTTAACTTGGTGATTGCGTCCCTCATGGATGGTCAACTCGACCACAGAACGATTTTTGACAGGGTCTACCTTGATAATCTCGTAAACTGCTGGTTTGGTTTTCTTGCCATCAATGACGACACCACGGGTCAAGGGACGCAAGACTTCCTTGTTGGCAACCCCTTTGACACGCGCCAAGTACACCTTATCAATCTCATTACGAGGGTGAATCATCTCATCCGTAAAATCACCGTCATTGGTCAAAATCAAAACCCCAGATGTATCCCAGTCCAAACGACCAACAGGATAAATCCGTTCTTTGACCGTTGGCAACAAATCCACAACAGTCTTTCGTCCCTTGTCGTCTGACACACTGGAAATAACACCTTTTGGCTTATGGAGTAGGTAATACACTTTCTCCTCGTTGTAAATAGGTTGGCCTTCTACTTCTACCTTATCTCCAGACTTAATGGTTGTTGCCAATTCACGAACCACTTGACCATTGACGGTAACACGACCCTGCTTAATCAATTCTTCTGCCTTACGACGACTGGCTACACCAGCGTGGGCTAAATATTTGTTAATTCTCATCTTCTAACTCATTTCTTTCTATGAATAGCTCAGTTTCTTGCTCAACCAAGTCGATTTCTGACACATCTGGCAATTCTTCTAGGCTGTTAATCCCCATGTAATCCAGGAAATAATCCGTCGTTACATAGAGATTGGGTCTGCCAAGAACCTCTTTCTTCCCATTCTCACGGATAAGGTCAAAGGCCTGCAACTTACTGATGGCACCGCTGGAATTGACCCCACGAATCTCATCGACTTCAATCCGTGTAATAGGCTGTTTGTAGGCAACAATCGACAAGGTTTCCAAAAGAGCCCGTGACATGGTCTGGTTGATTGGTGTTTTGGCATAAATCCGCAAAAGGTCGGCATACTCTTTCTTAGTGACCAACTTGTAGCGGTTGGAAGATTCTAAGAGAGCGAGGCCTGAGGCCTTGTCGGCCATGTATTTTTCACTGAGTTTTTCTAATTGCTGGCTGACAGCTGTGGGCTGCAATTCTAGCATCTCTGCCAAATTGCGTAAGCTCAAGCCATCCTCACCTGCTACAAAGAGCAGGACTTCGATTTCAGCTAAGCGATTCATGTTCACTCCTTACTAGATAAATGTCTCCAAAGGTTTCTGCCTGTTCCAGAACAATCTCATGGACCTTGACCAGCTCCAAGGTTGCTAGAAAAATGGTAATGACCTCATTGATATCCTGGCTCTCCTTAAAGAGCTGGCCTAGTTCAATCCGTGAACTAGCTTGAAAACGACTGCGGACAAAGTCCATCATGTCTTCGATTTTATACTCATCACGGGCAATGGTCGCATGGGACTGACGGAGACTGGCCTGTTTTTCAGCCATGACTTTCGAAAAGGCTAGGAAAATATCAATGACTGTCTTGTCTTTGGCTAGCTGAACATCCTCATAAATTAAGTCCAGCTTAGGTTTTGAAAAATAATTGGCCCGCTCATCATGCTGTTCACCCATTTTTTCACTGAGAAGCTTGAATTTGCGGTATTCTTCCAACTGGTCCAAGAGGTCCATTTCTGGGTCATCTTCAGGGTCTGTCTGCTCGACAACTTTTGGTAAGAGCCTACGGCTTTTGATGACCATCAACTGACTGGCCATGACCATATACTCTCCTGCCACCTCCAAACGCATGGCCTGTAAGGTCGCAATGTAGGCTAGGTATTGCTCAATGACCTCTGTAATTGGAACCTCGTAAATATCCATTTGATATTTGGACACCAGGTGAAGCAAGAGATCCAGAGGTCCTTCAAAATCTTTTAATTTTATATCCATTATCTAAATTTTTCTAAACTCATGCTTGTTTTTAGTCCCAACTGCTTGGCGATTTGGTCCAAGGATTTTCCCTCGTCTATCTGGCTCAAAATGTACTGTTCTCGTAATTTTTGGGCTGTCCAATCAGGCTTGCCGATGGACTGGACAAATTCCGTCAGACGATTGAAAAACCATTGACGAGAATAGGTCTGCCCTTTTTTGTCAAAAACATAAATCCCAGTCAAATGCCTCTCCAAATAAACAAGTAATTCCTTGGGCAAGGTTAGGACGCGCTTAGTCGCCCCTTTCTCAACTGTCAGGACTTGAAAATCCAGATTGACCTGCTGGCTAGTCAGCTCTGCTATTTCACTAGGAGTTAGCCCTAGTAAGGCAATCAAAAGAGCAATGAGCTGCCCCTCCAGCCAAGGACTGTCTTGAAAGAGGAGAGATAGTTCCTCCCGCTCCAGCTTTTTTTTGACACTGGCTGGACCTGCCAGAGCCTGTAGCTTATAAAACCTGTCCAAGCGACCTCTTTCATAGAGAAAGTAGAGAAATTGATTGACCGTTGAGAGTTTTCTCTTCTGAGCAGCAGGCTTTAATGCTAAAAGAGATTGCTGATAGACCAAGAGTGACTGCTGGTTGATATCCCCCTTGGTCAGCTCCACAAATTGCTGCAGGTCATAGGTATAGGATTTTTGGCTATTGACACTGACCTTTTTACTCTGGATAAACGCTTCTATGGCCTGCTTCATTTCTTACCTTCTTTTGATGCCAAAGGAAAATTATGCAGAAGGGCATTGATGGCTTTGAGAATGGATTTACGGGTAATAATGCCTAGAAATTCCCTGTTTTCCCCCAGAACCGGTAGGAAGGATTGGTCGACTAGCTTGCGCATGACTTCTGTCAAGTCATAATCCAAACCAACAGTCTCTTCGTCTGTCTTAGCAATCAAAGAAATATCTCTGTTCAATTCATCATCTGATAACTCATGCTCAGCCTGGTACTTGATAATCTCCGTCAAGCCAATGGTGCCGAAGAAACGACCGTCTTCTGTCACCACGGGCACACGGGAATAGGTCATGTGGCTGAGTAACAGCTTGGCATGGTCAATATTATGGGTATCAATGATAACAGCCAATTTATCTGCTGGTGTCAAGAAGGTTTCTTCCTGGTCCAACAAAAAGGCCTCAAATTCTCGTGCAATCATCTTGAAATATCCTTTGTCAATGCTGGGTAAAGTTGGTGCTGCCGATTGTAGTAATCCACATGGAAATGGTCTTCAGTGATGGTCACAAGAGCATAGAGACATTCTCTGACCAAACCACGAGGTTGACTAACGGATCCTGGATTGAGAAAGAGGGTCTTGCCACGCACTTCCGCATCAGGTACATGCAAATGCCCGTACAAACAAATATCCGCATCCACTTCCTGTGCCCAATAATCCAAGCGTTGCCAACCATAGTTAATGCCATAGAGGTGTCCATGGGTTTGGGCAATGGTCACATCACCCAATTGAGTAATGAGCTGGTCTGGGTAACCACCAAAATAGTCGCAGTTGCCATTGACCACTTGGATGCCATCCCAAAGACTATCTTGACTGTCTAGCTCCGAATCACCATTGTGGAAAATAGCATGGACCTTGCCAAGATAGTGGTTTTTAATCTCTTCTACAATCTGTCTATCCCCATGAGAATCACTCATGACTAGGATTGTCTTGCTTGCTCCTGCCATACTGAAAATGCCTCCACTAATTTTTCTAGTGCTTGTGCACGGTGGGAAATCTGATTTTTTTCTTCTAGGGTCAACTCTGCCGAGGTCTTGCCTGTTTCACCGACGAGAAAGAGCGGATCATAGCCAAATCCATTTTCCCCACGGAGTTCCATACCGATAAAACCTTCCCAGTCAGCTTCGACAACCAAACTATCACGATTTGGAGCCGCCATGACTAGGGTGCAATGGAACTGAGCAGAACGATTTTTCAAGTCGAAGACCATAGCTAACTCATGCAAGAGCTTGGCATTATTGAGCTCATCTGTGGCGTCTGGTCCTGAAAAACGAGCAGACCAAACTCCTGGCAAACCACCTAAAGCATCAACCTTCAAACCAGAATCATCTGCCAAGACCATCTTGCCTGTCAGCTCTGCTATGGTTTCAGCCTTGAGCCGTGCATTTTCTTCAAAAGTCATACCTGTTTCTGCTACATCTGGCAGGTCAGGATAGTTGTTGAGGTTCTCAACTTGGTAACCAAACCGCTCAAAAAACTTACGGAATTCCTTGGTCTTACCTTCATTTTTAGTGGCAATCAAGATGGTATCTCCCACGCTTGCCAACCCCTTGTCTTGACCGAAGAAATCAGACATAGCCACACCATCTTTTGTCAGATGAACCAAGAGAAGCTTGTCATTCTCTGTTACCAGAATAGCCCCTTGGTGTTGGAGGGCCTTGAACTGTCTATTGTTTAACTCATTCAAAACATCACAGGCAAACTGGAAGAGGGCAAAGTCAGACTGAAGTTTAATCACCTCAATATTGACACACTGGTTAAAATTCTCATCTTCATAATTACCAGCAATGAGTTTGTCAAATAATTGACCAATCTGGTAAATTTCTTGTTCTCTGCCAGTTTCTCCAAAGGAACTAAATAGGTTGGCAAAGCTAGCCTTTCCGATAAACCAGTTATGCTCATCTCTGTATTCGTATATCTTGTCTGTCATAGTTCTACATGCTCCACATGAATATCAATGCCCATCCAGCTTTCAGCTATTTCCTTGAAAGCTGCTGGACTAGCTGTTGTGTAAAAACGGTGCTGAACATCCTTTTCTGTACGGCTACGGTTGATTTCAAAATAATTCAACAAGACCGAAATATCCCGTGCGCACTCTGCTCCACTGTCAATCAACTTGACATCCTTGCCCATGGCATTTTGAATGATGGGACGGAGCAAGGGGTAATGGGTACAGCCCAAAACCAGCGTATCTACCTGACCGACCAAGGGACGCAGACTATCATAGACAACTTTCTTTGCCAAACTAGATTGATGTCCATTGGACTCTACCAAAGGGACAAACTTGGGACAAGCCAAGCTTTCTACCTGTATCCCAGGAGAGAGAGCCTGTATCTTTTGTCTGTAAATATCCGATTGGATGGTCATAGCGGTTCCTAAAACCCCAATCTTCCCATTCCTTGTCGCCTTGATGGCTGCGGAGGCACCTGGCAATATAACTCCCAAAACGGGAATATCTAGAGATTCCTTGATTTCGTCCAAGACAATTGCTGTAGCTGTATTACAGGCAAGGACAATCATTTTGACATTTTTTGTCAATAAGAAACGCACCAATTCCCAAGTATATTCTCTGATTTGTTCAGCTGGTCTAGGACCGTAAGGAGCTCGTGCAGAATCTCCGATATAAACGATTTCTTCATGGGGTAATTGGCGCATGAGCTCACGCACAACCGTCAAACCACCCACACCTGAATCTAAAAATCCTATAGGTCTATTATCCATACTGCTAAGAATAGCCAGAAGTCTGACTAACCTTTCTTTCTTACTCAAAAAAAGGGAGTGGGAAAGAATATCCCAGTCCCATGTCGCTTATTTTTTCTTGCTTGCTGCTTTTTGCTGGCTCTTGATTTGGCGAAGTACTTGTTGTACTTTTGCTTCGCTTGGTTTTTGACCCATTTGACTCATCATCAAGCGCAAGGCATTTTCATCCAAAACTGGCTTATCAGCAATGTAGTTTTCCACTTGTTTGCGTGACAAGTAAATCCCCAAGGCTACACCACCTGCAAGTGCCACAAGCACCAAAACAATTACTAAACCGATACCTAATTGCATATCAATCTCCTGATTTTCTAAAAAATAATTCATCTGGTATTGCATCGCGCAATCTCATACTGACACTATTATACCAAATTCCCCAAGCTTTTCCAAGACTTACCTGTCAAATTCAAAACCGTAAATGGTTGCGAAATAATCCTCAGGAGTTTCAGCACGGCGAATCATACGAGCTGTGCCATCTTCCTGTAAAAGAATTTCAGAAGAACGCAAACGACCATTGTAGTTGTAACCCATGGAGAAGCCGTGGGCCCCACTATCATGGATGACCAAGGTATCTCCTACTTCTGCCCGTGGCAATTCCCGATTAACCGCAAACTTGTCGTTGTTTTCACATAAAGAGCCTGCTACATCCACTACTTCAATCGGAGCGTCTGGTCGAGTGATGTTAGTGATATGGTGATAAGCGCCGTAGAAGGCTGGGCGCATGAGGTTGGCAGCTGAGGCATCTACACCTACATAGGTCCGATAGGTTTCCTTACGATGAAGCACCTTGGTAATCAAGTGACCATGCGGCGCCAACATAAAGCGACCCAATTCCGTAAAAATTTTGACATGTCCCATACCAGCTGGCGTGAGAATTTCCTCATAGGCTTTACGAACCCCCTCACCAATGACCGCAATGTCATTCGGCTCTTGTTCAGGACGATAGTTGACCCCAATCCCACCTGACAGGTTGATGAAGTCCAAGGTCACACCTGTTTCCTCACGGATTTCCAAGGCCAATTCAAAGAGTTGGCGAGCTAGAACAGGGTAGTAATCATTGGTCACAGTATTTGAAGCCAGAAAGGCATGGATCCCAAATTCCTTGACACCAAGCTCTTTCAATTCCTTGTAGCCCTTCATGAGCTGGTCCTTGGTCATCCCAAACTTAGACTCTTCTGGATGGTCCATAATATCCGTTCCCAGCGAGAAAACGCCACCTGGATTGTAACGGAGGCAGACTGTTTCTGGAATACCAGCTACATTTTTCAAAAATTCAATATGCTCATAGGCATCCAGGTTGATGGTCGCCCCAACTTTTCTGGCATAGACAAATTCTTGGGCTTGGGTATCATTGGATGTGAACATGATGTCTGTAAAGCCCAATTTTTCACTCATGAGCACTTCTACATCCGTTGCGCAGTCCACTCCACAGCCTTCTTCTTGAAGAATTTTTAAAATAGCTGGTGTCGGAGTCGCCTTGACCGCAAAATATTCCTTAAAGCCCTTGTTCCATGCAAATGCTGCATTGAGGGCACGGGCCTTCTCACGAATGCCTTTTTCATCATACAAATGAAAGGGAGTCGGAAATTGCTCCGTAATGGTTTCTAAAACTTCTTTACTGACAAATGGCGTCTTGGTCATCTCTCTACCTCATCAAATATTTTTCCTATTATACCACAGAAAACACTTTTCAAGAAATGAAACAGTTTATACCAACTATGAGGTCGATGTCTATTTCCAGAAAAATAAAGAGCCCCTAGAAACTTTCTATACTATCCGTTTTCTAGGGTACTTTTCATTATCTATAACCGGAAATTGATGCAAACTAAATTCCGAACTGAGACTTACAAATCTATTTCTTATTCAAACCAAGATTGTTTTATTTTCTCTGCATCTTTTATCTTACGCGGACCAGTCCCATAGCGTTCCGCATCCTGATCTTCTTTATAGGGTAGAAAATAGGCTCCTGCGACATAGAGAGCCAGGGTCAGCAGAGATGTTTTTCCTAAAAATAGAGCAGCAAGGAAGAGCACACGCATCACCCATGCTTCCCAACCTAGTTTATGGGCCAACCCTGCAAGGACACCTGATAAAACTTTGCCTTGTCTTACTTTATACAAATCAATTGACATCTTTTATTCCTTTCACATAGAAACAACCCTGCCCCGTCTGCCCTTTTACAAAGAGCACATCACTACCCGTTTTTTCAAACTGGTAGGGACTGGTTTTCTTCTTGCGGTTGACCAGAACCTGACCAGATGAAGAAATCAGTTGCCCTTGTATCCCTTGAGATTTTCCAGGATAGAGGGTCACTTGTGCCTGATTTAATTGAACAGATAAATGCTGTGGATAGCCACCGCAGGTTGTCAAGCGAATATCCTGTTGTTTTTTATCCCTTGAACTGCGGATGGAAATATCCTCAAACGGCACATAATCCAGACGAGCATCTGCCTGACCAAGCTCCAAGTCCAGCACGGACATCCATTCCTGAGGTAAACTAATGGTCAACCGACAAGGCAAACTACTACTGAAGTACAGACCACGTTTCTCAACATAGATACGAGGCAACTGGTCCTCTGGAGCATCTTGATTGTAGACTATCTCAACCCCGACCTGATTAGACTTTGACTTGGTCATGGTCAGTCGTCCCTCTGATAGCTGTAAAAATAAGGATTCAATTCCCTCAAAGCTATAAGCCTGCTTCAATTTTGAAGAAGCGAATACCTTGAAACTTGGCAAGGTAAAACCGGTCCGAGTTTTTTCCTCCACAAAGAGCACATCTGGGCGTTCCTCAAATTTCAAAAAACAAGCCCTAGCCTCTTCCTTGGTCAAAATACCTTTTTCATAAAGCTCAATCAATCGTTCTTGCTGTTGTTGTACCATGATTTCACCTCAATTCTCTACTAGTATATCACATTTCGCCACAAAAAAATCAGCCCGAGGACTGATTCTCTATTATTTCAAAGTGAGTTTACCCCTACACTTGCCACATCGGTATTTTTTTAGGTCAATGCGGCGCTTGCGCTGGTAGGCTTGTCCACAGGACTGACAGGTATAAAGCAAGCTTGGCTTGGCAGTTTGTTCCAGTTTGGGAGCATAGCGCAGGCCGTCCACCGCAGCTAACAGTTCCTTGAAATCCCTGTCTCCGTGCCGATAACCTTTCTTCTCAAAGTAGAGATGGTAATGGCAGAGCTCGTGACGAACAATCTTCCGAAAGACTTCTAAGCCTTGCTTCTCCAAGTGCTTGGGGTTAAAATCCAAGTGCCCATCCTTTGGAAAAAAGCGACCACCCGTTGACCGCAGTCGCCTGTTCCAGATTGCTGCATGCCGAAATTCCTTACCGAAGTCTTGCAAGGAGACTTCTTGCACATACTTATTCAGATCCATTTGGTTTCAAAAGGCTAAGACCGATACGGTTGCGTTTGATGTCCACTTCAACCACCCAGACCGTTACGATTTCCCCAACGGCGAGGACTTCGCTAGGATGTGGCAAGGCTTGTTGGCGTCCATTCTTATCCCGTTTTCGCTTGACCATGCGTGAAATGTGGACCAAGCCATCTTCGTGGACACCGATGTCCACAAAGGCTCCAAAGTCCACAATATTACGGACTGTCCCCTGCAATTCCTGTCCGACTACCAGGTCCTTGACATCCAAGACATCTTGACGGAGGACTGGCGCTTCAAAGTCATCCCGTAAATCACGACCTGGTTTGAGCAAGTCTGCGATGATGTCCTTCAAGGTTTCCTGACCGACACCGATTTTTTCAGCCGTATCTGCGATAGCCACCTGCTTTAATTTTTCCTGCGCAGCTTCATCTAAGTGGTCAATCGCTAGAAGTTCTAACAGGTTTTCCACAGCCTTGTAAGACTCAGGGTGCACGCCAGTATTGTCCAAAAAGTTAGTTGCATCTGGGATGCGCAAGAAACCAGCTGCCTGCTCAAAGGCCTTGTCACCCAGACGAGGCACCTTTTTGAGCTGCTGACGAGAGGTCAGAGCACCATTTTCCTCACGGTACTTGACGATGTTCTCCGAAATGGTCTTGTTGAGACCAGCCACATGAGCCAGAAGGGCCGGACTGGCCGTATTGACATTGACGCCGACCTGGTTGACCACCGTATCAACCACAAAGTCTAGGCTCTCAGACAGAGATTTCTGGTTGACATCGTGCTGGTACTGGCCGACACCGATGGACTTGGGATCGATTTTGACCAGCTCAGCCAGAGGGTCTTGCAGGCGGCGGGCGATGGAAATGGCAGAGCGTTTCTCGACGGGGAGGTCTGGGAACTCGTATCGGGCCAGTTCAGAAGCTGAGTAGACAGAGGCTCCGCTTTCATTGACGATGACGTAAGAAACATCTGGGAAGTCCTTGAGCAAATCAGCGACGAAGGCTTCAGACTCACGGCTGGCCGTTCCATTTCCGATAGCAATGATTTCCACTTGGTATTGTCCAATCAGGTCTGCCAAGTCTTTTTTTGCCTGAGCAATTTGTCGCTGACCAGCCGGCTCCACAGGATAGATGACCTGCGTAGTCAAAAGTTTTCCAGTCTGGTCCACCACTGCCAGCTTAGCACCTGTCCGAAAGGCTGGGTCAAAACCAAGAACAACCTTGCCTTTGAGGGGAGATACAAGGAGCAGATTTCGTAGGTTTTTAGAGAAGAGCTGGATAGCTCCTTCTTCTGCTTCTTCCGTCAATTCTGTTCGAATACGACGCTCCATAGCAGGCAAAATTTTCTTCTTGATAGCCTGCTGAATGACATCCTTGATGTAGCTATTAGACTGTGGAAAACGTAGCTCAAAGAAACGAACCATTTTATCCACATTGTGTTCAAAAGAAACCTTGAGAACACCTAATTTCTCACCACGGTTAATGGCCAGGGTCTTATAACCCTGCATTTTTGCCACTTTCTCAGAAAAATCATAATAAATCTGAAAGACTTCCTTCTCGTCTGGTTCTTGATCTTTTAGCTCTGAAGTCAGGCTTGAATGGGTTTGTACTTCATGGTAGACCCAGGCCCGAAGCTTATTGTCTTCTGAGATTGCTTCGACCAAAATATCCACAGCTCCGGCCAAACAAGCCTGAGCAGTGTCAAAGCCCTCACAGATAAAACCAGCAGCCTGTTCTTCCAAGTCAGCCACATTCTGTAAAATCAACCGAGCCAGCGGGAACAGTCCAGCCTCACGCGCCACCGTTGCCTTGGTCCGACGTTTTTCCTTATAAGGCAAGTATAGTTCTTCCACATCTGCCAACTTTTCCGCTTCCTCGATAGCCTGACGGAGCTGGTCTGTCAATTTACCCTGTTCTTCAATCTTGGCAAGGACAGTAGCCTTACGTTCAGCAAGAGCAGTCAAGGCCTTATCCCGATCAATGATAGACTTGATGACTACTTCATCCAAATTCCCAGTCACGTCCTTCCGATAACGTGCAATAAAGGGAATGGTATTGCCTTCAGCCGTCAAAGAGAGAACCGTATCAATCTGTTTTAAACTAACGCCCAATTCCTGAGCAATTTTCAAATATTTTTCTTCCATAGCTACTATTATAGCATGAAAGTGGTAGGTTGGAGATGATAAAAGAGTATGCTGCAATGACAACATACTCTCCAATATTAAAATTCTGCCAAATCCGGATCCAACTGTCCTTTTAGACCTGTTAGCTTATCCAACTGAGCAACTGCTTCTGGACTAATCTGCAAGTCTGCAATGTCCAAGTTGGCCTTGATGTTTTCTGGGCTGGTTGATTTTGGTAAGGGTAGAAAACCTTTTTCCAAGGACCAAGCCAGTGCTAGCTGAGCGACGCTGCAGCCTGCTTCCTTGGCCAAGTCTGCGGCTTCTTGACTTTGGAAGAGGGTTCCTGTACCAAATGGACTATAGGCCTCCAAGAGAATGCCTTTGGCTTTGCAGTAGGCCACTAATTCTGACTGGGGAGTACCGGGTGCCAACATAATCTGGTTGACCATGGGTGTGATTTCAGCAGTTTCCAACAAGCCTTCCAGGTGATGTTCCATAAAGTTCGACACACCGATGGCTTTGACCTTACCTGAACGGTAGAGCTCTTCCAAGGCTTTCCAAACTTGGGCATTGCGTTCCTTCCAGCCGATGCCGTCACGAATAGCCTTTGGATTTGGCCAATGGATAAGGAGCAGGTCCAGATAAGCTACACCCAGCTTGTCCATTGAAGTAGCAACCGAATCCAAGGTATCCTCATAGCCGACCTTATCATTCCAGACCTTTGTCGTTAAGAAAATATCCTCCCGTGCCACACTACTGTCCGCAATGGCCTGACCGACACTGGCTTCATTTCCATAAATCTGAGCAGTGTCAATATGACGGTAGCCTGCTTCCAAGGCATAGAGAACCGAACGATGAGCCTCTTCACCGTCAGGAATTTGCCAGGTCCCAAAACCAATTTTTGGAACGGTCACACCATTTGCTAGTTGATATGTCTTCATAAAAAGACCTCCTGTATTTTCTAGTTCTAGTATACCCTAAAATGTAAGCCCTGACAAAAATTTAGATAGAAAAAGGGAGCGGGAAAGAACTCGACTGGTCAAAAAAAGAGTTCGTCTTCCCACCCCCGCACAGTTGATTAGGTCAGATTTGGAGTGTGAAGCACGAACAAATCTGCCAATCAACCACTGCGCTGAGATGTTGACACGAACTCTGAGAAGTGGCTTTGGACTTTTCGTCCAGCCTCGCTCACATTTATCTCTAAAACTTATCTCTCGAAATTGATTTTTTTCGATAACTTATCAATCACTACAGCCCCAACTAGCAAGGACAACAATTCCCCGCCAGCAGTCGTCAACCAGGTCAAGAAGAATGGCAAATCATACAAGACTTTCAATTCCAAGGCGATGGTAAACATGGTTGCTGCAAAAAAGAACGAGAAATAAAAGAATGCCTTATTGAACAAGCCACCGAAGAGGTAGTCATTCTTATATTTTTCAAAGAGGATAACCCCAAGGCTAACAAAGATAAGGGTTGAAAATCCACCTACAAAGAGGTCAATGACACCAAATCCAATTAAGTTGGAAATCATGCAACCGATGGTCACAGCGATGATATACTTGCGATTATAAAAGGCCAAGAAATTGAGCATTTCTGACAAGCGGAACTGAATAGCTCCGAAGGAAATGGCATTCAAGGGCGGTGTCAGGGTCAAGGCCACATAAATAGCCGCGACAAGAGCAATCTCTGCCATATCTCTGGCAGTCCATTTAGATGTATTCATAAAAATTCTCCTTTAGCAAGATGCTTAAAATATGCTTGGGTAAAGTGAGCAAGCCCCAAGGGTCATTGATTTTCTCAACAACGTTGTCTAGTATAGCATAAATGAAAGAAAAATGATAGACTAGTTCTTATGAAAAAACTATTTTATCAACTCATAAATAACGAAGTCATCCTTTATTTGATTGCAGGGGTTGCAGCTACCCTTGTCTATATGGTTACTCGAATGGGACTATTTCTAATCATCCCTTCCATTCTCCTGGTTACCCTTCTGGCAAATGCTGTCGCTATTCTCTTTGCCTTCTGGACCAATGACCGGTTCGTTTTCAAACAAGCCAGAGAAGGCTGGGGGCAACGACTGGTTAAGTTCGTATCTGCACGTATCGCAACACTCGTTTTGGATATGTTTCTAGCTTACTTGCTAGTTCAAGCCTACCCACAATGGATTGGACAATTCGTCAATAATGACATCTCACTGGTCAACGCCATCGCAACACTCTTCTCACAAGTACTGGTCATCGTACTTAACTATTTCTTGAGTAAATTATTTATTTTTAAAGATAAGAAATGAGGCTGGAAATCCCAGCCTCATTCTTTTTCTATCGGTGTAAAACGACTTTTTATTCTATTTAAAATAGAAACAACATCTCCATCTCGAGCATGAAATTCTTCCACTTGCATACTTTGAACACTAGCATTGATAACTGCACCAATGATCAAGACTTGGGCCATAAAAATAAACCAAAGCATAAAAACAAGGAAAATAACAGCTGTAACCATCCGAAAATCCAACAAGCGATTGGCATAGTTATCCACATAGATAGTAAAAAGCTTACCGACCGATGTCATAACCAAAAGAACAAAGCTTGTTCCAGGCAAAATATAACGGATTTTCTGAATAAGAATATTGGGTAAGAAAAAATAAAGCATCATCAAGCCTGCAAATAAGGCAATTAAACCCACTAGTTGTGTCTGACTAAGAAGACCACTTAACCACTGATTATCTAGCGGAAGAAGTTGGCTAAGGAAAGAAAGAATTACCTGACCAAAAGTCAAGAGGGTCATGCTCAATAGAATAATGACTTGTAAGCCAATTCCCAAAAATATACCGATTAAATGTCCGATAATAAAATCTCGATGCTCATTGATACCATAAGCCTTGTTGACAGCCTTTTGCAGGATTGTCATACTTCGCGACAAGGTCCACAGGGTCGTCGCAATTGAAATTCCCAACCAAGACGATGACGGCTTGGTCAAAATAGAGGTGATAAAGTCCGATACTGGAGGATAGAGCTTATCCGGTACAAATTCTGCCACAACCGACAAAATCAAGTCTATGTCGAATGGAAAATAAGGAAGTAGATTAGCCAGGGTCAACAAGATAGGGAAAATACCGATTAGCAAATAGTAGGCCACCGCCACACTAGTCACATCAATATCAGCATTCCGATAAAAAGAAAAGAAGGTTGAGCAGAATGTTTTCAAACCTTCAACTAATTTGGTTTTCTTCATTCCCTCTCCTTCTTTCTTGCTATTTTAGTAAGTCCCTTCCTCACCTTGACTGGTCAAAATGACCGGACCATCTTTGGTGATGACAAATTGGTGTTCGTATTGGCAAGACAAGCCACCATCAAGTGTTTTATGAGCCCAACCTGTTTTCATATCGGTATCAATTTCCCAGGTACCTGTGTTAATCATTGGCTCAATGGTCAAAACCATGCCCTCACGCAAGCGTAGTCCACGGCCTTTTGTCCCGTAGTGAGGAACCATTGGCTCTTCGTGGAAGGTTGGACCAACACCGTGGCCGACCAAGTCACGAACAACACCATAACCAAGTCCTTCAGCATATTCTTGGATAGCCGCACCGATATCACCGATACGATTACCAACTACCGCCTGCTCGATACCGCGGTACAAACATTCCTTGGTCACATCCATCAAATTCTGCACTTCTTCCGAAACCTGACCGACAGCATAGGCCCAGCAAGAATCCGCACAACCACCACGATAAGATTGGGTGATTTTCTTCATAGCCTTGACATCATTGAAGTTGAGCTTAGACACATCAACAACTGATTTGTCCAAAGGCTCACTCAATACCATGTCAACCTTGAGCAAATCCCCTTCTTTCAGTTTGTAATGACGTGGGAAGGCATGGGCAACTTCATCGTTAAGACCACAACAAGTCGCATAAGGATAGTCCATCAACTCACCATCAACACCAATTTGAAGGGGCAAGACATTTTTTTCCTTACATGTTTTACGGACATATTCTTCTACTTCCCACATGTCCACGCCTGGTTTGATGATATCACGCAATCCAATATGGATACCAGCTAGCACGTCGCCAGCACGGTTCATGGCATCAATTTCACGTTGTGATTTAATGGTAATCATTGATTCTCCTCATACATTTCTAATTTAAAATCTGTCTTCTTCAAGCTAAATTTTCTATAATTTCTTGTTTTGTGACTGTAACGGTCACTACCTCTATACTGTTCAGCCAGCACGAAGCCCGCTTTTCTAGCCACCATCTGACTGGCCACATTTTCCTCATGGGTGATGATAGTCAATTCTTTTAACCCGATTTCATAAAAGGCTAAAAAGACCAGATTTTTCACCGCTTCCGTCATCAGCCCTTGACCCCAGTAGTCTTTTTTTAGGAAATAGCTGAGCTCCGCAGTCATTTGGCGGTCATCTAGTTTTTCAAAACAAAGCGCACCAATCATCCGACCAGAAACCTTATCGACCAAGGCCCAATTTCCCAAAGGGCTACGCATAAATTTCTCAACCATGGTCGCAAGAGCCAGGTTCTTATCCTCCAAGGCCGGAAAGATAAAAGGAAGATTTTTCGGATTTGATACAATCTCAAAGAAATCATTCCCATCTTCATAGGAAAAGGGGCGTAAAACCAAGCGCTCTGTTTCAAAGCAAGCAAATTGTGCTAGTCTAGTCCAAACTGTCATAGTGTACCCAAGGGGCTGAGAATAACTCCCAGCCCCAAATTGTTTGATGTTAAAAGTAAGAAGCTAGCCCGAACTTGCTGCTAGTTCTCAATCAACTGAATATCTGCACCCAGTTCTGTTAATTTCTCAATAATATTTGAATAGCCACGCAAGATAAACTCAATATTGGTAATTTCTGTTCGACCTTGAGCCATCAAGCCCGCAATGACCATGGCAGCTCCAGCCCGCAAATCCGTCGCCTTGACTGATGCACCGGTCAACTGATTTGGACCTTCGAAAGCAATGTAATTGCTACGAGTTGAAATATTTGCACCCATATTCGCCAATTCTTGCACATGACCGACACGTTTTTCATAAATGGTATCAACAATTTTACCAGTGCCCTCTGCTGTCAATAGGAGCGGAGTGATTGGCTGTTGCAAGTCTGTCGCAAAGCCTGGATATGGCGAAGTTTTGATACTTACAGCCTTCAATTTTTCTTGTTTTTCAACAAAGATACTGTCTTCAGAAACAGTCATGCGAACGCCCATTTCTTCCAACTTAGCGATAAAGCTTTCCAAGTGTTCATAAAGGACATTATCGACACGGATACCTTCACCCACTGCGGCTGCAAGGGCGATATAGGTTCCAGCTTCGATACGGTCTGGAATGACTTGGTGACGGGTTCCATGCAGACTATCTACACCATCGATGGTAATAATGTCTGTACCTGCGCCACGAATATGGGCACCCATGTTATTGAGCAAGGTTGCTACATCAATGATTTCTGGCTCACGCGCCGCATTTTCAATAACCGTACGACCCTCAGCTTTAACCGCAGCCAAAATGGTATTGATAGTTGCACCGACACTGACCACATCCATGAAGATATGTGCTCCCTGAATGCGTTGACCATTGGTTGCTAAACGCATATAGTCACCCTCATAGGTCGTTTCAGCACCCATGGCCGCAAAAGCCTTCAAGTGCAAGTCAATCGGACGTGGACCTAAATCACAGCCACCTGGCAGACCAACCACTGCTTGACCGAAGCGACCCAGAAGTGAACCGTAGAAATAATAAGAAGCACGTAGGCTATTGATTTTACCAAAAGGCATGGGCATATCTTGCACACCACGAGGGTCAATTTCAAGCGTTTCACCATCACGCTTAACGGTTGCCCCCATGGTTTCCATAATATCAATCAAACTATCAACGTCTGAAATAGCTGGCACACCATCCAGTGTGACAATTCCATCCGCAAGAATAATGGCAGGAATTAAAGCAACGACTGAATTCTTAGCCCCACTGACTGTTACAGACCCTTTCAGTGTTTTTCTACCATTGATAACGATTTTTCTCATACTAACTAATCTCTTTCTCTTATTGCCCAAAAAAGGCATACGTTTCATTCTATCACAATGCAGGGTAAAAAGCTAGTAATTTAGCACATCAAATAACTAGCTAGTCAGATGACCATAGCGGTCGTTCCAATCCATGCTCCTGCTACAGCTCCATTCACTGGCACTAGGGCTGAATAGCCGTCCTAAAACAGGCAAGTTTCCTATCAGAAAGCCTAAACCAGCTACCAATTCTAGTCAAAACCGTATAAAAAAATCGCTAGAAGGTCATTTCTAACGATTTTCATTGGTTTCTGATTGGTTCTTATTGGCACTAGGCAAGGATAGCCTTCAACGCCTCTACCTTATCCAAGCGTTCCCATGGCAAGTCAATATCTGTGCGACCCATATGACCATAGGCTGCCGTTTGCTTGTAAATCGGACGCTTGAGATCCAACATCTGGATTATGCCCGCTGGACGCAAGTCGAAAATCTGACGAACAGCTGCTTCTAGTTCGCTTTCTGCTACTGTACTTGTACCAAAGGTATCAATGCGAACAGAAACTGGATGGGCAACCCCGATGGCATAAGCTAATTGAACTTCAGCTTTTTTAGCCAAGCCAGCAGCTACGATATTTTTTGCGATATAACGTGCCGCATAAGATGCAGAACGGTCCACCTTGGTCGCATCCTTACCAGAGAAGGCACCGCCGCCATGACGAGAATAACCACCATAGGTATCAACGATAATCTTACGACCTGTCAAACCAGAATCCCCTTGTGGTCCGCCAATGACAAAGCGACCTGTTGGATTGATAAAGTAGTTGGTTTGGTCATCCAAGTATTGAGCTGGAATGATTTCCTTAACGACACGCTCAATCACATCCTGACGAATTTGCTCCTGGCTAACTTCTGGATCATGCTGGGTCGAAATAACGACAGTATCCACACGAACAGGTTGGTTGTCTTCATCGTACTCAACTGTTACCTGTGACTTCGCATCTGGACGGAGATAAGCAATTTCACCAGATTTTCTCAACTCGGCCAAACGACGCACCAATTTATGACTAAGTGAAATTGGCAATGGCATAAGCTCTGGCGTTTCATCTACTGCAAAACCAAACATGAGCCCCTGGTCACCTGCACCAATCAAATCTAATGGATCTTGACTAGCATCTTGACGCGTTTCCAAAGCTTCATTGACGCCTTGGGCAATATCTGGCGATTGCTCTACAAGTGACGGATGAACCCCAACCGACTCAGCTGAAAAACCATACTCACCTTTTGTATAGCCAATCTCCGCAATCGTATCACGTACCACACGGTTAATATCCACATAGGCAGTGGTTGAAATCTCTCCAAACACATGAACACTGCCTGTATAAACAGCCGTTTCCGCCGCTACGTGCGCATCTGGATCCTCTGCTAAAATAGCATCCAAAATGGCATCTGAAATCTGGTCTGCAATCTTGTCCGGATGACCCTCCGAAACAGATTCAGACGTAAACAACTTACGTTCTGACATAAACATGTCCCCCTTAAAATAAATTGTTATCAAGGTTACAAAGAACTAGTCGAAGACTAGTGATTTGCGAAAGACACCTGTCTTGAGCAAAGGAAAGCTCTATTTGCGAAAGACACCTGTCTTGAGCAAAGGAAAGCTCTATTTGCGAAAGACACCTGTCTTGAGCAAAGGAAAATTTCCAGATACATAACGAGAAAGCAATAACTTCCAAGCATATGTACGAAAATTAACTAGTCTGATAACTACCTTTTCGGGACTTAATAACGCTTCTAGTATAGCATATATTAGGTGACTATCCTAGTATTTTTCTAAAAAATAAAGAGAGGTATGCAAGACAACCTCCCTTACTAAATAAATTCTGCTTCTGCAATCGCCTTTTTAACAGTTTCCAGTTGTAAATGAACCAGCTCACAGCCCTTTTCCTTGTAAAGATACTGGGCATAGTCATCCATTCGGTATTCGTTGATATAGACGACACGTTGGCAACCAACCTGTAGCAATTGCTTGGAACAATTGAGGCAGGGGAAATGGGTCACATAGGCAGTAAACCCTTTTGGAATTCCCCTTTCCGCTCCTTGTAAAATGGCATTGACTTCCGCATGCAGGGTCCTAGCACAATGACCATCAATCATGAGGCATTCCTGATCCAAACAATGCTCGGTTCCTGAAACAGAACCATTATAGCCCGTCGCAATAACCTTATTATCCTTAACCAAAACCGCACCGACCTTGGCCCGCTTACAAGTTGCCCGATTGGCAATCAAGAGCGCCTGAGCCGCAAAATATTCATCCCAGGCTAAACGATTTGTTGACATGATTTCTCCCTTCCACTCAATCCACCATTCCATAGATCTCTGCTATATCTTGTGCCGTAATGATACCAACAATATCTTCAGGAGAATGAAGCTTCTTATTATTTTGACGAGTGACCAAAACAGTTGTCCGTTTTCTTCCTTCAAAATGATTGATAAGCTGATAAAGGCTTGTATCTGTTGGTAAAATAAGCACTTGAATACTATCCTCCTCGCAAGCCAAGACATCAGCCAGACTGGCTTTTTCTAATTTTTCACGGATAGAGCCCGTTTCCTTACTAGCCTTGGCCAACCAATTTGCCAATCCCTTATCTGACACCAAACCCTGGTAGGATGTGCCGGAAAAGATAGGAAATTTGGAAACATGCTCACGTTCCACAATTTCCAAGGCCTGGGTCAACTTATCCCGACTATCAAACAGAATAGGCTTGAGTTTCTGGGTCTTTTGCAAATAGGTTTCAATGGTCTTAGGTGCTTGGTACTGGGCAATAACCTTTTCCAAAACTGAAATCAACTCCTGCGAAGGCTGAGCCACTTCTTTCAAGCCTGTTCGTCTTTCATGGACCATAAGATTACGTAACTGCCGAGCTACATAGAGATTGTCCCAGTTGGCTTGGACAGGATTGACTGGGCTTAAGTCCTTGGCCTTGGCCAACATAGAACCAACGTCCGCATGTTCCCCATCCTCAACTTGACAGACCTTGCGCAAGACCTTGTCCAGGTCATTAAAGAGCTCTAAAAAACGGTTTTCATTCATCTTAGTCTACCATAGTTGATTTCAAATAAGCATCCACCATTCGCTCAGTCGCCTGAACGGAATCCATATGGGTGCGTTCATAAGAATGGCTAGACTCAATACCCGCACCAAGTAGAGCGTGCTTGACATCTGCACCTGCTCGCATGGCTGCTGAAGCATCCGAACCATAATATGGATAAATGTCTAATTTATATGGAATACCATCCCTCTCCGCCAAGGCTACCAAGTGCTGACGGAGTTCGTAATGATATGGGCCTGAACCATCTTTGACACAGATAGAAACCGTGTACTCATCTGTCTGCTGGTCATCTCCCATTGCCCCCATATCCACCGCCAGATACTCAACCACCAGAGCAGGAATGCTGGAGTTGGCACCGTAGCCAATTTCTTCATTATTGGAAAAATAGAAATGGGTCGTGTAAGGCAGGGTCACTCCCTCTTCCTTATAAACCTTCAAAAGATGGAGCAAGATAGCAGCTGAAACCTTGTCATCAAGGTGGCGGCTCTTGATAAAGCCTGTTTCTGTCACAATAGTCCTTGGATCAAAGGAGATAAAATCACCGACTTCAATGCCTAAGGCCCGCGTCTGATCGGCACTGGTCACTTTTTCATCCAAACGAATTTCCATGTTGGTCTGGTTCCGCTCGGCTGTGCTGGCATCTCGATAGACATGGACAGAGGTCTGGTGCATCAAAATCGTACCTGTAAAGGTCTTGCCATTTTTTGCACAATGGATAAGGCAATTTTCTCCCTCAATTGAAGGGTAGCCAAATCCTCCCACCAAATCCATTTTGAGTCGGCCGTCTGGCTTGACTGCACGGACCATGGCACCCAAGGTGTCCAGATGAGCAGTCAACATTCGGTGTTTCTGGTCATTTTCCCCAGGAACTGTCACCAAAACGCCTCCCTTGGCAGTTTTGACAGCCTCATAGCCGAAACCTTCTACTTCTGTCTTGATGTAGTTCATCATATCCGTCGTAAAGCCTGTTGGCGACGGAGTGTTGGTCAGTTTAACGATGTAATCAAGTGTCTTCATGAAAACCTCCTTATTTTAAACTATTATATCATGTTTTAGGACATTTTTTTGCTATAATGAAGACATGAAAACCTACCAGAAGATTTATTTACTATTAAAAGAAAAAGACGACTATGTCAGCGGAGAAGACTTGGCGCAGGAATTGGGGATTTCTCGGACTTCCATTTGGAAAGCCATACGCCAGTTAGAAGCACATGGTCTGACCATTGAAGCAGCCCGCAATCGTGGCTACAAATTGGCCGAGGGTGATTTGTTGCTGCCAGATTTGATTTCACAGGAGCTCCAACTCCCTGTCCACCTCAATGCCGATAGTGATTCGACCCAGCTAGATGCCAAACAAGGTATTGAAGCAGGTCATGCGAGCCCTGCCCTCTATCTAGCTCCCTATCAGAATAAAGCCAAGGGACGATTTGGGCGGCCATTTTATGCCTCCAAATCAGGCGGTATCTATATGTCTCTCCGCCTTTCACCCAATGTCCCCTTCCTTGAATTTAAGCCCTATACCATTCTAGCCGCAGCCGCTGTGGTCAAGGCCATTCAGTCCCTCTCTGACCTAGATATCCAAATCAAGTGGGTCAATGATATTTACCTGGGGCAGAAGAAAGTTGCTGGCATCCTGACCGAAGCCATTTCTTCCATGGAAAACCAACGGGTGACCGATGTCATTATTGGAGTGGGTATCAATGTCCATATAGATGATTTTCCAAAAGAACTCCGGCAATCAGCCGGTAATCTCTTCGACGACCAGCCTCCCTTTACCCGCAACCAGTTGATTATAGCCATTTGGAAAGCATTTTTAGAAACCGATGACAAGGAACTCATTGCCCTTTATAAAGAAAAATCACTTGTTGTTGGCCAACAAGTGAGCTTTGTAGAAAATCAGGTTGAATTTAAGGGAACTGCCATCGCAGTCACCGACACAGGCAATCTAGTCATCCAACTGGATAACAGCAAGGCAAAAATCATCTCCAGTGGAGAAATCAGCCTTACTTCTTGGTCTGCTTCTCCATCAAACGAATAAAGCGTGTCACCTTGTAGGCAAAGTGAAGATTGCGAAAGGCGATAAAGGCAAAAATACCTGCAAGCAAAAAATCCTTAGAAAGAATGGAAGTATTCATAAAATAAATAGAGATAATTGTCGAAAGAGACAAAAGAAGAAATTGTGACAGTTTCATAGATAAATTATACCAAAAAATCTAACATCTTCACTTAAAAAACTATCTTTTCAGATGTATTCATAAAATTATAACGAATTTTTCCATCCTACCATGCCTGGTTTAGACAAGGAAATCAGAACAAATAAATACATTGACAGCTAACCGTCGCTATGCTATACTTTAGGTACTGCGAGAATGGTTCGCTTTGTCAAGTGAATCAAAAAGACCCCCAACGGTGCGAACGTTGAGGGGTTTTATTTTGCCCCACAGGGCCTACTTGTTACGATTGTTTAGCCAGTACTCAAACAGGATTGTTAGGATACTAACCAACAATGGTGCAAGAAACAATGCGAGAAAAAGTTCCATTGCCAAGTAAATCACCTCCCTTCATACATTTCGGGGGGCGATACTATCATAACAGAGAGTGAGTGAGCTTGTCAATCTATGGAAAATACTTGTCTTAAATCAGTCGACTGGCTGATTTTTTATATCCCTTCTTTCTATGTATACTAGCTAAACAAGAAAAACACCAACTCAGTCGGTGCTTTCTTAAGGAGATTATGAAAAATATTTAGGATTGATTATAGTATACCTTAGTCAACCACATTCCACATCAGTCCTAAGACCGATATTGCTATCAATCATTTACTATCTCAACGGTGTCTGCTAGAAAGCCAAATTCTTCTGGAACAGGGCTTTCTTCTTTTTCTCTTTCTTGTGTTTTTTGCCCCTTGGCCTTGGCTGAAAATTCAGCCCGAATGCTGACCCAATCTTCTTGAGCAATAGCCAAAATCTGTGGCGAAAAGCCTGCTGCCTTGCTGAGTATATTACCAAACATGGTATTGAGATTGTCTCGTTTCATAGTCTGTTCAGCATTGAGTGGGGATTCAAAGGCCAAAATCGCATGATTTTCATTCGCAGCGACTGGCTGGGAGCCAACAAGTAAGGCACGATCTGCTCCTGATAAACTCTCGATAATTTCTCCCCAGGCATTTTGCAAGCGAGTCAAATTTTCACGCGCCAATGCTGGATTTTCCATGGCTTCTTGCAAAATAGCATGAACCTTGCTGGTATCCAATCGGTACTTCTTCGGCGCCTGTGGCTTGCGTGAAACTGGCTTAACAGCACTCTGTTGATTTGAGAGTTGGCTTAATTGTTTCTGTAGGTCTGCTACTTGTTGTTGCAAACTGCTTATTTGGCTGACCACATCTGCTGGTAGCTCTGCCATTGCCCCCGAAGCAGAACCACTTTCAGCCAACCGAATGGTCATCATTTCAGCGTAAATCTTAGGTTGAGGGCTAGACTTGATATCCGCCAGGCTCTTGGTCACCAACTCAATCATGGTGAAGATCCGCTCCTGAGCCAGTGCTAGATTGTCCGTAAAACCAGCAGTCAGATGGGTATTCTCACCGCCCGTCTGCACGATAAGGAGGTCACGCAGGTAATGCAAGAGGTCCGTCGCAAAACGGCTCATGCTCTTGCCTTGGTCAAACAAGGTCTGCAGATGACCCAGTGCCGACACACTATCCGCCTGACGCAGACTAGCTATATAGTCATCCAGAGCACGCAGACTGATGGAACCCGTGATTTCCTCTGCGATTTCCAAGGTAACTGTCTGGTCATGGCTGAGACTGAGGGCCTGGTCGAGAATAGACAGAGCATCCCGCATTCCCCCTTCTGCCCGACGGGCAATAATGGTCAAAGCTTGGTCGTCAAATCCAAGACCTTCCTTGGTCAAGATTTGAGCCAAATGGGCCTGAATATCCGTGACCTTGATGGACTTGAATTCAAAACGTTGCACCCTGGATAAGATAGTAGCAGGAATCTTATGCAACTCTGTAGTCGCAAGAATAAAGACCACATTCTCCGTCGGCTCTTCCAAGGTTTTCAAGAGGGCATTAAAAGCCCCTGTCGATAGCATGTGAACCTCGTCAATGATATAAACCTTGTAGGTCGCAAGGCTAGGCGCATAGGTCGATTTGTCCCGAATATCACGGATTTCATCGACACCATTATTGGATGCCGCGTCAATCTCAATCACATCTTCCAGACTGCCCTCGGTAATGGCCTGACAGATGTAGCAGTCATTACAAGGCTCGCCACCCACCTGATTGGGACAGTTCATGGCCTTGGCAAAAATCTTGGCTGTCGAAGTCTTACCCGTACCACGAGGCCCAGAAAAAAGATAGGCATGGCTAATTTTCCCCTGCTCAATGGCCTGCTTGAGCGTGGTCGCCACCACCTCCTGCCCCACCATCTCCCCAAAGGTCTGGCTGCGGTATTTCCGATATAAAGCTTGGTACATTACCCTTTTTCTCCAAACATAGCAAAATTCCAGTCTGTTTTCTCCACCAGGAGCGCAACAAACTGCTCTAAGTACTCTTGGTCAATGGCATCATAATCCGCTACCAATCTCGAATCCAAGTCCAAAACGCCCAAAAGCTGGTCGTTTTTCAGCATGGGTACTACGATTTCCGAAAGGGCTGCCGCATCGCAAGAAATATAGTTATCATGCAGACGGACATCGTCTACGAGAATGGTCTGGCGTTTAGAAGCAGATTCACCGCAGACACCTTTACCAAGTGCGATGTGGACACAGGAAACGCCACCTTGAAAAGGCCCTAAAATCAATTCTTGGCCATCATATAAGTAAAAACCTGTAAAGACAGAATTTGGTAGAGCCTGATTGAGCAAAGCTGAGGCATTAGACAAATTGGCAAGTGCATTGGTTTCGCCGTCTAATAGGGCCTCCAACTGAGCCAATAATAATTGATACGTTGAGATTTTTTCTTGTTTCATCATAGGAACATTATAGCATAGATAGTCCAACTTTTATAGCCTGAGGGAAAAAGAAAAGGCTTGCGCCTATTTCCATATCCATAAGATAATCAGGACATCAATCAAGACACCCACAGCCCAAGCCAGTTGAAAATACTTCTTCTGGGTTTTATGGCGGAAATGAGTACCACCCGCCCAGGCACCTAGACCTCCACCCAAGTAGGCCATGAGTAATAAAGTTTTTTCTGAAATCCGATAAGCATCCTTTCTAGCCTTGCCCTTATCCAGACCATAGGTCAGAAACACGACTATATTCCAGACCATCAAGACCATACTCACCATTTGTTGAATGGACATTGTCTTCTCCTTCTCTCACATTTCTTTTATAACTCTATCACAAACTATCTGACAGCACAAGAAAAAACGGCTCGGAAAGCCGAACCGTTACAAACTTGCTAGGGTATCTTCCAACCACTTGAGCTGGGCACGATTGCGCTCGATAGCTCGGGTCAAAATCAAGTAGTGACCATAGTTGTCTTGAATACTCTCCTTGGTTGAGAAAAGCTCAACCTTGCGACTGTCTAGGTGTTTCAAGTGCTTGGTGACTAATTCAATTTGATTCTCCAACAAACCTGGTATCCGTGGATCTTTCTTATCACGGATAAAGAACATCTTAATAGAAAACAGATCCTTTTGTTGAGGAGTTTCATCATTTGGAATGGATAGCCAATCTTCCAAAATCTGACGACCTGTCGCAGTCATAGCATACTGCTTCTCTTTTTCATTGCCAGGGACCGCATGACAGGTAATCAATTCTTCCTTGGTCATGCGTTTTAGCTCTGGATAGACTTGACTATGAGCTACCTGCCAAAATTCTCCTAAATCGCGTTGAACATAGTCGGTAATCTGCTTACCAGTTACCATCTGACCGCTAGCACCCATTATCCCTAGTATAATATGGGGTAATATTCTCTGCTTGGGCATCTTAACCACGCTCTCTTAAAATACTCTCCACCTTGGTGTTGATCAAGTCGATGGCTACAAGATTGCTGACGCCTTCAGGAATGACGATATCTGCATAGCGCTTAGTTGGCTCGATAAACTGGTGATACATAGGTTTCACCACCGAGGTGTACTGTTCAATGATACTATCTAAGCTACGCCCACGTTCTTCCATGTCTCTCTTAATGCGGCGAATGATGCGAATGTCATCGTCTGTATCGACAAAGATTTTAATATCCATCAAATCCCGCAACCGTTTGTCTTCCAATACCAAAATACCTTCCACAATAAATACATCTTGTGGCTCCTGACGATAGGTTTTATCTGAACGGGTGTGCTGAGTGTAATCATAAATCGGAATATCCACTGAACGCCCTGCTAACAATTCACCAATGTGGTAAATCATCAAATCCGTATCAAAGGCTAGTGGATGGTCATAATTGGTTAGTATCCGTTCTTCAAAGGTTAGGTGTGACTGATTCTTATAGTAGGAATCGTGTTCAATCATTGATATGCGAGCATTTGGGAAATTATCCAGAATGGCACGCGACACACTTGTCTTGCCACCCCCAGATCCGCCGGTTACGCCAATAATAATGGGTTTCTGAGTCATCATCATCTCCTTCTATTTTCAATACTATTTTACCATGAAACATGGTATAATGGAAAGGATAACACATAAAGAAATGAGAATTTATGCTAAATTTTGGTATTATTGGCACTTCAGACATCAGCCACAAGTTTATTTCCTCTGCTCATTTGAGTAAATATTTCCAATTATCAGCGATATTTTCAAGAAAATTGGAAACCGCTATGTCATTTTCAACAAATTACGAAAATGTAATTTTATACACAGAATGGATAAAATTTCTTTCTGCACCGATCGATTTGGTCTATATTGCCAGTCCAAATGCCTTGCATTTTGAGCAAGCCAAGGCAGTCCTTTCTGCTGGTAAACATGTGATTATTGAAAAGCCAATGGTCTCAACACCGCAGGAACTGACCCAACTTCGTCAGATTGCCAAGGAAAATGGAGTCTATCTGTTTGAAGCAGCCCGTAACTACCATGAAGCAGCCATCACTATCATTAAGGACTTCTTGAAAGATAAGACGGTTTGGGGTGCCAACTTTTCCTATGCCAAATACTCTTCCAAGATGCCTGAGTTACTTGCAGGACAAACTCCCAATATCTTTTCAGCTGATTTTTCAGGCGGAGCCTTGATGGATTTGGGCGTTTATACGCTCTATACTGCCATTGGGCTCTTTGGTAGACCAAATGCAGCCCGATACGCTGCCCACCAGCTCCCTTCATCCATTGATTTGAATGGGACTGGGCAACTAATCTACGATGATTTTCTAGTGACTATCCAGGTTGGGAAAAATATCACCAGCAACCTGCCAAGTGAAATCTATACTTGTGAGGGTACCCTCACCCTCAACGCCTGCCAGCATATCAGCTCTGCTATTTTTACCAAACATGACGGTGGCCAAATTGTCCTCCCTATCCAAGCGCAGGAAGAGCCTATGCTGGAGGAGGTACAAGCTATTGCACAGGTCATTCTGCAAAACAATCATGAGCTGGCGGAAAAATGGCTGGATGTGGCTGAGGCGGTCCATCATACTCTCTACACCATGCGCCAAGACGCAGGAATAACCTTTAAGGCGGATACCCATGAAAACTAATTTCCCAACCAGCTGGACTGACCAGCTGACTCAACTTGGCTTTGAGGACTTTACGCCCATCCAAGTCCAAGCCTTCCAGCCAATCAGAACCGGCAGATCTCTCCTTGCCATCAGTCCAACAGGTACGGGCAAGACCCTTGCCTACCTCTGGCCTAGCTTGCTGGCTTTGACACCTAAAAAGGCCCAACAATTACTCATCCTGGCTCCCAATACCGAGTTGGCTGGTCAAATCTTTGACGTCTGCAAAACCTGGTCAGAGGCTATTGGTCTTAACGTCCAACTCTTCCTTTCTGGCTCCAGCCAGAAACGCCAGATTGAGCGACTAAAAAAAGGACCGGAGATCTTGATTGGAACTCCTGGTCGCATTTTTGAGTTGATAAAATTGAAAAAAATCAAGATGATGAATGTCAATACCATTGTCTTAGATGAATTTGACCAACTCTTCTCTGATTCCCAGTACCAGTTTGTTGAAAAAATCATTTCCTACGTACCTAGGGACCATCAGTTGATTTACATGAGTGCAACGGCTAAGTTTGACCGTCAAAAGATTGCTCAAGACATTGATACCATTGACTTGTCTGAACAGAAATTGGATAACATTCAACATTGCTACATGATGGTGGACAAGCGTGACCGCTTAGAAACCCTTCGCAAGTTTGCCAATATTCCAGACTTTCGTGCTCTGGCATTCTTCAACAGCCTATCAGACCTGGGGGCCAGCGAAGACAAGCTTCTATATAATGGAGTGAATGCTGTTTCTCTGGCTTCAGATGTCAATGTCAAATTCCGCAAGGTCATCATTGAACGATTTAAGAACCACGAGCTCAATCTTTTATTGGCTACAGATATGGTTGCGCGTGGGATTGATATTGATAACTTAGAATGTGTTCTCAACTTTGACGTTCCATTTGACCAAGAAGCCTATACCCACCGAGCTGGACGGACTGGTCGCATGGGCAAGGAGGGACTAGTCATTACCCTAGTATCCAGTCCAAGTGAAGTCAAGCAGTTGAAAAAATATGCTCAAGTCCAAGAAGTTATCTTGAAGAACCAAGAACTATATAAAGTATAAGAAAAAGGAGGTCGAAACCTCCTTTTTAATGTTGTGCTGGACCATTGGCTTCCTGATCATAATAAATATGTTGGGGATTGAGATTTGGTCCCAATAATTCTGTTATCGTCACTAGATTGTAGCCCTCAGATGTGAGGAACTGTAAGACAGGTTCCAAACTATTCACTGTCGGCTGATGGATGTCATGCATAAGAATAATACAGCCTGGGCAAGCCAGTTCTTTCACTCTGCCAAGAATAGCATGACTATCTCGATTTGACCAATCCTCTGTATCCACATTCCAGTAGATCGAAGGAAGTCCCATGGCATCTACCACAGCCTGGTTGATGGCCCCATAGGGCGGTCGCATCATAGTAGGACGCTTCCCAATAGCTTTTTCAACGATAGCCTGTGTCAACTCAATTTCTTCTTTAATTTGCTCGGTTGAAAGACGTGTCAAATTTGGATGGCTCCAAGTATGGTTAGCAACTTCATGCCCTTCCGCTACCATCCGTTGTAAGATAGCTTCGTTCCCTTCTACTACACTTCCCAGTACAAAGAAGGTTGCTTTGACATTGTATTTCTTCAAGAGGTCCAAAATAAGTGGTGTCGTTGCAGGGTTTGGCCCATCATCAAAGGTCAAGGCAATCTGACGAAGAGCTTTTTTATCCACTTGATTCTGAGCAAGAAACTGATCATAATTGGCCTTATCAACATCTGCCAGATAATCTCCCTTCATAATCGCGAAGAAGTCCGAAATAGCTAGTTCTAAACTACTTACCTGAAACACTTCCTCAGATAATGCTAGGATCAATTGACTATTGGCATAGCTAAAGACGACCGTTTCCAAGTCCAGATTTTGAAACTCTGCTAAAATCCTTGCTTTTTCTGCCTCATCCACTCCTTGATTGGTCAACTTTTCCTGCAACTTATTGACCATAATGGTCTTGGCTGCATTCAAGTCCAAGAACATATCTCCCAAAGTAAAGAGTTGCTGGTCTTCCGTCAACAAAACACGTTCAGGTCTAGCTTCTTCCTCTTTTTTCACTTGCAAGGGTTGGACAGCATACTGCTCACTGTGGATTTCATGGGCTCGGACCTTCTTAAAATTAGTCTGTCCCTCCTTGGTATGAACAACAAGGACATTCTTTATTTTTCCTGACGGCTTCTTATAGCCTAACTTATGGCGGACATGGCCCACTATTTTTTGTTCTAGTTGTGCAATTCTATGCCCCGAAGGGTCTTTTGGTATGGTAGCAAGAACATGGGTAGAACCGATATTCCCCTCCTCTAAATCAGATGATTGTCCTTTCAGCACCAACTCTTCCTTTTCTTTAATAAAATGCCTTAATTGCCAATCCTGGAAATTGCGATACAAATAGATACTCGCAATCACCATCATAGCTACTAGAAAGGCATTCAAAAGAATCCAAAATAGCCTTTTCATACTAATTATTCCTTTTTCATTTTCTCTATTACTATACTATAATTTCAATCCTTTTCTGTCAAGTACACCTAGAGATTTTCTAATGGAAATCCGAACTTTTGTTTCAAAAAAAAGACTGCCTAAGCAATCTTTTAGACTTAATTTGCACGAATGACTTCTACACGGTAACCATCTGGATCGGTCACGAAATAATAACGACCTGGACTACCTGGCAAGCCCTTGATGTCTGTCGTTGGGTAGCCTAACTCCTTATGCTTAGCATTATCACCTTCCAAATCATCGGAAGAAAGGGCCAAATGCGAGAAGCCATCGCCTACGATATAAGGACCATGGTCATAGTTATAGGTCAATTCAATCTCAAAATCATCCCCTTCAAGCGCCAAGTAAACCAAGGTAAACTTGTGCTCTGGATAGTCTTTGCGACGAGTTTCTTTAAATCCGAAAGCTTCCTCATAAAATTTTTGTGAAGCTTCTAAGTTTTCAACACGTAAGCAGGCGTGCAACATTTTTTTACTAGCCATAACAAACTCCTTTTGACTGTTTATGTTTTGATTATAGCATAAACGCCGTAAAAAAACTCCTATTCAGTATGCAAAACACCTGAGGCTAGCTCAGGTGTTACTAAATTATGCTTCCAAGTAGTACTCTTTCACAATGTTCAAGTTTTCATCCAATTCGAAAACAAGTGGTGGGAAGTTTGGAATTTCCACGTCCATGATTTCGTCATCAGACAAGCCTTTGATGTGTTTTACAAGGGCACGAATTGAGTTACCGTGTGCACCTACGAATACGTTTTTACCGTCTTTCAAAGCTGGAGCAATCTTATCTTCCCAGAATGGAAGGGCACGCTCAAGCGTAACTTTCAAGTTTTCAGCATCTGGAATGACTGCTGAGTCAAGGTGTGCGTAACGACGGTCAGTATGTGCTGAATGCTCATCGTCTTTTGCCATTTCTGGAGGCAATACATCGTATGAACGACGCCAGATGTGTACTTGCTCATCACCGTATTCAGCTGCTGCTTCAGCCTTGTTCAAGCCAGTCAAACCACCGTAGTGACGCTCGTTCAAACGCCATGATTTTTCAACTGGTACCCACAATTGATCCGCAGCTTCAAGAGCCAAGTTTGTAGTCTTGATAGCACGTTTCAATACTGATGTGAAAGCAAGGTCAAAATCAATACCAGCTTCTTTGATCAACTTACCAGCATCGATTGCTTGTTGAGTACCTTTTTCAGACAAATCAACATCAGCCCAACCAGTGAAAAGGTTAGCTTTGTTCCATTCAGACTCACCATGGCGAGCAAAAACCAATTTTACCATTTATGGATTCTCCTTTATATTTTGAGGTTTCCCCTCTTATACTCCTCTATTTTACACGAAAATGTAAAAAAATGCTAGCTTTTCCACAATCTGTTTACGCTTTCATTCACTTTCATGTAAATTCAGTCTGGAGACCTATCTTTCTTCTTATGAAAAAAAATAAAATCATGGTATAATAGTTGGGCTGAACACGACAGTTCAAAACGATACCATTACAGGAGTTATCATGCAAAAAGTAGCTATCGTGTCTGCCTATCGTTCTGCCATCGGCAGTTTCGGAGGTAGTCTAAAAGATATTGAAATCGCTGATTTAGGGGCGCAGGTTCTCCAAGCAGCTTTAGAAAACAAACAAATACCAGCCAATCTTGTTGACGAAGTGATTTTCGGCAATGTTCTTTCTGCTGGGCATGGACAAAATATTGCCCGACAAATTGCTATTAAAGCTGGACTGCCAGAAACCACTTCTGCCTACTGTGTCAATAAGGTTTGCGGATCAGGTCTCAAGTCAGTCCTCCTAGCTGCCCAATCCATCATGCTTGGTGACAATGATGTGGTTGTTGCTGGGGGTATTGAAATCATGAGCCAAGCTGCCTACCTCTCCAAATCCAGCCGATTTGGAAGTAAGTTAGGCCATATTACTTTAGAAGATTCCATGTTGACAGATGGTTTGACAGATGCTTTCAACGACTATCACATGGGCATTACAGCTGAAAATGTGGCTGAACGCTATCACATCAGCCGTGAAGCCCAAGACGCCTTTGCATACGCTAGTCAAGAAAAAGCTGCCAAAGCTATTACTGAAGGTCGTTTTGTAGATGAGATTGTTCCGATTAGTCTCAATAGTCGCAAGGGAGAAAGCATTTTTGACAAGGATGAGTATCCTCGACTAACACCACTTGAAAAACTGGCGACCTTACGACCTGCCTTCAAAAAAGACGGAACGGTTACTGCTGCCAATGCTTCTGGTATCAATGATGGCTGTGCAGTCCTCCTTCTCATGTCTGAGGAAAAAGCTAACGAGCTGAACCTCACACCACTGGCCTATATAGAAAGCTATGCTACAAGCGGTCTAGATCCTGCTCTTATGGGAATGGGACCAGTTACTGCAAGCCAAAAGGCGCTTCAAAAGATTGGTAAAACTGTTGAAGATATTGACTTGTTCGAGCTGAACGAAGCCTTCGCAGCCCAATCCATTCCTGTTGTTGACCAATTAGGAGCTGACCCTGCCAAAGTCAATGTCAACGGCGGTGCCATCGCTCTCGGTCACCCAATTGGAGCTAGTGGCAGTCGAATCTTGGTCAGTCTCGTCCACGAACTCATCAAGCAAGATAAAGAGCTGGGTCTCTGTGCCCTCTGTATCGGAGGCGGTCAGGGTATTTCCCTTATCGTTTCCAATGCACAAAAAAATAGCAACTAATCATTTGTAAACAAAGGATAAAGTATGAACATCGGTATTGATAAAATCGGTTTTGCGGCACCCGATTATGTTTTAGATTTGGCTGATTTGGCCCTCGCCCGCAACATTGACCCTAACAAATATAAGGTTGGTCTTCTCCAGTCAGAAATGGCTGTCGCACCTGTTACACAAGATATTGTTACCCTTGGTGCTCAAGCTGCATCAGCTATTTTGACCGAAGAAGATAAACAGACTATCGATATGGTCATCGTCGGTACAGAATCAAGCGTAGATCAGAGCAAGGCTGCGGCTGTATCTATTCACGGTTTGTTAGGCATCCAGCCATTTGCTCGTTCTATCGAGATGAAGGAAGCCTGCTATGGGGCTACTGCTGGACTAAGCTTAGCCAAGAGCCATATCGCTCAATTTCCAGACTCAAAAGTATTGGTGATTGCTAGTGACATTGCCAAGTATGGAGTAGCTTCAGGAGGCGAGCCAACTCAAGGGGCTGGCGCCGTTGCCATGTTGGTCACAGCCAACCCTCGTATCCTGGTCCTCAATAATGACAATGTCTGCCAGACCCGCGACATCTATGACTTCTGGCGACCAAACTACGACAAGTTCCCTCGTGTTGACGGTCGTTTCTCAACAGAACAGTATACTGACTGCCTAACGACAACCTTTGATTACTACCAGAAGAAAACTGGCAAGTCACTGGAAGATTTTGCAGCCATGTGCTTGCACATCCCCTTCTCCAAGCAAGGTCTTAAAGGTTTGCAGGCCATCGCTAAAAATGAAGAAACCCTCAACCGCTTGACAGAGCGCTTCCAAGAAGCCATCGTCTATAACAAGGTTGTCGGTAACATCTACACTGGATCCATCTTCCTCTCTCTCCTTTCCCTTTTGGAAAATAGCAGAGCGCTCGAGGCAGGGGATCAAATCCTCTTTTATAGCTATGGTAGCGGTGCTGTCTGTGAAATCTTCAGCGGTTCCCTTGTTGAAGGATACCAGAAACAATTAGACCAAAATCGCTTAGAAAGCCTCAACCAACGCACTAAACTCAGTGTCGAGGAATACGAACGCATCTTCTTTGAAGAAGTTTCTCTTGATGAAACAGGCACTTCAGTTGAGCTCCCAGCAGATCCAGCACCTTTCGCTCTCATTCAAGTAGACCAACACAAGCGGATTTATCGGAAATAAAAGCCAAAACGGCGCCCTTTGGCTCTCACCAAGGGCGCTTTTCGTTAGAAATTAGAAAGAGGAAAGCATGTCAACTTTTTCAGGATTTTACAAAAAGTCACGTCAGGAGCGCATTGAGCTTCTTCACCAAAACAAACCTCTGTCAGAAACGAGCTTGGACATTCTTCATCAAGACACCAATCTTCCTGAAGCCATTGCAGGCAAGATGGCAGAGAACCATCTGGGAACCTTTGCCTTGCCCTTCTCGGTTCTGCCTGAACTACTTGTGGATGGACAGATTTACTCTGTTCCTATGGTGACAGAAGAGCCTTCTGTGGTTGCTGCTGCTTCTTTCGGCGCCAAAATCATCGCTCGTTCTGGCGGTTTTACCACCAACATCCACAACCGTATCATGATTGGACAGGTGGCACTCTTTGATGTTCCTGACCATAGCCGAGCAAGTCAGGCTATTCTCGACCAGAAAGCTACTATTTTAGAAGCTGCCAATCAAGCCCATCCATCTATTGTGAAACGTGGAGGGGGCGCTCGTGACCTGACTGTGGAAAGTAAGGATGAGTTTTTGATTGTCTATCTTCAAGTGGATGTCCAAGAAGCCATGGGCGCCAATATTCTCAATAACATGCTTGAAGCCATCAAGGACGATTTAGAAGAGCTCAGTCAGGGACAGGCCTTGATGGGAATCCTATCCAACTATGCAACCGAATCTCTGGTCACTGCCCAATGCCGTCTTGCCATCTCCAGTCTGGCTACTAGCTTCTCTATTGCCCAAGAAACGGCTCAAAAAATTGCCCTAGCTAGCAAGCTGGCCCAGGTAGATTCTTATCGGGCTGCCACTCATAACAAGGGAATTTTTAACGGTATCGATGCCGTGGTGATTGCGACTGGAAATGACTGGCGGGCGGTGGAGGCCGGTGCTCATGCTTATGCCAGCCGTGATGGACAGTACAAGGGACTCTCTACTTGGTCCATTGATGGCGATCACTTGGTCGGCTCTATTACCTTACCTCTTCCGATTGCTTCGGTCGGTGGTTCCATTGGCCTTAATCCCAAGGTGGCAGTTGCTTTTGACCTGCTCAACCAGCCAAAGGCCCGCCAACTGGCCTCCATCATCGCTTCAGTAGGGCTTTGTCAAAACTTTGCAGCCCTGCGAGCCTTGGTCACTTCTGGTATTCAGGCAGGACACATGAAACTCCATGCCAAATCCCTAGCCCTTCTTGCTGGTGCTGAGGAACAAGAAGTGGACCAATTAGTACAACTCCTACGTAAAGAAAAACACAGCAACTTAGAAACTGCACAAAAACTATTGGCAACTTTGAGACAATATAAAAAAGAGGGATAACCTCTTTTTTTAGTCAACTATTTGCTCCATGCGAAACATTTGAGGCTTCATGCCCAAGCGTTCATAGAATCGAACAGCTCCCACATTGTCTGCCCATACGTTTAGTGTGAGATTATGACACCCCTGTTCCTTGGCATAGGAAAGGGCAAAGTCATAGAATTGCTCACCGATTTTTTGACCACGTGCAGCACTAGCTACACACAAATCATCTATGAACAGGGTTTTGACCGGTTCCAAAACATCACCTGTCGCAGTCCTCAGCTCACAAAATAGATGACCAACCACTTTCCCTTCTACTTCATAAACAAAAACTGGCTTAGCTGGATTGTCCAATAATTCCCTTAATTCATCCTCAGAAAACTTTTGACCTGAGCTTCTAAAAATATCTGGTCGTGCCTGATGATGAACCTGTAAAATATCTTGCAACAATTCATTTAATACTGGAATATCTGATTGTGTAGCTTTACGTATGGTCATATAAATCTCCCCTTAATTTTGTTCTCTATTATAGCACAAGTTTGTTTTTTAACAAAATAGGTCTAAAGACCGATGAAGAATCTGAAAATTCGGTTATACTATAAGTGTATCCTAAAATTTTTCATAAATCTCCTTAAAAATCAGTCTGCTAAGGCTGGTTTTTTGTTTTCCAAAAAGTTACAAATACCGAGTAAACAAATATAGTTTGAATATATTTATTTTAAATGTTAGAATATAGTCAAGAACTATAAAAGAGAGGTCTGAATATGCCTACAATAATAAAAGATAAACAAATCAACTTTAAAGTTAACTCAGAATACTTTGAAATGGCTAAAGAAGTCTTTCAAGAAAATGGGTTAGATATTACCTCTGCATTCAACGAATTTGTTCAAGAGGTGGCCATTACTAAAACATTACCTTTTAAGACCATTGAAGAGAAGGAAAGAGAGAAATTAGTTTCTCGTCTTCAAGAAGAGATATCAGCTAGCTATGAAGAACTAAAAGCTAGTAAAGGTCTAAGTATCGAGGATGCTAGAAAGGCAGTACTAGGATAATGGAGAAATACAAAATCATTATTTCGCCAAGAGTTATTGAGCAGATTAAAAGCATCAGGGATTACATTGCCAATGTGAAGCTCAGCCCTGAAACTGCCGATAGGCTGGTAACTGCCATTTTTGATGAGATTGAGAGTTTAGAAGTATTTCCTGAACGTGGTTTTAATGCTGATGAAAAAATTGGAACTATAATTGATAGGTCCGGACGTAGTAGTCGCGGAATAACTATTCAAAACGGTAAATATATTGTCATCTATTCTATTGACAAGAGGGAAGGGTTAGTTGAGGTAGCTTTCCTGTTTTCATCTAAGACAGACTATGCAAAACTTTTCCTATAGAAATGCTTCTTTTTGTGTGACCTTTGCCTATACAAAAAAACTAACCAGCCACATCTTCCGTCATACCTTGGTCAGTCACCTGGCAGAGAATAGAGTACCACTCAAAGCAATTATGGACCGTGTGGGCCATGCAGACGCCAAGACAACTATCCAAATTTATACCCATGTTACCAAGAAAATGAAATCAAATGTGGCAGATATCATGGAAAATTACTAAAGTTTTGCTCCCTACTTGACGCAAAAAGTTTTTGCTATATTTCCAACCTCCCAGAGTCACTCTCCTGACTCTTTGACGCAAAAAGTTTTTGCTATATTTCCAACCTCCCAGAGTCACTCCCCTGACTCTGGGAGCCCCAAAACACAGAAAAAAGCCTACTGCACAACGTAGAAACGTTGATACAATAGGCTTTTTCACGTTAAATTATTTTACCGCATCCTTGAGTGCTTTACCAGCTTTGAATGCTGGAACTTTTGAAGCTGCGATTTCGATTTCTTTACCAGTTTGTGGGTTGCGACCTTTACGTGCTGAACGCTCACGAACTTCAAAGTTACCGAAGCCGATCAATTGTACTTTTTCACCAGCTGCAAGGTAGTCTGCTACTGCTGCAAATACTGCATCAACAGCTGCTGCTGAATCTTTTTTAGTCAATGAAGTTGCTTCTGCAACTTTTGCAATCAAATCTTGTTTATTAGCCATTTTGCTAAGTCCTCCAATAATTTTCTGAGATTTAACTCACCCTTATATAGTACCGAAATTTAAGCATTTGGTCAAGTTTTAAATGCTGGTTTCTTACCTTTTTCTGTATATATCAACAATAATTTGGTCATTGTATAAATCAATAGTATTGGCCTTGCCATAAAGTCCAAATTTATTGTCCAATTCTCTTATCTTCAAGTGAATTGCTGCCTCTTGAGAATCAATCTTGACAAAGCTAGGCAACTTATAATTTTTTTGCAGATAGGCTAACACTTCTGCCTTGGGCAAGGATAGGTTGCCTGCTGAAATGTCCAATATGCGCAGAAGAATATTCCCATCTTCCATCTTAAAGGGTTGGAAATAAAGATACAAGGGAATGGTTACACCAAATACCTGATAGGTTCCTTCAAAAACAACCTGTTGGTTGGTCACAAATAATTGGTAAGAAAAATTCTCCGTTTGATAATCTTTTAAATAGTTGGCAATGGTTTGATTAAGGGCTTCACGGTTGGTCGCGAAAGTCCCCACTTTTGCATCTGTCTGGCTAGATGGTACCAATTCCGTCATATTTTCTCTCTTAACTTGGATACGATTGAGAAAAACCAGACCCGCCCCCAATGTCAAAGCCAATTGAACCAAGAAGAGCCACTTCCAGATATTAAGGTGTCCAGCTTTTCTCAGTTTCATACATCTTCTCCAATAGTGCTTTTTTCATGATTTCATATCCCGTATTATTGGGATGAAAATGATCATCTTCGTACAATAAATTATTTGTGCTAGCCGAACTAGACTGGCTAAGCCCCATCTCGCCTTCCAAACCTTTATAGAGCAAGTCATTGATTTCTACAAAGTAAACATCCTTGTATTTTTCCGTGATTTGCTTGGTTGTCTGATTCCATTTATCAACCACAGTCTGCATCTCGGTCAATTCAGGAAAACTGAGATAGAAGGGATTGTAAATTCCCAAAATATAGATAGGGAGATCGGCATTCTCCTGTCTTGCCCGTTTGACAATCTTTTCTAGATTTCTCCCATATTCCCTTGCCGGCTTATCAAAGGTAGAGAGCTTGAGGTTACTTAAATTACTGACAATGACCTTACGAAGATCATTTCCACCGACCGTCAAGGTTAATAAATCAGCTTCTTTTAAGGCCTGTTGGAGTTCCTCATTCTCCTTCATCCGCTTCAAGATTTGCTTACTGGTATTGCCGGAAACTCCAAAATTTTGAACGTCTACCTCATAACCGTACTCATTGACTAGCGACTGGGCAAGCAAGGGGACAAAACCACCTTGACCTGTCACATCTCCCACTCCTTCTGTCAAGGAGTCCCCAAGAGCCAAATAGCGAAATTTCCTATTCACTGAAAGACCTAGCTCTTCCTGACTGATGCGTGACGGCGCCTGTGGGATTAACTGATGGAATAGGAAGATTGACCCTAATAGACAGAGAAAAAAGAAGACAAGTCCCTGTATCAACTTCCGATTATTCATAGCGAACTAGGATAGCCCAGGCATCCTCACCCGTGTGGGTTTGAATGATAGAACCTGTTTCCAATACAGAAATATCTGTTTCTACATGGGGCTGGAGCAAGTCTTTTATTTCATTGGCAAAGTCCGCCTTACCTGAGTATGAAATTCCAATCTCCGCCACCGATTTATCAGATAAACTCACTACAAATTCTTCTAGCCATTTTTTGAAAGTCTTATTGCCCCGACCCTTTACAATCGGAGTTAATTGATGGTTCTTCATTTCCATGATAACTCGAATGTTGAGCAGACTGCTGAGCATGCCTTGTACACGACCGATACGACCACCCTTGACAAGATTTTCTAGGGTAGATACCCCGATATATAGTTCAGTCTTATCTTTGACCTCTTCAATGGCCGTAAGGATTTCTTCCTTGTTAGCACCAGCTTGTGCCAGTCTAGCCGCTTCCACTACCTGAAATTTTGCTGCCTGGTCGGTAAAGCCAGAGTCAAGAACAGTCACATCTGCACCAGACAAGGTAGCTCCTTGACGGGCTGCTTCAACCGTTCCTGACAAGGCATGAGAAAGAAGGATTGCAATAATCTGACTACCATCTTTAGCTAATTGGCTAAATGTTTCCGCAAAGAGACCTACCGGTGGTTGACTGGTCTTCGGTAAGTGCTTGGCTCCTCTCATCAAGTCGAGAAACTCACCCTCAGTTAAATCACTATCTGAATAGACAACCCCATCCACCATAACAGATAAAGGAATGATGGTAATCCCCAATTCATTAGCCAAATCAGCTTCTATTGTAGTGCTAGAATCTGTTACAATCTTAATCTTCATCTTCATCATCAAGTGTCCTTCCGTTCTCTTCTGTATTATCCTTTATTATAACAAATTTCAACCCAAAAATAAACATAAAAACAAAAGCAAAAAAGGCTAGTTGCCTAACCTTTTTCAACTAATTCTTTTGCTTGACTGCGGGCTGCATCCGTAATCTTATCGCCGGCCAACATCTTGGCGATTTCCTCAATACGCTCCTCTTTGGTCAATAGGCGGACACGGGAAACAGTCGAGTGGTCATCGGATATTTTCTCAATAAAAAACTGATAGTCTGCAATCGCAATCACCTGTGGCAAATGTGAGATAGCCAAGACCTGACCGTATTGGCCGATTTTATATATCTTCTGGGCAATAGCCTGGGCAACACGGCCTGAAACTCCTGTATCCACCTCGTCAAAGACGATGGAGGTCTTGCCTTCCTTACGGGCAAAAGCAGACTTGATGGCCAACATCAAGCGGGATAATTCCCCACCCGAAGCAACCTTTACTAACGGTTTAAAGTCTTCACCAGGGTTGGTTGAGATATAAAACTCCACCGTTTCATTCCCCTCGCGGTTAAACTTACCCTTGGCAAAACGAACCTGGAAACGAGCTTTTTCCATGTACAAGTCTTGTAATTCTTGACGGATAATCTCTTCCAGCAACTGAGCCAATTCATGTCGGGACTGGCTGAGTTGACTGGCTAAGGTCACTAATTCCTTCTCCATGGTCTTGAGTTGCACTTCCAAGTCATCTCCTGATAGGTCATTTCCTGTTAGAAGATTGTATTCTTCGCTGATTTTTGCAAAATAATCCAAGACATCATCGACCGTTCCACCGTATTTTTTAGTAATGGTGTGGAGCAGGTCCAACCGACTTTCTAGCTGCAACAGGCGATTGCCATCGAAGTCTAGATTATCCACCACATCACTGAGGCGCTTGGTCACATCTTCAACAACATAATAGGCTTCTGTCAGGCTAGAAGATAGTTGCCGGTATTCTGGGTCAGATTCTTCTAAACTTTGCAAATCCCCCATGGCTGAACGAAGGTTGTTCAAACTTGAAAAATCTTCATTATCCAACAGAGCATAGGCATTGGTCAAGGTATCTGCAATCTGCTTATGATTGAGTAACTTATCCCGCTCTTGATTGAGCTGAACATCTTCACCAGACTGTAGGTCTGCTGCTTCAATCTCAGCAATTTGGTATTCCAGCATCTCAATGCGGGCCTTATGCTCCTGCTCATTTTTCTGCTTTTCGAGCACTCGTTTGCGGAGGCTACGATAGGCATCAAAAGTGGTCTGATAGCGGTCTTTTAAAGCCCAAAACTCATCTTCTCCAAAGCTGTCCAAAAGACGGATATGGTGCTGGGCCTTCATCAATTCTTCCTGGTCATGCTGGCCGTGGATGTCCACTAGGTGCTGGCCAATTTGTTTCAAGACAGATAAATTGACCATCTGCCCATTGACACGGCTCACGGAACGGCCATTTTGTAGGATTTCCCGACGGATAATGAGTTCGTCCGCAACTTCAATCCCCTGTTCACTCAAAATCTGTTCCAGAGCTCTGCTATTTTCAAAGGAAAAAAGCCCCTCAATCTCCGCCTTGGCTGCTCCGTGGCGAATAACATCCGTCGTCGCACGCGCCCCTAACATCAGGTTCATGGCATCGATGATGATGGACTTTCCGGCCCCCGTTTCACCAGATAGGATGGTCATGCCCTTTTCAAAATTGAGGGATACCTGTTCAATAATGGCAAAATTCTTAATCGAAACTTCTAATAACATGACCTACCACCCTTTTATCGTACGTTCTAAATTGGGGATGGTTTCCTGGTCCTTCAGAATGAGCAGAATACTGTCATCATCAGCAATAATCGAGAAGATTTCCTCTTGGAAATACTCACAAATCTGCCTTTTTACGACCGCTGCACTCCCTGGTACCAATTTTAAGTTGACCATCTTGTCCATGACTGCAAAATCAAGAATATTATTGGACTTGACCTTGACTAGGCTACTTTTAGGCAAGCCATAGACATAGCCCTTGTCAGTTGATGGAACCTTGATAATACCTAATTCCTTGATATCACGGGACACAGTAGCCTGGGTTGCATGAACCCCCAAGGCTTCCAAGCGTTCCACAATTTCTTCCTGAGTATCAATGGGAAATCGAACTACCAAATCTTTAATGACTTCTAATCGTTCTCGTTTATTCATCCTTTTTAAATTCCTCGTGTGCTTGATAAACTACTTTTGTTAATTCCTCTTTGGCAATCGTACTTGGTTGAATGGATTTCTCTAGGTGAGCCAGAAATTCGATATTCCCATGCCCTCCTTGAACTGGAGAGAAACTAAGTGCCTTAACTGAATAGCCATTTTCGACAGCCATTTCTGTAACATCTTCCAACACTTTCAGGTGAACTGATTTGTCCTTGACAATCCCATTCTTCCCAATCTGCTCACGCCCCGCCTCAAATTGTGGTTTGACCAAAGCTACAACCTGGCCGCCCTCCGCTAAAATACGATGGAGTGCTGGTAAAATCAGACTCAATGAGATAAAGCTGACGTCAATGGACGCAAAACTTGGTTGACCAAGTTCGAAATCTCCCAACTCAGCATAGCGGAAATTGTACTGTTCCATACTAATCACGCGCTCATCCTGACGCAATTTCCAAGCGAGTTGATTGGTTCCGACATCAACAGCATAGACCTGCTTGGCGCCAGCCTGCAACATAACATCCGTAAATCCGCCTGTCGAAGCCCCAATATCAATGGTCGTTTGCCCCTCAACTGATAGGTCGAAAACCTGCAAGGCCTTTTCCAATTTCAGACCACCACGGCTGACATACTTGAGTTTCTCTCCCTTGAGCTTGAGCTCAACTCCCTCGTCAATCTTCTCGCCTGGTTTGTCGTAGCGTTCGCCATTGATGACCGATACCACCAGCCCTGCCATAACACCGCGCTTGGCCTGCTCTCTGGTTTCAAAAAGCCCCTGTTTGTAAGCCAGTACATCTACTCTTTCCTTAGCCATTGATTCGTAAACTTTCTATGATTTTTTTGATTTCTTCTCTTGAAAACGGGACTAGTTGAGCCACTTGATCTAGCTCACTGCTTGCTTGATTCAGGCTGTCTTCTAGAAAGACTTTTGAGGCCTCCAAGCCCATTAGGGCAGGGTAGGTAGATTTCTCAGCCAATAGATCCTTTTGCGGTGTTTTTCCGATTTCCTCAAAAGTGGCCGTCACATCCAATATATCATCCCGCACCTGAAAGGCTAGACCGACTAATTGACCTGCTTTTCGCAAATGGTGGATAACCTCATCTGACTGTCCAGCAATCAAACCAGCTGCGACAAAGGGAAAAGTCAATAATTTTCCAGTCTTATTGGCATGGATGGCTTGTAATTGTTCGAGAGATAATTTCTGTCCCTCGCCTGCCATATCCAAGACCTGACCAGCAACCATTCCAAAAGTCCCAGATGCCTGAGAAAGCTCTTTCACGAGAGCAAGGATGGTCTTAGCTGGCAAATCTACCTGAGCCAAAAATCCAAACGGATCTAAAAATAGACTGTCCCCTGCTAAAATAGCTGTCGCTTCATCGAATTTCTTATGGTTGGTCAAACGCCCCCTACGGTAATCATCATCGTCCATGGCTGGCAGATCATCATGTATCAGACTACCAGTGTGAATGAGCTCGACACAGGCTGCCACTTGGTAATGAACGTTTTGCAAGGTCGCTCCAAAAGCTTCCAAAAGCGTCAAAAGGAGCAAGGGACGAATTCGTTTGCCACCAGCTTGGAGTGAATAGAGAACCGCTTGGTTGAGGCGTTCTGCTACCTGAGGTTCATAAAAACCTGCCATGGTTTCCTCAAGTTGCTGCAATTTACTGGCTACCATTAGTTCATCTCCGCTTCACTGCCATCTGCCTGCATGACCTTGACCAAGGTCTTTTCAGCTTCTACTAGTGTCTTTTGTAGGTCTTTCGATAGGACCATTCCTTTTTGAAACTCAGCAAGTGCTTCTTCCAGAGCCACATCGCCTCGTTCCAATTTGGTTACAATGCCTTCTAATTCAGCTAAATTTTCTTCAAATGTTTTTGTCTTTTTGGACATGATTTACCTCCACATCAAGTTGACCATCCTTCATTTGAATGGTCAGTTGTTCTCCCTTTTGTATCTTTTCTACACCATCTAGGACCCGACCATCTTGTAAAATCATGGCATAGCCACGAGCCACAATGCGACTGGTATCCAGCATGGTCAAGGCCTCAATCAGCTTGTCCGCCTTAGCCATCTTATTGTCATAGATATTGGCCATATTGCTCTTCAAAAGTCGTTCCTGCTGGATAATTCTTTCCTGGAAACTCTCTACCCTACGGACTAGTTGTAAGCCATGTAGACGTTGGTCAAGCAAGAGACTAGCCTGTTTCTGCTGACCATAAATTTCTTTTATCCGTGTCTGCAACTGATTGGTCAAGCGGTCTAATTTTTGTAAATAGCCATCATACAGGCGTTCAGGCTGGCGGAACATGACCGACTGGCTAATCTTATCAAGCTGACCTCTTAGGAATTTCAAACGATTGGTCATGGCCTGATAGGCTCTGTTTTCCTGCTGGTTTAAATAGCCCAGTAAATCAGCCTTGGTCACAGGAGTGGCTAATTCTGCGGCAGCTGTTGGGGTAGCTGCTCGTCTATCTGCCACAAAGTCAGCCAGAGTAGTATCGGTTTCATGACCTACGCTGGAAATGATAGGAATACGTGATTCAAAAATAGCCCGAACCACTATTTCCTCATTGAAAGCCCACAGGTCTTCAATAGAACCACCGCCACGACCAACAATGAGGACATCCAAATCATCACGCTCATTGGCTCTTTGGATATTGGTAACAACCTCCTGAGCAGCCCCATCTCCTTGCACCTTGGTCGGATAGAGAACAATCTCTACGCCTGGAAAACGCCGACGGACCGTAGTGATGATATCCTGGATAACGGCTCCACTCGGACTGGTAATCACACCTATTTTCTTGGTAAAGCGTGGCAGTTCCTGCTTAAACTCCTGTTTAAACAAACCTTCCTGGGTCAGAGCTTGTTTGAGCTGTTCAAACTTGATAGCCAAGGCTCCAATACCATCTGGCTCTGCCTTGTCAATGACAATGGAATAGGATCCACTTGGCTCGTATAGCTGTACACGACCAACCGCATTGATTTTCATTCCCTCTTCAAGCTCAAATCCAAGATTTTTATAGACACCTGCCCACATGGTCGCTTGGATGACCGCCTTATCATCCTTGAGCGAAAAATATTGATGGCTAGGACGCTTACGGAAATTGGACACTTGCCCTGTCAAATAGACCCTCTCCAAATACGGATCGCGGTCAAATTTTAATTTTAAATACTTGGTTAGATGGCTAACCGATAAATATTCAACCATGTCCACTCCTTCTGTTTATATCTTTACTATTATACCAAAAAATGCACTTTTATACAGAACTGGACGTCACATTTCTGGTAGCTTTCCAGTGTTTTTTTCTGCATTTTGCTATATAATAGTTTGTGAGAAAATAAGAACTTGATGACAGGTTCTAAGGAGTTTATAATGAAAATTGATGATTTACGAAAAAGTTCCAACATTGAAGACCGTAGAGGTCAAAGGAGCTCGGGACCATCTTTCTCTGGTGGTTCTGCTGGGGGTAATCTCTTACTAAGCCTACTCTTCTCCCGTCTGGGTTGGAAGGGAAAATTGGTGCTAGTGGTCCTCCTCTTCGCTTTTGGTGGCATGTCTAATCTAGGTGGTCTACTTTCACCAACGACCAACACCAATCCTTATCAGTCTAGTCAAGTCACTACAAGTGGTACCAGTGTATCCGATGCAGATGCAGAATTCATGAGTAAGGTACTGGCCTCAACAGAAGATTTTTGGACACAAGAGTTTGCAAGAAATGGTCTGACTTACCAAGCGCCAACCCTTGTTTTCTATACAGACCAGACCCAAACAGGATGCGGAACTGGTTCTGCTCAAGCTGGCCCCTTCTATTGTTCGGCTGACCGTAAGATTTATATCGATACATCCTTCTATCAGGAATTATCCAACAAGTACAATGCTGCAGGCGACTTTGCCATGGCCTATGTCATTGCCCACGAGGTTGGCCACCATGTCCAAAATGAATTAGAAGTTCTCGGTGCCTACCACCAAAAGCGTGCTCAGTTGTCCGACAAGGAAGGCAATGCTCTCAATGTTCGTCTCGAATTACAAGCTGACTACTATGCTGGTGCCTGGGCCAAATATGTCGATGGTCAGGGTATCTTAGATGTTGGAGATATTGATGAAGCCATGAATGCAGCTCATGCTGTTGGTGATGATACCCTCCAGCAAGAAGCCTATGGCCGCACTGTCCCAGATAGTTTCACCCACGGTACTTCCGAACAACGCAAAAAATGGTTTAACCTTGGATATACCTATGGTGACCTTGCCCACGCTGATACCTTTTCAGTTGCTAATCCTTAAAAATGCAATCCCTAGTCAAATGACTGGGGATTTTCTTATAAAAAAACGAGGTCAGCCCTTGCCAACCTCATCTACTTTTTTATTTCCCGCTTCTAACACAAGCTTCATAGGTTTGCTCCATAAGCATGGTAATGGTCATAGGACCAACTCCGCCTGGAACAGGTGTGATATAACTAGCTACTTCTGCCACTTCATCATACTTGACATCCCCAATCAGTTTGCCGTTTTCATCACGGTTCATGCCCACATCAATCACCACTGCACCTGGCTTGACAAATTCCTTGGTTACAAAATGGCCACGACCGATGGCAACGACAAGAATATCCGCCTGACGAGCCAATTCTAGCAGATTTTTTGTACGAGAATGGGCAATAGTCACAGTCGCATTAGCATCCAGCAGAAGCTGAGCCATAGGTTTTCCAACAATATTGGAACGACCGATGACAAGAGCGGACTTGCCCTCTAGGTCAATCTGGTATTCCTTGAACATCTCCATAATTCCTGCTGGAGTAGAGGGAATCATGACCGGATGGCCAGACCAGAATTTACCCATATTGGTTGGATGGAAACCGTCCACGTCCTTGTTAGGATCAATAGCCAACAAAATTTTTTCTTCGCTGATGTGGGCTGGTAGAGGCAACTGCACCAAGATGCCATGCCATGCATCATCTTGATTGTAGCGCTCAATCAATTCCAAGAGTTCCGCCTCTGAAATCGTGGCTGCTACACGTACCACTTCACTCTTAAATCCGGCTGCAAGTGCTGAACGCTCTTTGTTGCGAACATAGACCTGACTAGCAGGGTCTTCGCCTACTAAGATAACAACTAGTCCTGGTACCAAGCCTTTTTCCGCTTTTAGCCGAGCTGTTTTTTCTGCCAAAGCTGCCTGCATTTTGGCTGCTAAGGCTTTTCCATCAATAATTGTCATTTCATTAAATCTCCTCACTTTTTCTTCATTATACCTTATTTCCTACTGATTTGACTAGGCTACACCCCCAATTCACCAGAAAACAAGAAAAAACTCCGAACAATGTCGGAGTTATTCTTACAAGACTTTAGACAAGAAATCCTTGGTCCGTTCTTCCTTGGTATATTCAAATACTTCTTCAGGAGTTCCATCTTCGACAATGTAGCCCCCATCCATGAAGATAACCCGGTCTGCCACTTCACGCGCAAAGCCCATTTCATGCGTTACAATGACCATGGTCATACCTGACTTGGCCAAGTCCTGCATAACCGCAAGTACCTCACCAACCATTTCAGGATCAAGGGCAGAGGTCGGCTCATCAAAGAGCAAGACATCGGGATCCATGGCCAAACCACGGGCAATAGCAATCCGTTGCTGCTGACCACCTGATAAACTTTGTGGATAGGCATCTGCCTTATCAGGCAAACCAACTTTTGCCAACAATTCATGTGCCTTAGCTTCAGCTTCTGCCTTAGCAATTCCTTTTGTTTTAATGGGTGATAAGGTAATATTTTCCAAGACTGTCATATTTGGGAAAAGGTTAAATTGCTGGAAAACCATGCCCATCTTTTCACGCATCTTGAAAATATCGTTTGATTTATCCGTAATGTCAACACCTTCAAACGTCACCGTCCCCTTGGTCGGTACCTCTAAGAGATTCATGGTCCGCAAGAAAGTTGATTTTCCAGAACCTGATGGTCCGATGATAACAACCACTTGACCTTGCTGGATATCTAAATCAATCCCTTTTAAAACTTCATTTTCACCAAAATACTTATGAAGATCTTTTATGGAAATAATTGCTTCCGTCATCTTAGTGTCCTCCCTTATTTAACTTTTTCTCGAGGGCTTGAATGCCAAGGGTCAAAATACTGGTCATCATCAAATAATAGAAGGCTGCAAAAATAAGCGGACTTTGCGTTAAATAAGTCGTCGTAGCAACCGTCTGTGCTCCATTCCACAACTCAATGACACCAATCGTTGACAAGAGCGAGCTGTCCTTAACAATAGTCACAAACTCGTTCCCTAAAGCAGGAAGAATATTCTTGATGGCTTGTGGCATGATAACATAACGCATAGCCTGTTTAGGACGAATACCTAATGAGTAGGCCGCCTCTAATTGCCCCTTTGGTACGGCATTGATCCCTGCACGGATGGTTTCTGAAACATATGCACCTGAGTTCATGGAAATGACAATAATTCCAGGAATCAAGCGAGCCAAATCCACATCTAAAATCCCTAGTTGGATAGTTGGCGCCACAAAGTTGGTCATAGCAAAGGCAATCATAATCTGTACTACCATGGGAGTACCACGGAAAATCCAGACATAGACATTAGCCAACCACACCAAAACCTTGTATCTACTACGCTGGGCAAAGGCTAATAGAGTACCCAAAATGCTCCCAAAGAAAACCGAGAAAAAAGCGATAATAAGGGTTACAAGAGCCCCATAATTAAAATATGCCCAGTAATCAGGCAAGAAAGAAAAATCCATTCATTCACTCCTCAAATATGATATAAACACTATTATACCATTTCTGAATATTTATGCAACATTTTTGGCTAAAATATTCATTTTACTGCAAGAAAAAAGCACCTCTCGGTGCTCGAGCTTGTTCTTAGTACAACAATTCGTAGATTTCCATCGCAATCAAGTCAATACTGTCAAACGTGTAGGTTTCACGAGCAGCGACATCACGCAAGGTAAACACTGAACCATTTTCCTCGTCATAGCTATAAGCCACTTCTGCAACAACAAGACCTTCACGCTCAAAGTTACGTTTCAAGGTGCCGCCATCGTTAGCCATAGCTTCCAGACGGTTGATAATTCTCACCAAATGTGATTCCATATTCCTTCTCCTAATCCTTTTTATAAAAACATTTTACCACATATTATAAAAAAAGTCTTGATTTTTCAACATTTTCTTGTCAGTTACAAGACTTCCTAGAGATTATTTTCCGAATATAGCAGTTTCTTGATTTTTCCATAAATCTTGTTATAATAAAGCTATAACTGACCTTTATTGACTATTTGACAAAGGTCCATTCCAAAGAAAGAGGTAGAACTATGCTCTGTCATAACTGTAACATTAACGACGCAACCATCCATCTCTATACCAATCTAAATGGTAAGCAACAACAGGTTGACCTCTGCCACAACTGCTACCAAATCATGAAAACAGACCCAAATAATGCTATTCTAAAAGGATTGGGAGATTTGACCAATCCAAATAATATGGATCCTTTCAGCGAGTTCTTCAATCACTTGGGAGGCTACCCTGGCAACACTCCTGCTGGTAAGAAACGCGACCAAACACCTCCAACACAGTCCGGTGGAAATCACAACGGACGCGGAGGCCAAACACCCCCACCTCAACAACCACAGCAACCAAATGGCCTTTTGGAAGAATTCGGTATCAACGTAACAGAAATTGCTCGTCGTGGCGACATTGATCCAGTCATTGGTCGTGACCAAGAAATTACGCGTGTCATCGAAATCCTCAACCGCCGTACCAAGAACAACCCCGTTCTCATTGGCGAGCCTGGTGTCGGAAAAACCGCTGTCGTTGAGGGGCTAGCTCAGAAAATTGTGGATGGTGATGTACCACAAAAACTGCAAGGTAAAGAAGTCATCCGTCTGGATGTTGTCAGCCTGGTTCAAGGAACTGGTATACGTGGTCAATTTGAAGAACGCATGCAAAAACTCATGGAGGAAATCCGCAATCGCCGCGAGATTATTCTATTCATTGATGAGATCCACGAGATTGTTGGTGCAGGTTCAGCAGGCGATGGCAATATGGATGCTGGCAATATCCTCAAACCAGCCCTTGCTCGTGGGGAGATGCAACTGGTCGGTGCAACCACCCTTAACGAATACCGAATTATCGAGAAGGATGCTGCCCTAGAACGCCGTATGCAGCCTGTAAAAGTGGAAGAACCAAGCGTTGAAGAAACCATTATTATTCTCAAAGGTATCCAAAATAAATACCAAGACTACCACCATGTCAAATACTCTGATGCTGCCATTGAAGCTGCTGCGGTACTCTCTAACCGCTACATTCAAGACCGTTTCTTGCCAGACAAGGCCATCGACCTACTGGATGAAGCTGGTTCTAAAATGAACTTGACCCTCAATTTTGTCGATCCAAAAGAAATCGACCAGCGGTTGATTGATGCGGAAAACCGCAAGGCTCAAGCCACCCGCGACGAAGACTATGAAAAGGCAGCCTATTTCCGTGACCAGATTGCTAAATACAAGGAAATGCAAAAGGCAACCATCAGTGAAGAAGATATCCCACTGATCACTGAAAAGGAAATCGAAGCCATTGTTGAACAGAAAACCAACATCCCTGTAGGTGATTTGAAAGAAAAAGAACAATCACAACTCATCAACCTGGCTAGCGACCTCAAGGCACATGTCATCGGGCAAGATGAAGCTGTTGATAAGATTGCCAAGGCCATTCGCCGCAACCGTGTCGGTCTTGGAGCGCCAAACCGTCCAATCGGCTCCTTCCTCTTTGTTGGTCCAACAGGTGTCGGTAAAACAGAACTGTCCAAGCAACTAGCCATCGAACTCTTTGGCTCAGCCGATAGCATGATTCGTTTCGACATGTCGGAATATATGGAAAAACATGCCGTAGCCAAGCTGGTCGGAGCACCTCCCGGGTATGTAGGCTACGAAGAAGCCGGCCAACTAACTGAAAAAGTTCGCCGCAATCCATACTCGCTCATTCTTCTGGATGAAGTTGAAAAAGCCCACCCAGATGTTATGCACATGTTCCTCCAAGTTCTTGATGATGGTCGTTTGACAGACGGACAAGGCCGCACAGTCAGCTTCAAGGACACCATTATCATCATGACATCCAATGCCGGTACTGGCAAGGTTGAGGCTAGTGTCGGTTTTGGAGCTGCCATGGAAGGTCGTACCCAGTCAGTTCTTGGTCAGCTCAGCAATTTCTTCAGTCCAGAATTCATGAACCGCTTTGACGGTATCATCGAATTCCAGCCACTCAGCAAGGAAAATCTCCTTGAAATTGTCAGCCTCATGTTAGACGATGTCAACAAACGCTTGTCAAACAATGGCATTAGCCTGCATGTAACTGACAAGGTCAAAGAGAAACTAGTTGATCTGGGCTACGATCCAAAGATGGGCGCTCGTCCACTCCGCCGAACCATTCAGGATCAGATTGAAGATGCTATTACAGACTTCTACTTAGAACATCCAAGTGAAAAAGACCTTCGTGCTGTCATGACCAGCAAGGGAAATATTCAAATCAAGGCACAGACAAAAACAAAATAAGTAAGAAAAGTGGGACTGGAACCTTGACCAGTTCCATTTTTTCAAAAATCCTTTCTCGCACATGAAACTAATTTTTTCTAATGTGACCAGAAAAGTCTAGTCTGAGGTAAAATACCAGAAAAATGGTATAATATAGTCATCTCAAATGTAAAAAGGACTTAGCTTACAATGAATATTGCCGTTTTTGGAGAAAAAAAAGTCGATGTAGACTATCAAAACCGCTTCGGTGTCTATGCTGTTATCCCAGATGAAAAGAAAGAAAAGATCATTCTCGTTCAGGCACCAAATGGTGCTTGGTTCCTACCAGGTGGGGAAATCGAAAAGGGAGAAAATCATCTCATTGCCCTAGAGCGTGAATTGATGGAAGAACTTGGTTTTACAGCTGAAATCGGCCACTATTATGGTCAGGCTGACGAATATTTCTACTCCAGCCACCGCGATACCCACTTTTACAACCCTGCTTACATCTATCAGGTAACCAGCTATCATCAGGTAGGTCTACCCTTGGAAGATTTCAACCACATTGCCTGGTTCCCAGTTGATGAGGCCATTGAGAAACTCAAACGAGGCAGTCATAAGTGGGGAATCGAGCAATGGAAATTGCAAGAAAATGCATCTGATAACTAGCCAAAACACCCCAAGCGTGCTATAATGGAGCTAAAGAGATGTAGGAGGTTCCACATGAAAATCATAAATACGACAAATAGTCATTCAACCCTTGTCCAAAGTCAGTTGGCCAATACAGATGCCTTTCTAGTAGAAACCTATTCTGCTGGCAATACGGATGTTATTTTCACTCAGGCACCCCGTCACTATGAACTCTTAATTAGCAACAAATACCGTGCTGTTCAACCATCTGAAATCGAAAAAATTCGTGACTTCTTCCTTCACCGTAAGATTGACGAACGAACCATTGACAAGGCTGCTATTCAAACCATCCATACCGAACGGTTGATTGAAATGTCTATTCCCATTATTACTGAAATCTAAGAAGCCGACAGGCTTCTTTTTATCTTATTTAGAAAGAAAAAGCCTATCATGAAAGATAGACTTTTTATCTTATTTAAGCTTCAAAACCTTGAGCTACTGCTTCTGGGAAGTTCTCTTCCACTACGCTTGCACAGTGGTCACAGATGGTTGCACCATAGCTACGTTCTACAACGCTGGTATCAATGCGGCGGCAACGGTCACACACTTCTCCTGCTGCACGTTCAACGGTAAAGGTAACTTCCTCTACAAGAACAGCATTTTCAGGAGCTGCTTTCGTGGTCACTGTCAAGTTTGAAACGATGAGCAACTGAGCAAGATCTGCATTCAAGCTCTCCAAGAAGGACTTGGTTTCAGCTGAAACATAGGCCGTCAAATGAGCTTCAAGTGACTTACCGATGATTTTTGCATTACGCGCTTCTTCTAAGGCTTTTTGGGCTTTTGTACGGAAGGTCATGAAGTTTTCCCATTCGGTCAATAGCTGCGCTTCATTGGCAAAGGTTTCCACCTCTGGCATTTCCGCCAATTGTACAAACTCTTCTACTTCATGTTCCAAGTATGACCAGATTTCTTCTGCTGTGTGTGGCAAGATTGGGGTCAAGAGCTTGGTAATTTTGACCAAGATGTCATAGAAAACGGTCTGCATCTGACGACGAGAAAGGGATTTAGCACCATCGATATAAACAACATCCTTGGCAAAGTCCAAGTAGAAAGCTGACAAATCAAGGGTCACAAAGTTAACCACAGACTTGTAGATAGCCATGAAATCATAGTTGTCGTAGGCTTGACGGATTTGAGCTACCAATCTATTGAATTTCACCAAGAGGTACTGGTCAACAGAACGAAGCTCTTCATAAGCCACTGCATCACTTGCAGGATTGAAATCAGAAGTATTAGCAATCAAGAAGCGAAGGGTGTTACGGATTTTACGGTAGGTTTCAGAAACCTGTCCAAGAATGTCCATAGACACACGTACGTCGTTTGAAGTATCAACGGATGTCACCCACAAACGCAAGATTTCTGCACCATATTGCTTGGCTACATCATTTGGCACAATGACATTTCCAAGTGATTTAGACATCTTCATGCCTTTACCGTCTAGGACAAAGCCCTGTGACAAGACAGCCTTGTATGGCGCATGACCATTTACGGCTACAGAGGTAATCAAGGATGAGTTAAACCAACCACGGTATTGGTCTGAACCTTCTAGGTACAAATCAGCTGGGTAGGCCAAGTTTTCACGGGCATTCATAACCCCGTTCCAAGAAGAACCTGAGTCAAACCATACGTCCATGATGTCTGTCTCTTTGGTAAATTCGCCATTTGGTGACCCTGGATGAGTGAAGCCAGCAGGCAAGAGGTCTTTGGCTTCTGATTTCCACCAGATGAGTGAGCCATGTTCTTCAAATAGGGCCGCAACGTGGTCTGTTACTTCCTTGGTCATAATCGCTGTACCATCTTCTGCATAGAAGATTGGAAGCGGCACACCCCAAGCACGCTGACGAGAGATGACCCAGTCACCACGGTCACGAATCATGTTGTAAAGACGGGTTTTACCCCAAGCAGGAATAAAGGTCGTTGCTTCGATTTGGTCCAAGATTTCCTGACGGAATTTAGAAACAGAGGCAAACCATTGCGGTACTGCACGCCAGATGATTGGCTTCTTGGTTCTCCAGTCAAATGGGTAGGAGTGATTGATCACTTCACTAGCAAGGAGCAAGTCGCCTAATTTTTCCTTAACCGTTGGGACAACCTTGTCATAGAATTGCCCTTCAAAATCAGGACCCGCAGCTTCATTCATCAAGCCACGTTCGTTGACAGTTACCGCAACCTCTAAGTCATATTTGACACCGACATTGTAGTCATCCTCACCAAAACCTGGAGCTGTGTGGACGATACCAGTACCCGAGTCCGTTGTGACATGGTCACCCAAGATAACCAATTCATCAACTTCTCTATCCCATGGGTGTTCGGTCACAATGTATTCAAATTCAGCACCCTTGTGTTTTGAAATCACTTCGAAGGATTCCCAACCGAATTTGGCTGCCAAGCTATCAACCAAGGCTTCTGCCAAGGCATACTTACGGTCAGAACCAGCTGGTTGAACCAAGACGTAATCAATGTCTGCCCCCATTGTCAAACCGCGAGAAGCCGTTACTGTAAATGGAGTTGTGGTCCAGACAACGATGTAGCTATCTGTATCCAAGAGCCCCTTGCCATCTTTGACCTTGTTGGCATAGTAAAGAGATGTGGAGTCGATGTCATGGTATTCGATTTCAGCTTCTGCAAGGGCAGACTCAGATGACCAAGACCAGTAAACTGGCTTAGCCCCACGATAGATATAACCCTTGTCTGCCATAGCACCGAAGACACTGATTTGAGCTGCTTCGTAGTCTTTTGTCAAAGTGATGTACGGATTTTCCCAGTCTGCTGAAATTCCTAAACGTTTAAAATCTTCACGTTGCTTGTCAACCTGACTGAGAGCATAATTACCACACATTTCAAGGTATTCCACCAAGTCAATTTCCTTGCGCTTAACACCCTGTTTTGCCAAGACCTGCTCGATAGGAAGACCGTGCGTATCCCAACCCGGTACAAATGGCGCACGGAATCCTGACATGGACTTAGCACGAACGATAATATCTTTAGAAATCTTGTTCAAGGCATGCCCAACGTGGATATTTCCGTTTGCGTAGGGAGGGCCATCGTGGAGGTGGAAGGCAGGTTTGCCTGCATTGAGTTCTTGACGACGGGCATACAAGTTTGCTTCATCCCAAGCCTTTTGCCATTCAGGTTCACGTGTTGGCAAGCCTGCTCGCATTGGAAAGGACGTTTGACCTAGGTTAAGAGTTTCTTTGAGTTTCATTTTATCTCCTTTATTAAAAAGTTAATTCCATTTTTATTTCTTGGCCAATCATACCAACTGATTGAAAGCCAAATTTTTCTAAGATGTACCGCATTTTATGATTACCAATAACATAATTCATGGTAACGGTGTGACAACTTGGATTTTCCTTAGCAAGACCAATCACTTGCCGAATAACTTCCTTACCATAACCGCGATTTTGATAATGGCTGTCTATTAACAAGCGCCATACATAATAGCTCTTATCTTCTTGAATAGCTAACAATACAAAACCTACGACTTTCTGCCCTGATTTGACTGCATAAGGAAACAGATGTCCTTCCTCCCGATAGAGCCAAGCCTGGGCCAGAGAGTATTCAACCGAGGCAACTTTTCGTTCGTCTGCTTCTGCAAGTTTCACTTGCAATACAGCATCGAAATTATCTTTATTTACTAGTTCTAATCCAATCATAAAAACATAAAAAAACTCCCGTCAATAAGGACGAAAGTTCGTGGTACCACCTTAGTTTAGATAGGGTTTCCCCCATCCCTCTATGTTCGTAACGTGAACTAACGTCTTTCCCTACTAATTGTTCAGGAAAAATCAGACAAAGGGATTATTGACTAGAAAGGGATTGCAGGTCTTCCACCATCTCCTGCTCGCTAAATATATTTCTAGCAATACTGTCTTTGTATCTGATAACTATTCTGTAATGGAAACTTCAATCGTTTCCCCTTTATCAAAAGCTTCTGCCTGACGAGTTAATTCTGCCATTTCTTCTGCAGTCAACTGACGAGTATAGTCCAAGCTCTCCTCTTCAACAGCCACTTCCTCATCTAGAGCCTTATGAAGGACATCGCGGAAAGCATCATCACTAGTTTGAATATAGGTAGCTGTTGGACGGAGAATTTCTTCCCATTCAGAGGAATTAATTAGAGATAACTGACTTTCCACAGTTGATTTTAAACGTTGATGGAAAATACGTGTCTTATTCTTTAATTCTTCTGTTTCAATTACAACTTTTTTAGCATTATCCGTTGCATTACGAAGAATTTCATTGGCTTTATCCTTTGCTTCGTGCAAAAGAGTTGCTGCATCATAATCTGCCTGTTGAATGATATTAGCAGCCCGATCTTCTGCAGCATGCTTTACCTTCTCTGCAGTATCTTGCGCAAGAAGCACAGACTGACTCAAGGATTCCTTCATCTCATCAAAGTATGCTAAGCGTTCACGAAGGGTCTTTAATTCCGCTTCTTGTTCGTGATTTTTACGAGTCAAGTCCTCATAGTCACGGGTTACAATATCCAAAAAATCATCTACCTCATCGGCATCATAGCCTCTGAATTTGGTTGCAAAGGTTTTATCCTTTAGTTCTAATGCTGTAAGTGCCATTTTTCCCCCTATGTTTTAATGATTTCTAACTTTAATTTTACTTTACCTTGCTTAGAAAAACCTAAAAGTTCGGTTACTCGAATTCTGCCGTATTTTCTAAGACTTATCAATTGTCCTAACTCAACCTGCCTACCTGCTTGCTCTGCCTGAACATAGTCTAATTTGACATGACCAGCTGCTATCAATTTGTCTACTCTTGTGCGAGAAAGATGGAAGGCTACAGCAATTAACTTATCCAATCGCATACTGGAAACCAAGACTTCCTTAAAGAAAGGCTCTTCATTCATTTTAACTGGTATAGACAGCCAATCTCGCTCCATAAGCTTAACAGGAACCCTTGCGATTTTAGAAATGGACTGCTGGGCTAGTACTCCAAACTTCTTATCCAGAAAAACGAGTAGCTCATCTTCTCCAATAAGAATATCGCCTAGGTATTCTCTCCGAATCCCTAAATGGTTCAAGAATGTTCCCAATACCTGAGAATGTGACAAACTATGAAACTTTCGTGAATAGGTAATTTCCAAAACCATCACATCAAAGTCATCCCTATCCAAGACATAGTAGCTAGGAGCAAGAAGCATCCGAGAGTATTCTGTTTGGAAAAAATCCCTCGTCGAAAAGGCTTGTAAGTGATAGTGGTTTGCTAGCATGTGGACAATAGCATCTTGTCTGGGATTTAGAAAACTTGTCAATCGATAAGAATAGGTGTCTACAACCTGCTGACACATATCCATTATTTTCTCGACAAACTCCCTCTCCTCCCTGGCAAAATGCTCTAAAATATGTTTCTCATTCTTCATGCCTATGCAAGACCAACCAAAAGCTCCACCAAAAGACGCGTCCCCATATTCAAAACCAGCATAGCCACTAGGACTGTCAAATCCAATCCCATAAATTGTAAGTTCAAGCGACCAAAGGGCTTCAAGAGCGGACTAACTAGACTTTCTAGAAAGCGACCAAGGGGACTTGTGAAAAGAGCAGGAAACCAACTCAGTAAAGCATAAGCAAACAAGAGATAGGAATAAATCTCTACAAATTTTAATAGGATTAAAATCAGAAATTGCATACGCTTATCGCTTCATATCAAAATCGAAGGTCGCATCTGCCCCTTGTCCATTATTGGCATTACGCAATTCTTCGATATGCACTGTAACATTAACCGGTGTTAATAACCACATGGTATTTGATACTTTTTTCAAATTCCCAGAAAGAACAGAGCGTGCTCCATCCAAGTAATCCAAACAGCGTCTAGCCTGTTGCTCTGACATGTATTGGAAATCAATCAAGATGCTAGCATTGTTCAAGAGCAAATTAACCATTTCCGGAGCATCCTCATAGCGTTTTGGAAACTTAATGTCAATAGTAGACTTGGTTTCAGCACTTGTTTCAACTACTTCATGCTGTCGTTCAACGCGAGGACGTTGAGTATCCACACGAACCTCTCTTCTACTTTCTATCTTTACAGGTTGTTCTTTTTGGGTAACTGGTGTATGTTGAGCAACACGCATCTTCGGTCGTTCGTTTGGCATAGAATATGCTTCTTCTTGCTCTGCTGCCTCATTGACATCATCCACCTCAAAATAGTTGAATAAATTTTTAAATGTATCTTTTAGCGCCACGGTTTTCCCCCTACTTCCCTATTCAAAAAACGCTGAGCCAATTCTCACATAGGTTGCTCCATGCTTAATGGCTATCTCAAAATCACCACTCATACCCATACTTAATTCTGTAAAAGGCATACCTGGCAACTGCCGACTTGACAACTCTTCTTGAACTTGCTTCATTTTAGAAAAAATGGAATGCAGTTCCAATTCATCTGCCTCAAAAGGAGCCATTGTCATCAAGCCCACCAACTCTATATTTTTAAATTGAGCTATTTCAGACAAGACTTCATCGATTTCGGATAGGTCAAATCCATGTTTGCTTTCTTCACCAGATATATTCACTTGCAGAAAACACTTAATTTTTCTAGTAGCTCGTTTCTCAATCTCACGAGCCAATTTTACAGAATCCAAGGCATGAAAATAATCAACATAATTGATAACATCCTTAACCTTGCGTCTTTGTAATGTTCCAATTAAATGCCAGGTGAGAGGTTGATCTGCCAAGGCATTATATTTGTCTAAAAACAAATCCACTCGGTTTTCACCTATATGTGAGATTCCAGTCTTTATCAGCTTATTAGCAATAGAGCTGTCAACATATTTGGTGACAGCTATTACATTTACAGATTCAATTGGACGACCGGTCTTTTCAGCTGCTTGAGCCACTGCCAAAAATACCTTATCCTTATTCGTTTGAAGATCCATTTTAACGATTTCGGAAGAATGGTGGTGTATCCAACTCATCTTCATCATGCTCCATTGAAAACTTCTCAACAGCTACTGCAGAAGCTGGCTCTGTATCAGTAGGACGAATTAAATTTTCACGACGCAAATCCCACTCACCAAAGGCAGAAACTTTCGGTGTTTCGACATGTGATACAGTCGTACGAACAGGAGCCGTAGCTGGCGCTACTGGATGATCAAAACGTTGTGCTTGACGTGGCGCAACCGTTTCAGTGCGGTGACGAGTAGTTTTTTCAGCTGCCTCTTGACGCACACCTGTTGCAACAACGGTTACACGGATTTCATCCTTCATGGTTTCATCAATAGATGTTCCCAACCAGATATTTACTCCTTGACCAGCCGCTTGGTGAACAATCTCAGATGCATCCTCAGCTTCCGTCAAGGTCATATCATAACCACCTGTAACGTTGACAATAACATCTTCTGCACCATCAATTGTTGTTTCAAGAAGTGGTGAGTAAATTGCTTTACGAGCCGCTTCAATGACACGATCTTCACCAGTTCCGATACCAATACCCATAAGAGCATTGCCCTTGTTCTCCATAACAGTCTTCACATCCGCAAAGTCCAAGTTAATCAAACCAGGATTGGTAATCAAGTCTGTAATCCCTTGGACACCCTGACGAAGAACATTATCAGCTTCGCTCAAAGCTTCCAAAAGTGGAGTTTTCTTATCAACAATTTCAAGAAGGTTGTTGTTAGAAATAATCAAAAGTGTATCTACTTGTTCGCGAAGACCTTCGATACCTTCGATAGCAAAGTTACCACGTTTGTTACCTTCAAAACCAAATGGACGCGTTACAACGGCTACAGTCAAGGCACCCAAATTTTTAGCAATACGTGCAATAACTGGTGCCGCACCTGTACCTGAGCCACCGCCCATACCAGCAGTGATGAAGACCATGTCTGCTCCAGAAAGAACGTTGGTCAAAACTTCTTCACTTTCTTCAGCTGCCTTACGACCAACTTCAGGTTGTCCCCCGGCACCTAGACCACGAGTCAACTTAGGTCCTAACTGGATAACCGTTTCTGCTTTTGAACTGCTCAAGGCTTGCACATCTGTGTTAGCTGCGATAAATTCAACGCCTGCTACACCCTCTTCAATCATACGGTTGATGGCGTTACCACCGCCACCGCCGACACCGATTACTTTAATGACAGCACCATGACTTGCTGCTGCTTCAAATGAAAATGCCATAGTTTATATCACCTTTTCTTTTCTCTTATTCAAACATACTACCGAACAAACCACGGATACGATCCGTAATATTGCCTTTATTGGCTGAACGTTCCTCATTTACTTCCTTGTCATACACGGGAACAGAGGTTTCTTCGTCTTCAACCACATTCAACTCAGTCACAATTTCCTTTTGAATTGGTTGGCTAACACGTGGACGTGCCATAGGAATATCCACAGGCTTATGTCTTAAGAACGTCTCACCATTTACAGCACGTTGAGCAATGTCTGCCACTTCTTCAAGTTCTCCCACATACTCCACAAAACTGATAACACTAGCAAAAGACGGATTACGAATACCGATTTGGTTGGGAACAAAGAGTTTTGTATTCACTCCAAAGACTTCTTGAGCCAATTCAGTAACGCCTGGTAAAATAGCTCCTCCACCTACTAGAACGATGCCTCCTGGCAAGTCCAAAGCACGTGTTCTTTCTAGATCTTGCTTCACTCGTTCAAAAATTTGACGAAGGCGAGCTGCAATCACTTCTGATAGGTAACGTTCCGTCACTTCAACAGGCGCATTCTCACCAATAACCTCAACTGTAAATTTTTCCTTATCACTCGCTTCAGCTGGGAAGGCTATGCCATAATTGTATTTTAAATTTTCAGCAATGCTCTTTGAAGTTGTCAATACTTTTGAAATATCGTTGGTGATGTAGTCGCCACCCTCTTGATAGATATTGGTGTATTGCAATTCTTGACCGCGCATGACCGCTACTGTCGTTTGACCGCCACCAAGATCGATCACTGTTGCACCAAACTCACGTTCTCCCTCATTCAACACAGAACGGGTCAAGGCAAGTGGTGAAATCACAACATTCTCAACCTGTACGCCTGCACGCTCAACCGTCTTTCGAAGATTATGAAGAATGGTGCGAGGACCTGTATAGAGCATACCGCGCATTTCCAAACGAATTCCCATCATTCCACGAGGGTCCTTGATACCTTGGAAACCATCAACTATGAACTCTTCTGGAATAAATGAAATCACTTCACGTTCCGGCGTCATACTCTTAGTCAAGGCAGATTTCACAACATTCTCTACATCCACATCTGTAATTTCTTGTGAATCTGTTGTTACAGGAATCATGCCTTGAGTCGGTTCAATTTGTAAAAGATTTGCTGGCAAACCAACATTTACTCTGTCGATTCGAACTCCCGCCTTCTCTTCGGCTTGTTCAATAGCCTTCTTTATCGCTCCAGCAGCAACATCAATATTGACAATAATTCCATCCTTAACGCCAGCACTTTTCACGTTGCTGACACCAATGACGTTCATTCCATTTTCATTATATTCTGCAACCAAGACTTTAACGGAGCTTGTACCTATATCTAATCCCGTAAAAAAGCCGTTTCTAGCCATTCTATCAGTCCTCTCTTACTTTCCACTTTAACAAATCATCTTCCATTTTGAAAAATAGTATAATTAGTCATCTTTCATTATACCATAATCTATTCAAATATGGGGATAATAAAGGTTTATTTTATTAAAATTTTCTTCAAAAAAACTTAAAAAAGAATCCATTACGTCTCGCTTGAATAGCGATAGATGCCAACTTCCATATCAATTGTTGCTGGTTCAGTCACTTCTGTTGCTATTTTAGCATAATAGGGGAGTTTTTCAGCTAACTCACTGAGTGGCACCAGAACTTTATTTCCATCCGTCATGTTAAGTGTCAATAAATCAGCTGTCACTTTACTTGGTGTTAGACTTACAGTCTGGATTTTCTCCCTAATTGTAGCGTCTATTCCACCAAGTGCAACGGCTAGTTGTTTTACCTGATTCTTATCTGATAATTGAATGGTCGTGTAAGTTTCCGCCATGGTGTCTGTTGCCACTGCATCCGTGCCTACATTTCCACTGGATAAAACAGGATATAGCTGATCGTTCTGTTGAATATAGCCTATGATAGCGTATTCTTTGATACGGATTGTAAACTGATTTGGAAACTGATAGCTAATCTCTGAACTCTCAACCGACGGACTATTTTTTTTCACATTCTCAGCATAAGCTGGTGCATTCAACAAAGTTGTTACAATATAGTCCTTGTCTGAAATCAAACTATACTTAATGACCTGTTCTGCTGTCAGCTTGCTCTGCCCCTTGACGACAATATCCTTCGCCTTACTCGTTGGAGAAATAAAGTAGAGAGAAAGCGCTGCAAGTAATAGACTGACCACTAAAATAGGGAGAGATTTCAAAATCACTTCTTTAGGGATTTCTATTTGTCTATTTTTCTTTCCTTCTAGCCTGTTCTTAGAAACTGGGGTAGCTTTAAGTGGTTTCTTGAGTCCCTGAAAGAGTGGCTTTTTTTCCTGAACAGAAGGACCAACTTCCTCGCTAATGACCGTCTGTTTTTGACGTTCCAAATAGGCCATGTGCTTAGCCTTCCACTGTTCAAAGAAGGCACTTTTTTCTTCATTTGAAGCTTCCATCGTGGGAACTTCTATGTCTGTCTGGTCATGGACAGTAGGTTCTTTATCATTTTTTTCGGTCATTGCACCTATCTCCCCATATCATCTCGCAATAAATTGTAAAAACTGTCTACAGACTGAATTTCCTTGGAATTGGCCATGTTTTGAATATAGAATTCCTTATTTTCCAGCAGGTCTTCCACCTCTTTAAGCAGATTTTCCAAGGTCAACTGGCTTTCGTCAATTTGTTTGGAATATCCTTTTTTCTCTGCATAAAGAGCATTTTCTATCTGATCTCCACGGCTAGCTTGGCGCCCTAGTGGCACAATCAAATGAAGTTGTTGCATGGCAATCAACTCAAAAAGTGTATTAGAACCACCACGGGTAATAACGACATCAGCCAAATCCATCAAGGGTTGGTAAAGCTCTGTCACATAATCAACCCGATAGAGCCTATCTGCCAGTTTGTTTAACTGAGCATCTCCTGTCAGGTTGATAATATTGAAACGCTCTGTCAAGGCTTTGGTATGTTGACTAATCAAATCATTAAAAACCTTGGCACCACCCGAACCACCTACAAACAGCAAGGTTGGTAGTGACTTGTCAAAATGACTGAGGATTTCTGGTAATTGAATAGGAGTAACCTTATCATTGCTTTGCCCTACCTTGGTAACAGCCCCGACATGTTTAACCTTGGTCAAGCTTTCAGGCTGTTCAAAGGTACTATACATGGTTGTAGCAAATTTATAGGCAATCTTATTGGCCAAGCCCATGGATAAATCTGACTCATGGATGTAAACCGGTACCCCTAGAAGTTTGGACGCAATAACTGGCGGAACCGAAACAAAACCACCTTTTGAGAACAAAGCCTGGGGTCTAATTTTAGCCATAATGGCCAGCGATTGTAGAACCCCAAAACCAACCTTAAATACATCCAGCATATTCTGAAAAGAAAAATAACGGCGTAGTTTTCCAGTGGCAATCGAATGAAAGCGCACATCCAAACCAGACGGAACAATCTGCTCATGCTCAATCCCTTTTCCATCACCAATATAGTGGACTTCCCAACCTTCTTCCAAAAATCGGGGAATCAAGAGGAGGTTGAGGGTCACGTGACCCACAGTTCCCCCACCTGTAAAAACAATTTTCTTCATTAGTTACTCAACTCCTCGTAGGTCTGCAAGAAAATATCTCCACGCACTTCAAAGTTTGGATACATATCCCAGCTGGCATTGGCAGGGCTTAGCAGGACAATATCACCTTCTTCTGCTTGTTCAAATGCCTTACGGGTTGCATCTGCAATATCCTCTGCCGCAACAGTTGGTACTCCAGCCTTGTCTGCTGCTCGCTGAACACGTGGAGCTGATTGACCTAGAATAACCATTTTTTTCAAACCGATAAGGTCTGGAACCAATTCATCAAACTCATTGCCTCGGTCCAAACCACCAGCAATCAAGATAACCTTGCTATTATCAAAACCTGACAAGGCTTTCTGCGTCGCTAGGATGTTGGTTGATTTACTATCGTTATAGAAGGTTACTCCATCAATCTTACCAACCAATTGCAAGCGGTGTTTGACACCACCAAAGGCAGCCAAACTTTCTTGAATTGCTTGGTTATCCACTCCCCATAACTTAGCTACCGCAATGGTCGCCAAGGCATTTTCAATATTATGGGTTCCTGGAACGCCAATCTGGTCTGCGTCCATGACGTATTCACCCTTAAAATAGAGTTTGCCATCTTGCAGATAGGCTCCATCCACCACTTCTTTGGTTGAGAAAGGCAGAACTTGAGCCTTGGTCTCTTGTGCCAATTCTTTTGCTTCCTCTTGGTTGAAGTTCAAAACAATAGTATCTTGCTCTGTCATCTGGCGCTGGATCATCCATTTAGCATCCACATAATCTTCATAGGTTCCATGGTAATCAATATGGTTAGCACTCAAATTGGTAATAACCGCCACACGTGGATGGAAGACTTCTGTCCCCATAAGCTGAAATGAGGATAATTCCATCACCAAGGTATCCTCTTTAGTCGCTGTTTGCGCGACAGAAGAGGCAGGGTAGCCAATATTTCCACACAGTTTCGCAGACTTGTTTCCAGCATTTAGGGCTTCCGCAATCATGGTTGTCGTTGTTGTCTTGCCATTTGATCCTGTAATACCGATAATCTGAGCATCTGAAATAAGGTAGGCCAATTCAACTTCTGTCCAGACTGGAATTCCTTTTTTAAGAGCCTTTTCAACCATAGGATTATCATAGCGGATTCCCGGATTCTTAACCATGAGCGCAAAATCCTCATCCAATAGTTCTAGCGGATGGCTACCACAAATCACACGAATCCCTTCTTCCAGAAGAGCCTGAGCCGTTGGATTTTCCTCAAATGCCTTACCATCATTGACGGTTACAATAGCTCCCAATGTATCCAGAAGGCGCGCCGCAGATTCTCCAGATTTAGCCAATCCGAGAACCAAAACCTTTTTATTTTTAAACGTATCAATCATTTTCATAGCATATTTCCTTCTTATCCTCTAAAATCTAAACAAGTAGGTCTAGATGAGTTCCTCTCTTTTAGAAAACTTCACATTCTAACACTTTATTTTACCCTTTACAAGAAGCTTTTTCAAGCCAGAGGGAGTGGAAAATACATAATTCCTCATCCGTTACTGAAAACCCTTTACTGAAAATTCATCTTATTTGTCAATTATAGGCAAAAATGATAGACTTAATTCGAAAAATATTTTATTTAAGGAGTATTCTATGACAAATATAATCGATAGCTTATTCTATCCATTGCTCTCTGCTTTACCAGGGGTCATTCGGATGCTTGTTCTCGTCATCATCGCTTTTGCTTTGGCTGGCTTATTGCGCAAGTTAACTCTGTCTGGTTTGAACAAAATCCAGTTCTCGCAAAAATTGCAAGAATGGGGTGTTATCAAACCTGAAGATAATGGTCAATCACTCATCAAGACACTTGGTCAACTTGTTTACTTCCTTGTTATTCTTTTCTTCCTTCCATCTATCCTGTCTGGTTTGAATATCAGCAGCACGGTAGATCCAATCTCTAGCATGTTTGAGAAATTCTTTGCCTTTATTCCAAACATGATCGCAGCTGGTTTGATTCTCTTTGTCGGAACTTTCTTCTGCAAATTTATCAAAGGTCTGTTAACTGGTGTTCTAGAACGTTTGGACATCGATACATGGTACACAAAGGTTACAGGCCAGGAAAAATTACCATTCGACAGCAAACAAATCATTTCTGTCCTATCAACTGTTGTTTATGTCTTGATTTTCATCCCAATCTTGACCTTGGCCTTGGAAACACTTGGTATCACAAGTATTTCTCAACCAATCGTTACGATTCTTAATCAAGTAATCGGTATCCTTCCAAATGTTTTGGTTGCCCTTGTCTTGATTGCAGTTGGTAGCTTCGTCGCTAAATTGATTGGCAACCTTCTTGAAAATCTTCTTGAAACTGCTGGTATCAACAACTATTCTAAATACCTCTTTGCCAAAGAAGAAGCTAACTTTGAATTGTCAGCTATCATTACGCAAGTCGTTCGCGCAATTATCATCGTTTTCTTCTTTATCCAAGCTATCCAAGTATTGAACCTTCAAGTATTTAATGCAGTTGGTTCTGCCTTGCTTGCTTACCTTCCATCACTGATTAGCGCTATCGCTATTGTCATCTTGGCCATTATCGCCAGCAACCTAGTAGCTAACTTCCTACAAAAAGTTACAGATAGCCCACTTGTTATCACCATTGTACGCTACTTGATGATTGTCTTTGCAGTCTTCATGGCTCTCGATCAGTTGAAGTTTGCACAACACATCGTTCAATCAACCTTCACAATCGTTCTCGGTGCACTTGCTGTTGCTTTCGCTCTTGCCTTTGGTCTCGGCGGTCGTGACTTTGCTGCAAGACAGCTTGAAAAATTAGAAAAGAAAATCGATAAAGAATAAGGATTTCAAATAGTCTGAACCTCTAGTTCAGGCTATTTTTTATGCCCTCATACTCTTCGAAAATCAACATTTACCGTTAGCAACTTGCCTAGATGAGTGTAAAGCTCCAGTGGAGCTTTACAGCCTGCTCCCTTGAAACAGGAGAGGAGCGGAGTTCTATCTTCGGCTTTGTTTCCTAGGCTACTTTTGATTTTATTGAGTATTAGAACCTGATAAGAACAGGAACAAGAAGAAAAGACTGGACAAGCCGTCCAGCCTTTTCTTCTATTTTTGTTTACCTTACTTTCCTTTAGGAGAACTTTCTAGATTATGAATATCCCTCATCGCCCAAAGCCCAATGAGGATCACAATCAAACCAATCCAGAACTTTGTCGAAAACTGCATGATTTTTAGAATTCCAAGAATGAGCGCGATAACCAGTACTACCAGAAAAAATACTGCTAGAATCAAATTGATTGTTCCCTTGACATTTTTGGGGGCTACAAAGATATAAAAGAGTACCAATAAAATCGCTAGGATGAGGTAAAACATGTTTCTTCTCCTCGGAATTATTCTTCAGTTGCTAACTTTTTCTTCTTAGCAGCCTTATCACGCTCTGCCTTGTTCAAGATTTGCTTACGAAGACGGATAGACTCAGGTGTTACTTCCATGTACTCATCATCGTTCAAGAATTCAAGCGATTCTTCAAGGGTCAAGATACGCGGTGTCTTGATAACAGACGTTTGATCTTTGGTAGCTGAACGAACGTTTGTCATTTGTTTAGCAGTTGTGATGTTAACTGTCAAGTCATTTTCACGTGAGTTTTCACCGATGATCATTCCTTCGTACACTTCAGTACCTGGGTTGACAAAGATAGTACCACGCTCTTCGATACGCATGATTGAGTAAGTTGTCGCTTTCCCCTGGTCAATAGAGACAAGGGCACCACGGTGACGACCACCGATTTCACCTTGAACAACTGGCAAGTATTGATCGAAAGTATGGTTCATGATACCGTAACCACGGGTCATTGAAAGGAATTCAGTTGAGTAACCAATCAAACCACGGGCTGGCACAAGGAAGACCAGACGAGTTTGACCATTACCAGTTGAAACCATATCCAACATATCTCCCTTACGCTCAGAAAGGGATTGGATAACAGAACCTTGGTATTCTTCTGGCGTATCGATTTGCACGCGCTCGAATGGCTCCATTTTCACGCCGTCGATTTCTTTGATGATAACCTCTGGACGTGATACTTGAAGCTCATAACCCTCACGACGCATGGTTTCAATCAAGATAGACAAGTGCAATTCCCCACGACCTGAAACAGTCCATTTATCTGGAGAGTCAGTAGGATCAACACGTAGAGAAACGTCCGTTTGCAACTCAGCCAAAAGGCGTTCTTCAATCTTACGAGATGTCACCCATTTACCTTCACGGCCTGCAAATGGTGAGTTGTTGACCAAGAAGGTCATTTGAAGGGTTGGTTCATCGATGCGAAGAACTGGAAGCGCCTCAACTGCATCTGTCGGAGTCACAGTTTCACCAACGAAGATGTCTTCCATACCAGAAACGGCAATCAAGTCACCCGCTTTCGCTTCTTGGATTTCCTTACGCTCCAAACCGAAGAAACCAAAGAGCTTGGTAACACGGAAGTTTTTAGTAGTACCATCAAGCTTAGAAAGGGTAACTTGGTCACCAACTTTAACAGTACCACGGAAGACACGACCGATACCGATACGACCTACGAAGTCGTTGTAGTCCAAAAGGGATACCTGGAACTGCAAAGGCTCATCAGAGTTGTCCACTGGTGCAGGAATATGCTCGATGATAGTATCAAAGATTGGTGCCATGGTTTCTTCTTGGTCTGCTGGATTATCAGACAAAGATGAAGTACCGTTGATAGCTGATGCGTAAACTACTGGGAATTCCAACTGGTCATCATCTGCACCCAATTCGATAAAGAGTTCAAGCACTTCATCTACCACTTCTTCTGGACGAGCAGAAGGTTTGTCAATCTTGTTAACAACGACGATTGGTGTCAAGTTTTGCTCAAGAGCTTTTTTCAATACGAAACGAGTCTGTGGCATAGTCCCTTCGTAAGCATCCACGACAAGCACAACACCGTCAACCATTTTCATGATACGCTCAACCTCACCACCGAAGTCCGCGTGTCCTGGCGTATCCATGATGTTGATACGAGTACCGTTATAAGCTACGGCAGTGTTTTTAGCAAGGATAGTGATACCACGCTCTTTTTCAAGATCGTTAGAGTCCATGGCACGCTCATCAAGGTTTGTGCGCTCATCAAGCGTTTGAGATTGTTTCAATAATTCATCAACGAGGGTTGTTTTTCCGTGGTCAACGTGAGCAATAATGGCTACATTACGGATGTCTTCTCTAAGTTTTGTCATAATATCCTCTGTATCTTTTAATTTAACTAAAAAAGTATATCATAGATTAGCAAAAAAATCACAGATAATCACATTGTAAATGTTTTCAGACAGTAGTTTGGAAGAATCTATGAAAGAATCTGTAGCTAGCGTCGAAGCTATAGTTGAATAATCCGCTCTACCACCTATCTCTACCCATTTCAAACACTAGCCTTTTTATATAATAACATGTATAGAAAACACTTTTATTTTATGGTTGAATATGATATACTTAAAGAAATATGAAAGGAGATTCTTCAAAATGAAAGTGAAGACATTCGTTATATCGTTAGCTACTCTCTTTATCGGAGCAAGTATCCAAACAAGCGTTTCTGCAGATACTCCTATCTATCGCCTATATAACCGACAGAATGGTGAACATCTTTATACCACTGATGCAAATGAAAAAGATGTTTTATATAACCAACATGGTTGGGGATACGAAGGCATTGGTTGGAATGCCCCTGATACTGGCACCCCTGTATACAGGCTTTATAATGCAGGTCTACAAAACCATCTCTATACTAGCGACACCAATGAAGTAGCCGTTTTAACTGCTAAACATGGTTGGACTTCCGATAACAATGGACAGCCAGTATTCTACTCTGGTGGTACTGTTCCAATTTACCGCGTTTATAACTTCAAACTTCGTGGACTTCACCACTGGACAACCGACCTAAATGAATATAATGTTCTCCCTAGTCATGGCTGGTCACAAGAAGGTGTTAAATTCTATGCGACATCCCTAGGACAACAAATTACAACTCAGTATGTTACTCCTCCTGCACCGCCTACTGTACAAACAACTCAGACTCCTGTTCAAACCGAACCAGCAACACCTACACAAACTGAGCCAGCAACACCTACACAAACTGAGCCAGCAGCTCCATACTATCCGAATTGCTCTGCTGTTCCTGAACATTTGAAACCTATCCTATCCGGCCAACCTGGTTATGGCCCACATTTAGATAGAGATGGGGATGGCCGTGCATGCGAACCAACTAGGCAGTGATAGAAACTATGATTAAAAAATTTGTCAGCTGTATTTCTTTATTGCTCTGTTTAGTGATCTTCTATGCCTGCCAACCCTCTCAGGAAGCTAAATCAGAGGTTATCACCTCCACCCAGTCTATTTCGCTCGAAGAAGTGGAAGAAAAGATACAAAGCCAGGAAGACTTCTACCTCTATGTAGGACGTCCAACCTGTCCTTATTGTCAAAAATTCTTTCCAAATTTAGAAAAAGCCATTCAAGATACACAAGTCCCCGTTTACTATCTCAATACAGATGAAGAATCTAGTGACCTTGTAAAAAGTTTTGTATCGTCTCAAAATATACAAACAGTTCCTCACTTAACCTACTATCAAAATGGTGAGAAACAGGCTTATCTTGAAAAAGGTAGTCAAACTCCAATTGAAGAAATTGAGCAATTCTTGAAACAATATTAAATCATGACCACCCGTCGGAAACAATTGGATTCTATACCGTATTTCTTCGTTTCACTCCAACAACGTAGAAAGCGTTCGTTGAACTGCGTTCAAGTTAAGGCTATGACTACATGACTAAAGTCAGTTACAACAAACCTTTATCTTGTTCTAATGTTTCAACTTAACGTAGGATTTATGTATGTCAAATTTTAGTTTCAGTACGACTCCCTAAAACGAGACACAAAAAAACACTCCTATTGAACAGGAGTGTTTCAGATTGAAGAAAAAGTCCATTTTGGACAATTTTCTTCAATCTTTTTTCTTTATGTTGAAAATAAAAAACTCTCAGAAATACCGAAATATCAACGTTCCTAAGAGTTTATTGACTTCATTTCTTCAGTCTCATCGAACAGGAAATAGCCTCTGCTAATCCTATTTCCTAGACGGTATTTAAGACATTTCTAAAGGATAAAGACAAGGTTTTGAATGCTCTAGAATTGCCTTATTCCAACGCCAAATTGGAGGCTACCAACAATCTCATCAAAGTCATTAAAAGAAATGCCCTCGATTTCAGGAAGATGAAAACTTAAAAAATGCATTTTGATTGCCTTGAACAGTGAAAAGGGCTGGGGATAGCCCTTTTCAGCTTATCTCCTGAAAATAGGAAAGAGATAAAGAAAGAGAGAACGGATTTCGTCCTCTCTAGGTGTTAGCTTTTCATCTACCCACTACAGTTGACAAAGAGCCCTTTTTTTGAACATCAAAAAACAGCTACATGGTGTAGCTGTTCAGTATGCTTATTGGCGAACTTCTAAAAGTCCCAAATCTCCGTCCTCACGTTTATATAGGACATTGGTTGTTCCGTCGTTGGCATCAGTATAGATAAAGAAGTCATGTCCTAGCAATTCTAATTGAAGGATGGCTTCTTCCATATCCATTGGTTTCAAGTCAACTTGTTTGGTACGAACAACTTTTACTTCTTCTTCAACTTGTTCTACAAGTTCATCAGTAAAGACTTGGCCTGTGGCAACTTTTTGACGGTGTTTTCTTTCAATCTTGGTTTTGTTGCGACGAATTTGACGTTCAATTTTATCTACTACAAGGTCGATAGAGCCATACATTTCTTGTGAAATATCTTCGGCACGCAGAGTAACAGTTCCTACTGGAATCGTCACTTCCACTTTGGCACGTTTATCACGGTAAACTTTTAGATTGACCTTCGCATTCAACTCTTGGTCCTCATTGAAGTATTTCTCAATCTTTGCTACTTTCTCTTCTACATAAGTACGAAGTGCTTCTGTAACTTCAAGGTTTTCTCCACGAATACTGAATTTAATCATATTAGTACCTCTTTCTTGGCTTTCGCCTTTCTTCACTATTATTATATCACATTATTAAATAATTGCAACCGTTTTCTTATCTACAAAGTGAAAATGTTTTGATTTCTTTCTGTCCGGTTTTCATGAAAAGACTTTTTGCAAGCTGAATTGTAGCTCCTGTTGTGTAAATATCGTCGATTAATAAAATTTTTTCTGGTAGATTTTTTTCATCTAATAGGTAAAATGTTTGTTCTGTTTCTAACCTCTCTTCTCGACTTTTAGAAGATTGCTTTTTACTATCTCGTTTGCCCAGCAACTCTTGATAAGGAATCTTAGCGGCTTCTAATAGACCAGTCACCTGGTTAAAACCTCGTTCGTCTAATCGTTCTTGACTGAGGGGAATGGGAACGATGGTGTAATCGGAAAAATCTGCTAGTGCTTTTTTGAGTTCTGATGCAAAGATTTTTCTGAGAACATAGTCGCCTTGAAATTTGTATCGGCTAAAGTATGCTGCCATGGCTTCATTGTACTGAAAAATGGCCGTGTGGGAAACTGATTTTCCTTGGCTTAGCCAGTAGCGACAATCCTTGCAGCTTCCTTCTTCTCCGCTTTTAAAACAATGCGGACAGTGGCGCTCTGCTATTTTTTCAAAAGTAGCAAGACAAGCATGACAAACTCCTGACTGGGTTTTGCCAAAGAAAATTATCTCAGAAAAGGTTTGTCTGGATTTCAAGTTTTGATCACAGAGTAAGCAGTTAGACATAGCCGGCCTCCTTGTTCATTTGTTTGATTTCAGCAATGGCCTTTTCAATGGAACGGGTAGACCCCTCGTGGAAAAACTGGAGTAGGCCAGTCGGACGATCCATACTCCTGCCGACTCGACCTGCAATCTGCACAAGACTGGATGAGGTGTAGAGGTAATGATTAGCTTGGACAACGATGACATCAACACCAGGGAAGGTTACCCCACGTTCTAGAATGGTGGTAGAAATTAGGATTGTAACGTCTTTATTGCGAAAGCCTTCTACTATTTCAAGACGATTTTCAGTTTGACTGGATACAAAGCCAATTGTTTCATCTGGAAATGTTTTTTCCATTATCTTAGCAAAATCTTGACCTTTGGAAATTTCTGGTACAAAAATGAGCAAGGGAAAGCCTGATTTTCTCTGTTCTTGGATCGCCTTCGTAAGTTTGGGGACCAGTTTATTTTGCTTTAGGTTGGCATCAAACTTGGAAAACCAAACCTTTTGCGGCACAACAAGTGGATTTCCATGAAAACGTCTGGGTAGGCTGAGGCGTTTTAGTTTGCCTGTTTTGACTTTTTTATCCAATTCATCTGTTGATGTTGCTGTCAAAAATACTTGAACACCGTCTTCCTTGGCCGCATTATCTGCCGCTCGATAAAGCATGGGGTTGTCTGCGTAGGGGAAGGCGTCTACTTCATCAATCAAAACCAAATCAAAGGCCTGATAAAATTTTAACAACTGATGTGTCGTTGCAACAACGAGAGGCGTTCGGAAATAGGGTTCGGACTCTCCGTGTAAGAGACTAATGGGGACTGAAAAGTCATTTTGCAGTCGCTTATAGAGTTCGATGCAGACATCAATTCGTGGACTGGCCAGACAGACTGCCCCACCTTTGTCAATCACAGAGGCAACCGTGTGGTAAATCATTTCTGTCTTGCCAGCACCCGTTACGGCATGAACCAAGGTCGCTTGTCTTTTTTCAACATTTGCTAGCAAGCCGTCAGAAATCCCTGCTTGCCAATCGGTTAATGTCCCCTTCCATTTCAAACAAGAATTTACAGGAAATTCTTGTTGTGGAAAATGGTAGAGTCTTTCATCTGATCGGACCCTGCCCAAAAGCAAGCAGGCTCTACAGTAAGTTGCATCATTTGGCAACTTGTTTTCTTCTTCAAACACTGTTCCACATCGAAAGCAGGCATTCTTTTCAACAACACTGGGTATTGAAACTGCCTTTTCTCTTTCTTCTGCTGTCAACTGATACTTGGTAAAAAGTCTTCCATAGTAATCTTCTAATTCTTTCATCACTTATTTATTCGGAATTTCTTGTCAGTTTTGAAAAAAATTAGTACAATTTGGTTATGAAAGAATTTAAGACGATTAAAGAAGACGGTATTGTTGAGGAAGAGATAAAGAAATCACGCTTTATCTGTTTTATGAAACGAGTGACTAGCGAAGAGGAAGCTCGCGACTTTATCAACAAAATCAAGAAAGAACATTACAAGGCCACCCATAACTGCTCTGCTTTTGTCCTCGGAGAAAATATGGAAATCAAGCGTTCTTCAGATGATGGAGAGCCGTCTGGAACTGCTGGTGTGCCAATGCTGACGGTTTTAGAAAATCACGAACTGACCAATGTCGCAACGGTGGTTACTCGCTATTTTGGCGGCATCAAACTGGGTGCTGGTGGTTTAATCCGTGCTTACGCTGGAGCCGTTGCTAATGCAGTCAAGGAAATCGGTGTTGTGGAAGTCAAGGAACAAGAGGGAATCTCCATCACCATGTCCTATGCCCAATACCAAGAGTTTGCTAATTGGCGAGCGGAGCAAGGTTTGGAAGAATTCGATACCCAGTTCACGACCGAGGTTACAACCATGGTTTTTGTAGATAATGAATGCTTAGAACAAACCTTGGCAAGTCTGACAGAATTTTACCATGGTAAAGTCCATGCTGAGAAGGCTGACAGCCGAATTGTAGAGGTTCCTGTCTATTAAAAAAGACTATCGTTATGATAGTTTTTTTACTTATTATATAGCTGTTTATAGTTACAACTCCCCGACTATTCCCCGACCTCTGGACAAGGTCTTTTTTATGTCCGCAAAAACGTCATTTTGCCCATTTTGAGCAAATAGAAATCAAATCTCGCAACCATTATTGTCAAATTTGCGATTTTGTCAATAATACACATGATGTTTATTTTCTATGTACGAATAAAAATCGTGTAAACCATTGGTACGACTGCGTTTGTCTATTTTCCAAATAAATTCCATGTGCGAATTAATGTGCGGTTCCATCCTATCTTGAGATTATCTTGAGACTATTTTGAGCAAACAAAAAACGCCCCCAGCAATCGCTGAGGGCTTTTCTTACATCTTTGTACCTGGCAAAACCTCTGGCCAAGCTTCGTCGCTTATATATGTCAACATCGGCAAGCGCATGACTGCACCGGATGACTGCATGGTATCCTTGTAGTTGTGTATTCCAAGCCAGTTACTATCTCCAGTTCCAGCCAAATACAAAGTACCATCTAAGACTTTACCATCGTGGGCAATAGGCAGAAAGAGTGACACGGAACTACGGAAACCGACCGGCACTTCTCCTACTTTTAGTAAGCGCAAAGAGCCGTTGGAAAATCGGTAGCCATCCGTATTATTCTCCGGACGGAGTAGGGTTACAGTCCCCCACCGTCCACCAGTTGCGTTAATGAAGCACTGGTTGTTTATTCTCCTGATAGTCAAGTAGCCAGCCGTCAGCCCTGGAGTAGTAATTTTACGCCATCCAGTATCAGCATTTGAAACAACCCAAGCAGTCCCCCGCTTGCGCCACTCCCAAGCACCGCTATCTGCGCCATCAGTGGACAGATAGACCGTGCCAGCAATCTCGGAGCCTGTAATAACCCCAGTGGTCGTTTCTGGCTTGTCAGGGCGCCCAGGACCGACAAGGAAGCGGGCTGTGGGCTTACTCAGTTCGGCATTGATAGCCTTAATGTCTGCACCTACAGCCTCCGCAAATTGAGTAAGATTATTCATAATCTACTCCTAAACCTTTGCGGCTGTGTAAGTGGCAACCAGATCAAGATTGGCAATATTGTCCAACTGGTTCCCATGGTTCGCCAATTTTTCAACGATAGCACTCTCAGCACTGCTATTCATATTTTTAATGGCATCTGCCAGCTCCTTGAGCGTGTCCAACTGCTCTGGCACACCTTCCCCAAGGATTTCCGATTTGATAGCGGTCTTGAATTCAGCAATCGCCTGGGTGACACTTTCCTGTGTCGCCTTAGTCGCCAGTTGGGCATTGATAGCCTTGATATCTGTCCCCACAGCCGTAGCAAACTGTGTTAATTTACTTGTATTCATTGTTTACACCTTCCCGATATTATAAAACATAAGCAAGTCAGGAATGTCCTGCTCTTGCTCTACATACTCTTTGACAATGCCTTTTAAGCCATAGAGCTCAATTGCCTTGCCCGAAACATACTCGCCAAGATTTTCATTGACCGTCAGAATAGCTGAATCAGTCGACGGAAAAACATAGCCCGCATGCTCTACCTCCACCACATAACTCCCAACAGGTAGGGCTTTTTCTAAACGGAAGCTGACCACATTGTCCGCCACTTCTGCTTCAAACTCCGTCATACCCTTGGAACTATGGATGAGCTGGACCCTTGCGGGCCCGTTTAGGCGCATTTTATCATCCGTTTTTAACTTGAGCTTAAAGACAGATGAGGTGTCGCCTTGCTTGACAATTGAACCATTGACCCATGATAATGTTGTTTTATTAGCCATAGGACCTCCAAAAAGGCCTTATTTTAGACCTTTGATTAGTTTGTTAACTGTCTCATCATCCAAGCGATCCAAATTAGACTTGTGTTGGAAGTTGTCAAATGTCGCCTGTGAGATTTGCATATGTGGCACACCCTTGTCCCAAAATGCGACAGGGTCTTTTGCGTCAAGCAATGCGTAAAATGTACCGCCTGCTACTAAGGCGATTCCACGTCCTGGTGCTGAAATTGTAAACATATCTTGTTCCTCTACTTTCTTTTCTTCTGGTTGTTGCGCTTCCTCTTCATACGGTGGGTAAAACCATCCCACCAACCGGCTGATTCGTTGGCTAGTATATTGGGCAGGGCTACCTACATAGAGGTTTCCTGCCAAATTTTGCTCCACAGTCTGGGCAATATCCCCATCCACACTGATAATCACACCAGTGTGACCATAATTGACCCCATCCCTTGCTACATAATCTTTGACAAAGATTGCACCAGGTTTAGGACGGGCTGATGTTGGTAAGCGGTGAACCTCAAAACCATGTTGCTGGGCTGAGGTCAATAAATCAATAGCATTGCCCCACAAGGGTTTGCCAAAGAATTTTCCACAAATCCAGTTAGGCAAATCCACGCACTGCATGCCGTAAGCCCCGTCATAATTCACACCAGCACCACGGTCTGCCAGGTCGGTGACAAATGTAACGGCTTCATTCGCTGTTGTCATGTGCTAGATCCTTTCTATCCAAAAACGGACTAAGTACAAAAGCAAGGGGCGCAAGCACCACCAAAGCCACTATACAGATGACTAATTTAAGCTTTTCCATGTCTATCCACCTTTGGTCTATGATAATGCAAGGCCTGCTGGCTATCTGCCACTCCTGCCGTCGTCGGGTCGTTGATGATTCCAACAACCGTCAAAATAGACATGACAGTGCCAAAGATAGCCTCCCAATTTTCAGGTACCCAGTTAAACCCCAGTTGTTGCATCAATAACACGCCTAACGGTACCAAGGTCCACCAAAAAGTACTATTGCGTAAACGTACTCCCCAGTTGATTTTATTCATAATCTACTCCTTTTCTAGCGGTAATTCGCAATAAATGCCGTACATGGTCTCAATCTCTCCATTACCACCCAAAACCTTGTAACTCTCAAAGAGCTTAGCAATCTCCCTACGCTCCTCAAGTGTGGTCCAACCACGTTCAATGGCTGTGTCCAAATCCTTGTAAAGCGTATAGCGCCGACTGCTTCGACTGCTGCTTTTAAGACTGTCCATCTCATTTTTGACATCTTTTAAATCTGTCTGATTATCGTCTGCGACTTTTTGCAAGGTTGTCAAACGAGCATTGATGGTGGTCAACTCATTTTTTGCATTTGACCCTATCTTAGCTATCACAATACCGCCGACTGTGGTCAAAAATGGACCCGCAATCGGCGTGATAGCTGTTAAGATTTGGATGATAAGGTTTGGTTCATGTTCCATGATTAGGCTTCCGCGCTTGCCAACTCGGCAAGGATAGCATCTTCAATCTCGTAGCGTTTTTCTCTAAATGCTGCTTCTTGCTTGCGCATTTCCAGGCGGTTGCTACTATAGAGAGTCGGATTTTGTACCCATTCAGAAACGGTAGAAACTCCATTTTCGTCAATGTTTACATTGTAAGTCTTAGCGATTTCTTCGCCAATTTTCAAATTACCGACCAAGGTGGTCATTTTCTTAATTTCAAGTGCCATGTTTATTCTCCTTCAATGATTTCTGCTGGTTTTGTAGCTTCGTCCAGTTGCTGAGTCAGTTCTTTATTTTTCGCTTCTAATTCGGCGATGTATTCCCTCGCTGTTGCCAGCTGCAAAGATAAGATGTTCTTTACCGTCATCTCTTCGGTCAAACGTTTGGAAGTGTCCTCTAAAGACATCCGCAAAGCGTGTTCAATGTATTCTTGTTGCATATGTTTCTCCTATTGGATTCTATTAAATACGTTTGTAAGATTATCTTTAATTAGTTTATACGTATCTGGCGTCATGCCTCCGTGTCCGATTTGTTGGAAACATGCTCGGACAGCATCTAAAAATGTTCTTAAGCTGACTGCGTTTTGACCTACATAGTAATCAAATGCGTACACATTATTCCATCGATTGCTTAATCGACCTAAATTGAGCATGCCGGATGATTGTGGATAGAAAGCCATTCTATTTTTAAAAACAAATCCATCTGGTTGTCCGCCACCGCCATCTACAACGAATTCATCAGCATATGCATAGATTTTATCTATAAGACCGCCTCTATCATCCGAACGGGACTGGATTTGGATACCAGTAAATGTCGCAGTGCCAATAAATTCATCCAAAGCAACACGGCTAGCCCCAATGGTTGTATAGGTACCACCGTCCTTCGACGCAAATTTAATAAACTGTGACTGTCCATCAGTTACACGACGAATAGCAGATTTATCACTGTTAAATTCGATAGATGGACTACCATTTTTAAATGTTAGTTTGCCAGTAAGTAAATCAAAGGTTGTTCGTTCGTTTAAAGATTTTAAAACACCGCTCTGTATCTGCGTAGCGGATAGGGTTACTGTTTGAAGACTTGTTGCCACAACACTATTTGCAAAGAAGTTTTTAACATTAGCTACATCAGCAGCGAGTTTATCAAAAAGAGCTTTATCAACTTTCAATTTTTCGGCAGTAATACTGTTCGCTCTGAAGCGTTCTCCGCTAATATAGCCGCTCGTAATCTTACCAGCGTCTAGACTAGCAATTTTGGCGGATGCAATAGCTGCATCATCTATAACCGTCTGGCCAGTAATATGTACCAACTTACCATCAATCTTAACAGACCCGTCCTTGTTTAAATTGAGCTGATTAAGCACCGTGCCAGCACTTGTCAGATTTTGCACTGCCCAGGAACCTGCAAGTTGGCTTACTTGTGTAGCTGTACCCCTGATAGTATCCTTAACTTCCGTTTGAAACAAGCTGTCAGCCATGACCATACGAGCCACTTTTTCTCTGACTGCATCTTCAGTAGATCCAATGATTCTTTCGTAGAGTTGGGATGTCGTCTGGACACGTTGGAAGTCGGTCTGGTCCGCCTTACCGTTTACTTGAGTTTGTAGGTTCACAAACTGGCCATCAACTGTGTTCCTGTATTCAGCGATTTTAGTATCTGCGTAGGATTGCTGGTCTTCTTCAGCTGTTTTATAATCGGTGGGAAGCGACCCTTTTTCAAATTGAATTTTCAGGTTTGGATCATCTCCAAAAACATCATTACTAAAACTGAATTGGATATATTTAGCATTGGGTAGAATGGAAATATCCCGTTTAAAATATAGCGATGTTTTATTTGGGTAAATAGAAAGATAACTATTATCAATCGTTTGACCTTCATTATTTAACTGAATCGCACCAATCCAACTAAAATTATTAATTGACTTCGACCAAGCTTGTAATACATACCTGGCTTTATCGTCAACAGCGATTGGAACACCGTATGCATAGGGTGCGGAAGGTATATTTTCGCCTTTTTTAGATTTATAAAAACCTTTGACAGCTTTTGATAAACTTAATAGATTAGTTCCGCCAATCTGAATACTTTCAAACCGCTCCCGAACCCCATCAATCCCGCTCTGCAAGTCAGCAGTCTTACGATTGATACTATCAATCTGCCCTGTCTGACTATTTACGGTCTGCGATAGAGCCTCATATTGGGTTCTCGTTTGACTTAGGCTATCTTCAACTGTCCGCGTCCTATTGGTCACGCTAGCAATATTTTGAGTAGCCTCATTCATGGTTCGCGACAGCTCTGAGACTGTTGACCTCGTCCCATCTGCCAGGTTTTCAACTGTGGTCACACGATTGGTTAGATCCGTCTGAGCCTGCGCCTGTGCCAATAAAGTCCTAGCTTGCGACGCAACATCAGTCCGAATTGTCCCCACCGACTGTTCCATCTGATTGACTTTGGCAGTAGATTGATTCACCAAATTTGTCAACGTAGACCGTGTCTGTTCTACATTTGCTTGTGTGCTTTCAGCAATTGTTTTCGCTGCATTAGCCAAATCCGTCGAAGCACCAGCTCTACGCAAGCTCTCTTCAATTTGCCTGTCCTGCTCTTGTTGGTTAGTCTGGAATTGCCTGTCCAACTCCTCTACACGGCCAGCAATTTCTTGCTTGATGTTATCTGCATACAGCTCTGCGGCTGCCTTTGACTTTTCGAGGTCGTCGTCTAATTCCTTTTTGTACTCTTCTGCCTTTCGGTCAAATTCCGCATTGGCATACTCAAGTTGTTGTTGAATTTCTGCATCGATTTGAGTAGACATCTGCTCAATCTGCTTGGTTAAGAAACCTTTATAGCTGTACTGAGTGTCATTCCCAGCCTTACTATCTGCACTAATCTTGGATTTTAGACCACCTTTGAAATTAAAAGATTGACTCAATACAGGGACTTTGTAAGTCTCGTTTTTATTTGTCTTGAGAGTTACCCACTGACCGACATCTAACTTCAAATGCCCTTGCCAATCAAGTGAAAACGGGTAGTACTTGATTTCTTTCAAATCATAGTACAAATCATCCAATAGATTTTGGTTCATGAAACTATTTTCGAGCTCCAAAGACCGCCCCGTCCGCAATCCGACTGTCAGGGTTTCCTTGTCTTTCTTGCAGGTAATACCCGCTATTTGGTACTGAATTTCACTCTTGGTTAGACCGTGCAAAAAATAATTATCAGCCGTGACAGTAATTCTTGAATCTGTCAAACCGCGGATTTCCAACTTTCCTCTGCGGTTGAAAAAAGCAGAAAAGCCAAGCAATTGAATCGCCTGACTTAACACTTCGCGAAAAGTAATGTCTTTTTTATCCGCTTTGGCTTCGATATGTCTCTGAATGGCTCTCAAACCAAGATTGTCTGTCTCTAGCTCTACTCCAGTCTTTACACAAATCTCGCGAATAACATCCCGAATCTGTGCTGGGTAAGTCAGATCAGAAATATATGGTTGGTTCAACTTAAACATGCCATCCATTAAGTCTAGTTCAGTGGTATTCCTGTTGCGGTCAATACTGATATCATTGACAAAATACTCACCCATGGCGACCCATTCATAACTATCGCCCACCAGAAGCCCGATTTCTGGGTATATCTTATCCAACTTGTTAAAAGTAGTAATGATAGATGTAAAGGTCAATTTAGCCGAACCAGCAACGGTACCGCCTGGTTTAAAGGTGTCACCGCTGATATATCCATAATTAAAACTAGCTTCTTTGATGTCGCTAGAAGTATAGGTGCCTGCACGAATAGCAAACACCCTATCTTTAGCTAACATAGCTTGGTTAAATGTTACCGTGTGAACCACCTTACCTCTCTATTAAACTAAATTTTAAACCGCTCCAGGGTTTGAATTTTTCTGTAAATGTATACGCTGGCGCGGTCCTGTCGCCGACGTAAAAGGTTTTTGACGTTTGCCCAAGGATAGGGTCTGGATAGGATACTTCAAAGAAAACAGGCTGGACAGCGTTCTGTATGTGTGCCATCTCAGCCTGTGTCAACATACCCCATTCGCATTCTAATTTGCGCTTGGTTGTAATCCTGTCCCTTACCATATCGCCATTAGCGTTTCGGCCTGTTTCTCCATCCACATCATTGACAGATACTTGAAAAGATTTAGGAGGTACGACCGTAGCTCCATTGATAATCAATTGACTCATATTATCCTCCTAAATGTTTAGTAACAGTTCGCCAGCTTGGGCTTGCGCTTTGTTTATCTCTTCAATCGCAAAACGACCGAATTCTCTGCTACCGATATTGATAACGATGTCACCATTCGGCAATCCAGATGATTGTGGTAATCCACCACCCAAAGCATTGACTACCGCACCACCGACGACACGACCCATAGTTTGCAAGAAACCTGTATTTTCTAATGGCATAACTACCTCTTTACCAGCTTCACCAATCATGGCAACAGTCGGACTGTCCACGATACCACCACGGGCCAAGCGTGGAAGATTCACATAACCAATACGTCCGATACTAACACCAGGTATTTTATTAATCAAACCGATTGCGCCATTTATCATACCGATAAAGCTGTTAACAACATTTTCAACTGTTGCGATTGCGCCATTCATCCCAGACTTAAACGCACCAGAAACGGCGGTCGCTACTGCACTACCAATGTTACTGAACCAGCTAACGATGTTATCATAAATGCCACGGAAGAAGCCTGCTACGTTGCTGAAGGCGTTTGTAATACCATTCCATGCCTCGGAAAACTTCTGACTGAACCATTGACCGACATTAGAAAATGTATTTTCTACTTCTTTCCATCTTGCAGTAAACCATTGGCCTAGACCTTGGAAGATACGTACAATAGCATCCCACCCAGCCTGTAAAATAGCAATAATGGTATCCCAAACACCTTTCAAGAAGGACAAAATAGCATCCCAAACGAACTTGAAGATGGAAGCTAATAATTCCCAAATTCCTTCTGCGATTTGAACAATTCCGTTCCAAGCCTTTTCCCAATCGCCAGTGAATACACCCACCAGAAACTCGATGATTCCGCCTAATATTTTTAAAACAGCGCCTAAAACATCAAAAACAACTGCCCAAGCCTGTACAAACCAATCGGCTAGCATTTGGAATGTCGGAACAAGGACTGGCAAAATATTAGCAGCAATCCAATCGAATAGCGGTACTAAGATAGCTTCCCATACCAATTTTAGAATATCCACAATCTGACCGAATGCATATAAAAAGTTATTAACAAACGGTTGGATATGATTGTCAAATAATCCAGCAAACTTCTCTCCGATACCATCTAACACCGGTTGAACATCGTTGTTCCAGCTATCTATTAAGGTTCCGAAGATAGAACTGAAACCCTCAGTAAATGAATCAAAGAACGGTTTTACATGCTCATCGTAGGTCTGGTTTAATCCTTCAAACGTATTTTTGAATAGTTTTTTGATAGATTCGAAAGTAGGCTCAAAGGCAGAAAGCAATCCATTTAAAGCGGTAGTTATTTTATCTTGGTTATCAACTAGCGCTTGTTCTATACCGCTTAGTATATCGCGCCCTAATTTCAAACCAAGTTCAACAATCCCCATTGTCCCATAGGTTATCGCTGAAAGAATATCTGCACCGATATTTGTCGCAGCTGCACTTGTAAATACGTCATAAAACGTTTGACCGAGCATTTGAGCGATATTTCCAATGCTTGCGACTGCATCGCCTGCTATATCGAACTGACGTATCAGCCAACCTTTTATATCCAGTTTGGTTTCGTTTAGTGATTTATTTAAACTTTCGGCGATAAATACCGCAATCCCCATGATGATGTTGGCTACGGCGCCTGTGACTTGACCTAAAGCAAATGCTAACTTCTCTCCGAACCTTGCAGCTGCTTGCAATACAGTGCCATCAGCAAAAATATCTTTCAGAGATTGCCAGATACCTGCTAGAGCAGTTTTAAAGCGGTCAAGACTATCAGCTCTGAACGACATGTTAAAGCCGTCTTTAAAGAGATTGGATAATTTAGACAAATAATCAAAAAGAGGTTTTAACACTTTGTCCCACCCATCAAAAATACTTTTGAATTGGGTGTCCATGTCTTCAAGAGCGATTTCAGGCAAGATATCAGCAGGACCTCCGCCACCTTTACCACCTTTTCCGCCTCTTCCTCCGCCTCCGCCGCCACCAGGGCTTCCGGAGCCAGATCCAGCACCATCCGAACCATCATCTTTGTTCAGATTAAGGGTAGTAATTTCATCAAAACCAGCTAATCCCATCAGCTCCTTTGCTGCCTTCTTAGCTGATTTGGCAGTATCGTCTAGATTGCCTGCGGTGCCTCCGGAAGCATCATCGACACCACCCATTGCGTCACCCAAATCACCAACGGCGTCGTTGGCTTTTTGCGCTCCTTGGGCGACATTGCCCAAAGCACTGCCGTTTTTCACCTTAGCCTTTTTGTTGAACATCAAACCAATAAACTCAGCGAGCTTGGCAGTGACATTTTTCAGAACCATGGCAAAGGAATTAAGTACAGGCATCATAGCGTTGATAATCGGCAACATAGCATTACCGATGTTTAATGCTGCATCACTCAATAACGATTTAAACAAGCTAATACGCCCATTCACAGTCTGCTGAAGAGTATCGCCGTACTTGGCTGTCGCTTGCTCCAAAATCGCCATCAAGCGGATTTGTTGCTGGGTATTGTAATCCAATTGTTGCCAAGATTGTCCATTCGCAAATCTCTTAAATGCGTTTGTGGACTCAATCATGGCGACACCAACTTGAATTCCAAGGTCTTCAATCGCTTCTGTGTTCCCCAATAAACCTGACCGAATGCGTTCCATAACGTCTGTCATAGTTCGCCCGGTACCTTGGGCAATAACGGCTGATGTCTGCAACATTTTGCCTGTGTAAGCACTTAGTTTGTTGGAATCCTTGATGAAGTTGGAAAATAAGTTAGAATAAACCGCTCCATACTTGGTAGCCTCGCCGACGCTCATGTTCATAGCGTTGGCGTTGTTATCAATCCATTTTAAAAATGCTTGGGAACTTTCGCCCATCTGTCGTTTGATTTGATTGACCGAAGCACTGACTTCAAGGGCCATCTGGGTAGAGTACATGCCCAACTGAACCATCTTTCGTCCTAGGTAAGCCAAAGCAGCGATTTTCCCTAAACCAGCCAATGCCGAAGCGATACCGTTCGCCTGCTTAGTAACTCCAGTCCTCAGCCCTTTTGTGCTGTTCTCAATCTTGTTTTGAGTCTGTTTCATCTGAGATTCCAATTGCTTCATCTTCTTCTGAAACGGTGCTATCTCACCTTCAACAATAACTCTCAACTCTTCTAAGGTAACAGCCATAGTTCCCCTCCTTCCTATGTTATCTTATTCGGAAGTTGTAAACCTTCCTCTCATTCTCTCTGCGTAAGCTCTCATCTGCTCCTGATGGATTTTCAAATCACGCTCAATGCGAGCTTGTTCAATCTGAACCCTATCCTCTTCAAATAAAGTAGGATAGAACTCCCAAATGTCTGGCGCCTCACCTTTTTCCTGAAACATCAGAGAAACAAAGCGAGCTATCATCTGCGATTGAATAAAGTGATGAGAAGCTATTTCCTTCTGCTTCTGGAATTGTTGCCTGTTGTAACTCTCAACCAACTCTTTCAATTCCAAAAGAGTGTATTCCCAAAAAGAAAACGGGTCTATCCCTGCATCTAATGCGGTTGGATAAAACCCGCTAATCAATTCTGCGACCGAACAAGGACCAGAACCTACTCGACTACTGTCAACGTCGGATCTTCCTTCTCCTTGTTCCGTGGAATAAAACCCGATACTTCGAACAAAGGTACGATGATATCAGTCATCAATTCAGTTTGTCCATAACCTTCATCAATGTAATCATCGAACAAGTCATAGACATCATCCAACTTGATACCATGATGGAACTTCTGCAAAGCACCTTGAACAACCAACAACATGACCTTCAAAGGTGGTAGATTAAACTGCTCGCCTGGTTGTGGCATAAAGATTTTGAGCAAATTAACACCCAATTTTTCTTCAACCTCACAGGCTTGGCGAGTGCTAAGACGCAATTTATAGTCTGTTCCCTTGACTGTCCAAATGATATATGGTTTACGTGTTGACATCTATACCTCCTTAAAGCGCTACTGGGTCTGTAAATTCTAGATCTGACTGCAGAGCCAATTTCAGTGTAAATTCAATGGCAGAGTTGACACCGCCGCCACCTAGTTTGACCGCAATCTGAGCTGAGAAGCGAACAGTAGTCCCGTCTGGGTACTCTTGTTCAAAGTGACGAATAGCTTTTGAATCAGACAACTTGCGCAAAGTGCGATAACTAGAAGTTGTTTTGGAATTCTCATACTTGAATTTATATTCCAATTCGCCAGCGTCACCAATACCAAATTCATACTGCTTAATGGTATCCGCAAGGGTCGTATTCTCAACTTTCTCAGGATCAATTCCAAGTTCTGGAACTTCTTTCAAGCCCTCGATAACTGTATAGCCAGACCCCTTGGTCTCGCTCATTTTCAATTTAATTCCGTTTGCTAACATGTTTTATCCTTCCATTCTGTATTGGTAAACGATGCGGGAGTTTAGATCTAAAATCCCTTCAAATCGCATGACTTTGTGTCGTAAGTGCGTTGGGTCGGGTGTATTCACGCTGGATGTACGTTTTAGCCCGAGGGATGCAAAAATCGCATCAATCGCTACCGCTAATTCTGACGTGCTATCATTGTGGAAAATATCGACCTTGTAGCGCAAATAAGACATCTGTTCTGTATCATCTGTAATCTCGTAAGGCTTGTTTTCCTCTTCTAAGTAGATGATAACCGGGAAATTCTCCCAATCTTGCGGATAAGTATCTGTCACATTATCCGCAACCTCTTTCAATTTCTTGTAAATGATGGGCTTAATATTTATCATTTGCTGACCTCTTCAATTAACTTACGTTTGACAAATCTATTGATGTTCTTCGTGACTCGCTCTTCATTATCCTTGAGGGCTGGATAAAGATACGGCTGAGCAACCTGCCCAAACATCTTGTAAAACTCGCCAATCTTTTGAAAACGATAAGGGCCAACATCAATCTGGGACTCATGGACATACCAAGGGGTGCTGCGATAAGATACATTAACATTCGGCGAAATCCCTGCATGGTTTGCAGCGCCTTTTGGACCTGTACCAAATTCGACAAATCCACCGTGGTCTGATGTGCTCACTATCTCAGCTCTTGGATTGCCAGATTTTGACATCCTAACTTTTATCCCTATTCTCAAATCGTCATTATTAGCAGGGGCACGTAATATGGCGTCTGCCTGGACAACGTTTTTAGCGCTGTTGTGGACAGCTTTTGCCATGATTTCGGTCTGTTGCTGTCCTGATAGTCGCCTTAATTTTGCGATTAACCTATCAGCACCAATCAAACGCGACATTGTTCCAACTCCAAGACTTGATGATTTGTATATCGCTTAATGGATATAACTTTATGGGTTACTTTGTCGCTATTGATACAAAATCCGTCACCTTCATCGACAAGTGTTTCACGGTCTACCAAGCAATTCAGGATATAAGCTAGTCTCTGGCCATATATCTCAGCTTGTAAACGACCGCTAGCAGGCCATATCTCAGCACGAATTTCAGTAGCAACATCGCTGTAAATAGCTTTCTTGATACCCTCATCGCTTGTTACAACAACAGCTTTACGGATCAAATACGGTTTCAGTCGGTTTCGCTTCAAACGCACGACCTGCCACCCTTGCGAGTCTATGACTTCGGATACCATTCAAAATAGTATCAGACAGCCCGTCTTTATAGGACACAGACACGCCCCCTTCGCTTCGTGATGTTTCGCCTTCGCTTCCTTGACGATTATGCAATTCAAGTGCCACTTCCAGCTGCATACCCTCAAGTGCTGGTGTAAGCTGACTGCGGTTCGTTTCGGTCAAAATGATATTTTTTGCCCTCAAAAGCAAAGACGAGAGGATTCTATAATCGCTCTCGCCTGTCAAAATTTTCAAATCTTCTAGCATATCCGCCCCCTATTTTGCAGGAGCTTCTGCTCCTTTGGTCTTGATTTCTTCAATGTAATCAGCCAAATTCACGTCTTGCAATTTAGCATTTTTCTTCATTTGGTCATGGCGTTCCTTGGTTAGTTCGATGACATCGTTAACACGATAGATAAAACCAAGTTCATCGTCTGTAAACTCTTTTACAACTTTAAAGCGCATTTAGAGCCTCCTTCAATTCTTCCTTGGTCATGGTAGTGTAACCTTTGATTTGCTTCTCCTTAGCCAAGGCTTGCAATTCTTTGGTTGTCATCTCTGACAGATTCCGCTCCGTTTGTTCTTCACGGTGACGACGCAACAACATCCCCATTACGAATTTCCTCCAAATTTCACAACTTTGGTGTCGTCGTACAAATAAACGCCGTAGTACTCATCTCCTGAATAAACTGTTGTTTTCTTCAAGATGTCACGGTCGCTTTCGATTTGCACATTTCGCTTAAGATTAATTACAAAAGCACCATATTTCGCATCATCGTCCATATCTGTTTGGAGCGGAGATACTTTAACAAGAAAGCCTTTGCTTTCTTCAACCTTGTTAGTGCGGACAATTTGTACTCCCGAAACTTCGCCAAAAGTCCCTGAAACAACGACATCTGCTCCAATTTCAGAACCTTTCAACCAAGTTTTACCTGCATCTGCACGCAACTTGATTGCGTCTTTAGGATTGACAAGAGCGACATAGCGACAATCCTCTTCATCTGAAAAAATTGTCAGCGCTTTGTCGATAGCATCAACTGTCGTAGGAGCTTCTGCAATGAATTGAGTTGCAGTTTTTGCGACTGCGACCAGGTCATTATCTACCTTATTCGCGATAGCTAGAGCAATTTGGTTCGCGCCTTCGCTGTACACATCGCCATGGCCTACCAACGCTGCCTTATCTGTGATTTCAATAGCTTTACCAGCTTGTTTGATAGTCATTGTGGTCTTATCTGTCCCAAGTTGGTCGATTGGAATAGCCTGGCCTTCTGTGATTTCAGTAGCATCGCCAGAATACGTCCATTTAGGTACTGTCAAAGTATCCCCTGGGACACCTACCAATGCCGTTTCTACAAACGCAAGCGGTGTAAATTTGATAAGTTTAGGCAGTTTGTAAGATACCATATCTGCCATAACTTCGGGGTTAATCATCTGTGTGGTTGTTGTCATTCCTGTTGCCATATTTTATTATCCTCGTAACTTTCTATATAATTCTGGGTCACGCTCAAAAAGTTCATTCCGACTACGCACGCCCATGCGATTGAATTGTTCTTTTGTGATTTCACCAGTTTGCGCTGGTGCTTTCTTCATCGGCGCACTACCTTTGGTCTTGTCAGCAACACCTTTCAAGACTGCTGCTTCCCAAGTCTTTTGGATGGCATCGATGGAATCGCGTACACTGTCAGCGTCAGCAAGATTAACCACGTCGACCAGTTCGATTGGTAAGCCGCGCTCGCTTAAAATCGTCTTAGCTTCTGCAGTTAGCTCTCTGCGTGTGATTTCTGCCTCACGGTCAGCAAGGTCCTGTTCACGCTTGTCAAGCTGGTACTTCTGCTTGTCTTCGGCGTTCATCTTGGCTAATTTCTTAGCTTCATCTTGTTTGTTTTGAAACTGTTCCTCAGCGTCTTTGTGAGCCTTAGCAACTGCACGATTCACATTTTGTTGAATCATCTCAGTGACTTCCGCTTGGGTGTACGTCTTTTCTGCTGTAGCCTCTGTTTTTGTCTTCTCCTGAGTGTCGACTTCCTCTTGAGAAACTCCATCAACTACACCATTTTCAACTAAATCTGCCATAAAGGCCCTCCTTGTTTAAAGTCCTGTCGGACTGTAATATCTTGCACAGTTTAGTGCCGTAAGCATGTTTTGGGCAAAAAGAAAACTAGTCGATTTCGACCAGTTTTGAGTAATTTAAAGTATTTTCGAGCAGTCTTTCCTGCTGTCAAGATGTCGGACCACCTCCTCAACGTTTCCAAAATGGTTTCTTGGTAGGGCTGTTGGCCACTTGCTTCTCGATTTTGTCAAACCTTGAATTCGTAGCCTGGGCGTTTAATTTAACAATGTCATACAAATCATTGATATTGTTAGCGTGATTTCGTAATGCGTCCGTTAATAACATATTTTCTGCTATCAATTGAGCGACTTTATTCTCCAATCTCTCAATTCGTGACCATTTCTTCTTAATTCGCTTGTTCATGGGTTCCTCCTGTATTTGGGTATAAGAAAAGCACTCTCACGAGCGCTTCATCTTTTAATACCAAGCTAAAATTTTTGAATCAACCAGCGTGCCTGCTTTAAGTAAGCGTAGTACTTCAGCCCGAGCCTTATTGGCATAATAAGGCACACCAAGTTCCTTGTCTCGATTGGCCTGGACAGCAATCACAACCTCATCACCCTTAATTTCAATCATACCAACATCATCAGTATTCTCTGGATGATAAAAGTAACCCTGACTGCCAGAGTTTTTGATTTTTTCCAGTTTAATCATTACAAATCACCTCGCTCTATCTGCCACTTAATCAGCTCACTCAAGTAGTCATACTTTTTCTGCGTGATTTTATGAGCAGTATCATAATCCATCCCCTCTGCCATAAGTTTGCTCTCCATCAGTTCGTGATGAAGGAGGGTAATATCGTGTTTTTGAATACCCTTGCCACTAAAAAGCCTGTCCCAAGATTGAGCCATGTCATAATCAGGGTCAAAACGCTTGGAACCACCTTCTAGTTCGTAATAGTTTTCAAAAACATGGTCATAAATAGCTTGCACATCTCGCTCAGCAAAACCCGTATGCTTTGCAATACGAGTCACTTCACGTACTGTACTACGATTTCGAACTGACTCATAGTATTGTTCAGCGTGCTTTTTCCGATGAATTTCATCAGGGTCATTCTTGGCGTTCCAAGCTCCGTAGATCGCTCCACCATTCTTCATACCTTGATTATACAACTTTTGTGCGCTGTTTTCAACCAAATCGGTAGTTTTTCCTACATACTTCCTATACCAGTCCTCATAAGTCATATTTCCTGGCACCTGGATAGTCTTGCCCGTCTCTGGGTCTCTTGCGCTTCTGGTTGCTTTGGCTAGCCATTCATCATCATCTAGCGCGATAGTGACTGTCCTGCACCACGGATGTAATGGCGGGTAGTTTTTACCCTTCACCCTTTCGCTGACCCGATAAACTTCTCCATCGTGTTCCCGACAGACGCTGGATGTCCTCAAGTCTAACACAGCCACAAGCCTGTATCGCTCCACTTCCGCTTCTTCATAGGCTAAGGCTTCCATCTCTGCATGGAAATGACTCGCTTCTGTCCGTACCAACCTACGGGAATTATAACTGCCTTTGCCGAATTGTGCGTTGATAGCCTCCGCGGTCTCATGTGCTGACCGACCTGTTAACAAACTGACCGCTAACTGCTTTTGCAATTCATTCGCCAAGACCTGAGTATTCCCCCAAATCCTCTTAGAATAATTTGCCCCCAACCATGGTTGTTGTTGGATGGCTCTGATTTCCTCTAGGTCAATCCTGTTAAATGCAAACGCTACGCCCGACTGCTGTTGTAAATCAAAAACAGAGTGATAATACGCATCTGGAATGAACTCATCATAGAAGGCTCTAGAAGCCTCATTTTCAGCTTTATAAAGTTGGGTAGGGAAATTATCCACCTCCCTCTGTAGAGCCTCATATCGCTCAATTCTGGAAGCGTAGGGAGCCGAATCTAGCAGAATAAGCAACTGGCGAATCTCTTCGCTGTCCGTTGTATTCTGTAAAGCTAATTTTAACTCTCGAATATCCGACAGGTTCTTGACATTAGCCAATACCCTTGCAGCTTCATCTTCCGTCAGTCCATGGTCCCTGCGGTAACTCTCAAAGATTTGATCAATCTTGGATGTGATATGTCTACTTGCTAGCTTGTGGATTTCGTCGAGTTGCTTTGCGGTTTGTTCTGCCTGGTCCATCGCCTGAACCATTCGCTGTGCTTTCCGCTTCTCCCAATACTTCAGATTGTCCATCTGTCACATCCTCTTTATACGGTAAATTCTGGCTAAATGCTGGCTCCTCCTGTGCGGTCTCTTTTTCCTTTTCAAGTGCTTCAATCTCTGCATCTGGGTCTTCCACGAATGGCAAGAGGGAAATAAGCTGGCGCAGACTGACCTTGTCTTTCAGATTGCTGATGATTTGGGAAAGCTCCAACAAATTCTTCGGCAAACCACGGCTAAACTGCGGAATAATTGCCTTGGCGTTTTCGTAAATCTGAGACCAGTTGTAATAACTCGCAAAAATCTGTATGCGCTTGTGTAGGGATTTGATATAATATCGCTCTTTGGTCTTGGTAATCATCTCAAGCCCCAAAAGCTTAAATTCCATAGCTCATTTTTGTTATCGTAGTGGCTCTTTATCCTCTACTTCTTATGGTTTCCCATAAGTTCAGACTATCTCTTCACCCCAAAGGGGTGCTGGATTTCGTGGGCGTTTCTGCATATAAAAAAGACGGGAACGCCGTCTTTTAAACTTAGCTTACTTCACCTAGTCGTTAAACCTTACTGACATTTCTGTCAGCAGTGGTAATTGATTAGCTTCGATAATACGTTAGGTATTATCGTTTTGCGCCTTCCAATTTTAACCCAGTTTATTACCTTGAAATTACTTTCAAGGAGGGCAACTATTTCACCCCCGATGTATTCCCTGCAAAGTTCTCATCTGACAGATTCGGTACATGGCTGAATGTATAAATGTCTTCTTTCAATGACTTGCGCAGTACTTCAACAGATGCTTCATCCAAGACATTCTTCAAAAACTCTGCGCTTGCGTCTTTTGGTAATTCCAACAAACCTTCTTCACGCAATATTTCCATGGCCTCTCTCGCTTCTTCTGGTGTATCTGCTAGTGCTGCACCATACAAGACCAGAATAGACTCGATAGCTTGTTCTTTGTCATTAACGCGGTTGCCCATCAGCGAGTTATAGGCATCAATCAAGCTAATCTGTTGCTCATAATCTCCGACCATATAACGATTATTCCGGTATTCAATAATAGGCAGAGCTCCGAGATTATGCGGGATACCTTCTTCGGATTCTTTCTTCTCTTCGCGCAAAGACATACTATACTGTAGATTTTCAGTCAATACCTGGGCTCGATAATAACTTTCTTCCGTCACATCGTCCTTTGTTTGATAATAATAGACCGCAAATAAAGGTTTCTGCTCTATCGAATCATCATAGACGATAAAGGTGTTCTCAGGTTCTAGACTACGCGTTACTAGCTCATTTTCATCTTCTTTGACATAGATGTACTCATAGGCTCGGCCATAGATTGCCATGTTCAAAGCGTTGTCCGAGTCTGTCGAATCAACATCTGCATTATCAAAAGCTTCTAGTAAATCTTCGATGTCCATGTCATCCGTCTTAGGATAGCGAATGGCATTGCCCATGAAATAACCTGTAGACGTATCTGCAATGTCTTTAGCATGATTGGCAACAGTCTTGAAATTAGGCAAATTGCTTCTGCGTGTGTGCTTCTCGATAGCGTGCTTGCCTAAGTAATAGTCCTTTAATTTCTTGAGCTTACTACTGGTTCGGTCATGTTTTAAAATCAATTTGTAAATGATATCTTTATCTAAATTCTGCTCATCATACAATGAGCGACTATAGACTAATGTTTCTTCCATTTTGCTCCCTTCTACAAGCCAAATAGTGACTTACGTTTGACTTTGGCTTTAGGTTTAGCCATATGCGAATAAATCGCATACCGCAACGCGTCTAGCACATCATCATTCTTCTTTTCTGGTTCGCCTGTTTTCTCATTCCAGACATATTGATAAATTTCATCCTTGAACTTGTCAACCTTTTCAGAACAAACAAAAAAGCGACCTTGCTTCATCAGCTTAGCCACTTGTTCGATTCCGCTCAAAACAGATTTATCTGCGTTCACGCATTTTAGATGCTCCCGTTCAAAGCGGGCGACATGCTCGGGACGGGCAGAATCAGAATAGAAATAGATATTCCCATACCTTGATTTGATATCTTGAGCAATCTCTACCCAATAATCAATTTCTTGGTACTGTGCCGAATGTTCTTCTAAGAGATAGACACGACCATCTGTCGTTTGTCCACAAACAACAATAGACCCATGGTGTTCATATCCCCAGTCAACACCAGCGTAGTAGATTGTGATGTCATCTATCGGAATATCCTTACCAGGTATTAACATATCTTCCTTGAAATCACGATAGACAGCACCCTCACCGCTGACCCAACGCCCATAGATACCGCGTTCTGTAAACATTCCGCTTGGTGTTGTTGCAATAAGATTGTCGATATATCTCTGGTTCAAAAATGTATTATCAAATATCGTAAAATGATTGGCGATAATGCTCTTGTCATCTGCTTTGTCTATGTAATCTTTTTTCAACCAATGATTCGGGTGGTCTGGGTTGGTATCGCAAATAATACGAGCGCCTAAACCAGAACAACGCTTGCGGATTTCGTCAAATACTTCTTTATTTGCTAGCGTTGCTTCGTTGATATAAGCCCCGTAAGCCGTCATACCACGAATAGCCCGCAAACCAGCGACAGAGCCTGTGAAAGTCGTGACCACATAGACGCCAAACAATGTGAAGTTCCCATGTTTATCAAACTTGAAATCAATACCATACTTCTCTGATAGTTCCTGCAGAATGTTGGTCCGCAAGGTACCAGCACTAGTAGCACCAAGGATGTACATAGGATTATCCACACCGCAAGACTTAGCGTTTTTCTTGGCTCTACGCAATTCCATCAGGAATAAATCATTATCCAGCTGAGTCTTCCCTGCACGGACAGCCCCATGGTTAATCATCATGTACCAATCTTCACGCAAAGCCCGTTTTAAGATGCTGAGTTGCTTATCGTGGTATAGTCTGTCAATTCCCATTTATTTCCTCTTCTAACTTATCTAACAGTCTACCAAGTGCAGTTTCATGTGGTTCGTTGCTCTCCAACGATAATTCGCGCTTTTCGTTTTCTAGCTGCAAAGCTTTTATGCGCTCTCGTTGTTCTTGTTTATCCAATCGGTCTTTTGTATCTATAGCAACCAGTTTACTAATCTGTTCAAAAGCTCTAACATCGCCTTTCATAGCCTTCTGCATCATGACCATTGCAATAGCCATTTCATTTGTTGCTTCAAAACCTAAATCTTCTAATTGCTTTTTGGCAACCGAACTTGTTACATCCGCCTGTAAAATAGTCTCAAATGCTTTTTTTAGATTTGATTTTTTTCTTCTAGCCTTTCCAGAAGCAATTCCAGCTTTTTTAGCATTTTCTCGGCGTTCATTCGGAGTTCGTTCGCTATTAGGAATTAAGTTTTGTCCATTTGCCATCGCCTCACTTCCCTCATTCTAAAAATTATCTGCATCGCCGTAAGCGTCCGAGAACTATCTACCTTGAAAATACCAGTCATTGAATTTGCTTGTCTGGCTTTTTTTGAATCTTTCGTATGTTGTGGTAGTAGTTTGGGCCCACGCTTCTCTAGCCGCCTCTCTCTGTTTATCAAGTCTAGCCCGTCTTTTCTCATTACCTCTCTTTGCAGCTTCGTCGTATATTTTTTTTCCTTTGTTAAAGTTATCTAAATTTTTTTGAGCTCTTTTTTTTGGCTGCTCCCGATGCGTTCTCAACTTCTGCCTTTAATTTTTTGTACATCTTTAAGCGATAAGAACTCGGTCCGTTTTTTCTAGATTCTTTTATAGCCTTCGCCCACTGGCTTGCACTTTTTATTCCTCCGCCGATACTAGCTCCTCTACCTCCCATAGCTAGGTTCCTTTCTCTTTCATTCTTTTTGTTGTTTCGTTATCAAAATAAAAAACTTCTATGTCTTTATAGTCGTACTCAACTTCACCGCCATAAACAATCAACTGTTTTGGCGATAACTTCTCAATCATCGTATCCATACCAGAACGCCATACAGCCATCTGTTCAGAAGATTTTTTAACCCCGATAGTTGATACTGCGAGAGTTGCATTTCGGGGCAAACCATCAAAGCAAAATGCAAAACTCTCATGACATGACCAAGATACAGTTGGAATAACTGTACAGCCATAGTCTTGCATGATTTGTCCGATCAAACGCGATCTGTATACATTCCAAATCTGCATAGCTATCGGCATGTCTAGGTAAAGACTAAAATCCGGCGTTAAGACACAATCAAATTCAGTAAGTTTTTCGATATAAAATTCTGGCCTCTGCCAAATCCTTTCGAATTGGTAGTCATCTAGAAAAAAGTGTATCCCAGCAGAATAATCTGGCTTGTTAAGAATATAGTTAAAACCTTGTAACTTACTCGGTACATAGGTAACTGGCTCAAGTGATGGAATGTTATATTTGCCGTCGACACGAGTTACGTCATAATCTTGCAAGTTATATTGGTTGACAGTAGTTTCTCTATGTGATTCACTGTAATGTTCTTCGTCATTTATTCCACCCCCACGGGACTCACTCATTGATGATTCATTTTCTGAAGTTAATTCAAAATCCGATAGATCAAAACCAAAATCTGACATGTCAATCGTTTCAAAGGACTCAAGTTCTAAGGCAAGCGCGTCTTTGTCCCAACTCGAATACTCGGCTACACGATTATCTGCCAGTCTATACGCTCGAACCTGTTCCTCCGTAAGGTTGTCAGCATAAGCAATAGGTATTGTGCTTAAACCAATTGAAAACGCCGCTTTGAGCCTTGTATGTCCCGTTATTATCACATTGTTTTCATCGACTAAAATAGGTTGTTGAAAACCAAATTTTTTTATTGAAGCCGCTACTTTTTTAACAGCTTCCCCATCGTTGTTTCTGGCATTATTGTAATAAGGGAAGATATTATTGATTGGCACATACTCAATTTTTAGCAATCTTGTCACCTCCTCCAAAAATCCAAAAAGACCACATTCCTGCGGTCTCTCTGAGTGAAATATTCAGTCCCTCGCATGATACTAGCAAACATGGTCTTAAGGTCCTTATTTATTATTTTATTTTTAGCGCTAGTTTTTAAAACGGGAACAGCAGGAATCGAACCTGCACATAGCGTTATGCCGTGGACGTCGCACGGACTTGCTCAGGGCGCTACCCTTGCCAATTTCCAATCTTGGCTCATGTTCCCGGAAGGAGAGTGTGGGATTCGAACCCACGGACCGCACGTAGGCGGCCACCCGTCTAGCAAACGGGCGCATTCGACCAACTCTGCCAACTCTCCATAACAGATACCACACACGATTTTCTAAGGAGATTGGTTGTCAATTAATAATGACTGAAAAATGTAAATACATATCTCTTCTCGGTATCCGATAATACTATTTTACTACATAAAAACGCTCATTCACTTGCAAGTTACTAGCAAATGTCTCCCAAAAATTTACGAAAAACCAGCAACTCACCGCCACGGTAATTCTCAGCGAACTCAATCGCTCCACGCTCGAGCATACGATAAAACTCGCTTTCAGAATACCCTAAATCGGTATAGATAGCTTTATCTTGCTTAATGTGCCACTTGCAATACTTCTCAATCAGTATCTGCCTAATGTACGGGTCTATAACTCTGTTAATCGCTTTGGTGATTTCTTCTAACTCATCGCACGCAGCAACTCTATTTGTGACCTGGATTTCAGTAGCTTTGTTAGTAAATCCACTTGGTTTTGGTTCAAAAGAGTACGTGGCAGTCACTTTTGGTGTGTATTCCTCGCCGGCCATTCTAGCGTACCGTCTGTATAATTCTAGCACTTCGTAAGCGTTCTTCTTCGTAAAATACTTATCTATTTCTTTAAATAACCGCACTGCCGTACTCCTTTTGTGATATAATAGTTTTAGGTTTTTACTCACAGTCAGTACAAGTGTGCTGGCTTTTTTTACTTCCATGAAATGATACTTTTTTCTTGCCTAACCGCTGACTGATTCTTCAACAATTGAATTTCTTGCTCGTATTTTTTAGCCATTGTTTGCCAATAATCAATTTCTTCTTTGCGTTCTAATGCCACTGCAATCCAAAAATCACGATCTTTTCTTAATTCTTTTTCAATCAATGCTTGCCCTCCAAAATATTGTCTGACACCCACACCACAATAGAGCGCCAGACGGTGAATATCTAGGTAAGTTCTTTCTTTATTTGCAATATTTCCCTTGTTTTACCACAATCCACAAGGGACAACGACTGTAAAGTTTTATATTTCTGTGGCTGACCGTACTGCCATTGGTCCATAATGTGTATATTTATTTCGCAAAGGAGTTCCTCCTTCTTTTTTTATTTTGGCAGAATGACCAACCGACCTGCGACAATCGGGAGGCCTTAAGTCATCGCCACGCAATGACCGGGCTTTCAATTTCCGCTTTCCATGAAGTTCTGTCCAGTGGATTTAGCTGACAGAAAGTCGGTCGATGTTTTCGGGACTTCGGTTTATGTTGACTCTTTAATTCGTAGTACATGCGGTTGATTTCCGCTAAGTATCTCATCTGTGGTGTCGCACCGTCCAACCAACCTTTAACAGTCGTGCCATGACCAGCTCCTATCAATTGCGCTAGCCTGTCATACGATATCCCTAGTCGAAGTCTGATATAGCCTACTTTCCTAATGATATCGATGCCATCGTCTTTGATATGGTCTTTAGTATCTTCGTGCATCTTCTGCAATTTATGTATAACATCAGGTGGATTGGTATGTTTGCGTTCCCAATGACATATAGTTGTTTTAGGGACTTCCAATAGTTCCGCAAGCTCTTTCTGCGTCATGCCAAGCTTCAACCGCAGGTCTTTCAACGTGCCTTCTACATACGGTTCTGGCTCGGGTTTAGGTGCATGTTTGTTAAAACGATGCCGTTTAATCATATAATTCCTCCAACGCTACCCACTTAAATTGTGGGTGTTTTACTGCTTCTTCTTTGGTGCATTTGTAGGCAACTGCCTTCATAAAGTTCTTTTCATCGTAACCATCTAGAAAGAAAGTCCCTCCGTTATAATGTCTATCCAATACAAGCGGATAATACTCAAACAATCTCGGCTCTGGCACATCAACCAGCAGGATGCCTAGTTTTTGGTTAGTCATTGGTTGCCTCCCTAAAGTCTGGATGTTCTGTCAATTCAGGATTTTCAAAAATATTCCCTACCTTCTCAAAAACGCTGCTGACATAATAACAAACAGGTCCAAACATTCCATGGTGCAATCTTACAGGTAACAATTCTCCAGAGTGCATTCTAACCACATCTCCTTCAAAAATCTCCTGGCCGTTGACATCGAACAGCCCAGTGGATTGCATGAGGGTAACGTCGTTGTTTTGTGTCAACTCATCAAAATCATCATCATCAAGATAAATATTTCCATCACTAACGAAAACTTCCTCTGGTTTATACCAATCATTCGTTGCTGGGTTGTATGCTCTAAACTTCGGTATCATTTTCTGCCTCCTTCTTAACATCTCTCACTACCCAAATTCTACCGTTGCAAATCTTCTTCACCAACTTACCTTCAAGCGCTTCTTTTATTTCGTTAATAGCTAAACTACGTTTTTCCGACCTCATCACTCCACCTCCACAGGCTCAGCCCACTCCCACGCCCACTCAAAATCCTGTTTGATTTCGGATTCGGTGAGGTGGGTATTTGGGTCTTTTTTCCATTTGTCGTCTGGTGTGTTGCCAGAGAAAGCACCTGTTCCAATGTGAACTCTCCCTTTTTCTTTAGTCAAGAATACCACGCTAAATCTATTGTTCGGATTCGGTATCTCAACCGTATACAGCTTTTCCATCTCGACCTCGTAGCTGTCCAGCCAGGCACGGGCGAAAGTTTCTTGATTGTACGAATATTGAAACCATTTTTCAAGTTCTTCCGACATTGACCAATGTTCCAGTGCGCTACTTAACGTAAAATTTTGTTGTTTCGCATGATCATACCACTCCGCCACGAACTTCGGCACCACAACCTTCTGCGGTTCGTGGATTTGGTCAATTAGTTCAAAAGTGTTATCTAAAAAACTTCTGACATCTGTATATAATGCTTCTGCTTGTTTTTCAAGTTCCTGCTTATTCATCTGTTTCCTCACTTTCTCGGTAGTTATACTCATTTATCAATTCAAGCAACACATGCGTGCCGTCACCTTTTAAATATTCAACTTCTTCATCTGTCAAATCCCGCTCGCTCAACCATGCAGAGAAATCAACAACATTATCTACGTCGTACTCCCAATAATCTCCCCAATCCCAATAATATGTGTCATGTGTAACCTGAGTTCCATCTGGAAATTCCAAAACCATGTACGGATTGCTTGCCACACCATAACTAAAACAAAGCTCACACGTTCCGAATTGTGTTTCTTCTGGGTTGCTACCAACATCAATTACTTTAATTCCTTTCATCTGTTTCCTCCAAATGTTCCTTTCTCCAACGCTTATTCCGTGCGTCCATTATTTCCCTATCTTTAATCCAAGGGTGATTCTTGCTACGTGGTTCATGCCGAACTTTGATACCATAACGGTAGGTGTACTCCCTCAAATTCTTGGTAGTATCCCCCGTCCTTTCAGCTATCTCACGATAAGTCAAACCTTGATTGGCTAATTTTCTGATTTCTGCTTCGTTACGGAAAATACAGTTGTGTTTATGCACTCCTAGTCTGCTCGCTTGACCTATAATAGCTATCTTATTTCGCTTAAATATTTCACACAAAGATTCCATTGGTACTATCGGATATAGTTGTCGTAGTTTTTCTTTTTCTTCAGCTGACCAGCGTCGCCAAAACAAACCGCCTTTATTTGTGCCTCTCATCAATCTGTAAACCTTAATTTTTACAGCAGTAGGAGTCCTCCCCAAAAACTCAGCGACGTCTTGAAGGCTGCTCTCTTTGTCCTCTGCAGCCAGCCGTAGAAAATCTAGTTCGTCTTCTGTCCATGTTTTACCACCGATAAAAACTCACCTCTTTTCTGCGTAGCGTACAAATAAGCCACACCATTCTTCCTGTTAACGTAATACCGCATCTGTCCATCCTTGGACTCGTACACATCCTGCGCCTCTCCTAGATGGATATTGGGCTTAGCATTGATTTTGTGACAGGTTGTTATAATCTCATCGACTGTCATCTACTTCTTCCGTCCTTTCAAATACTCAGGCATATCCTGCCCGATTTCAATCTCGTTGTACTGTTCTCTGGTCACCAAGAACTTTCCATACGTACCAACTTCGACATAGTAGTGACCGTCGATAATGCCCTTGTCTGTGACCTTACCAATCATCTCTGCGCCAGTGTTATCGACTTGGTAGATGATGACTGGTTGTTTTAATTTCTGACTCAACTCATCAAACTTGTACACGACTATTAGAGGTGTCGCCAAGATTGAAAACCAAATATAAAAGTTAGCAATCGCTGAAAGATACTTCTTCATACTTCCTCCATCTCCTCAATCAACCAATCCAAATGTTGTCTAGCTTTCTTCAAATCCTCGACACCATTTTTTTGTTGGAACCGTAACAGGTACTTGATGACATTCCCCCAATAGTAGGCGCGCTCACCTGCAAGATTGCCGATAAAATTCTTGACAACATCCAAAGCTTCCATACCATACTTACCTTGGTAGTGTTTTGGTTTGGTCACATTGTTAAATTGTTCCATTTGCTTTCTCCTCTAGCCACTCGAAAATCATTTCAAACTGATTCATGACCAGTCTGTCATTGTTGTACTTCTTGCTGATTTCCGCCATAGATACCACAACCCAGTTCCAGTATGCCTGTGTATTAAATCCAACTTCTTGCATCTTCTGGTTACTGGCTCGCATCCATGCAGGTACTTCTTTTTCAAAAAATTCAATGTAATTCATCCAGCACCTCTACTTTGATATAAATACCGACTTGATCAGACCAAAACTTTTCGACAATCTCGCTGGCCACTTGGGCATCATCTTCCCAAAATCCAACTGCAGACATACAGTCCTTTAACAACTTTTGCAGATTATCTGTATCAGGCTTAGTCGTCTTGTACTGGCCATGCTTCGTTTTCTTTGTCCGAGGAAATAACCATTTGACTGTCAGACGAATTGGACCCTGCAGCTTATCTGGAGGAACGTGCCTTGCCAATAATGCCTCATATTTTGCCCTGGCATCTGCTAATTTTTCTGGCTCATAAAATTGTGGCTTCCCGTTGATCACTCGGACCTGTTTTTGCTGATGTGTCACAGTCGGTATTTTTTTCATCGGCAGGAAAAATTCAAGCACCATAGTCCACCCCACACCATCGACCAGTGTCAGGATCGTAGACGATATAGCCTGCTGATTTTAATTGTTCCATTACCCAATCTTGAATTTCTGGAGCATCTGCTAACCATTTTAGTACTTGAGATTTTTCGCGAGCAAAATCTTGTCCAGGTAATGTGTGATATAGTGGCGGCATATTTTTTGCTATTAACAATTTTTTTGAGCGTCGTTTATGATTTTTATTTTTAGCTCCCAGTGTCCTAGACATATTTATTTTACCTTTCCATATTTTTTATTTTTTCGCCTTAAGTCCAGAGTGAAGGACAGGGTTACAGGGTTACAAGGGGCGGATGCATAGCCCCCTTGTTCCTGTACCTGTTCTTCTGGACCTCTAGGGACATTTCCCAAATATCTACACTATGGAATAGTTAGATATTCTGTCCCTCGGTTTGTCCCTCGGACATATCGAATAATTAATCGAAATGTCCCTCGTTTTTAACTCTTCAGGGACACAAGGTCATATCGAAAAATGTCCATGTGTCCCTAGGGACATATCGAATAATGTCCTTCGATATGTCCCTGTCCCTATTCATCAATATTTGAGTTTTTTGGTACGATTTCCTTATTTACAATGTCAAATTTCCCATTGTTTTTTATCCATCTGCGGACCGTTTTTTCGCTCACTGGCTTCTCTTCGGTAGAGAAATAATCCACCAAACCCTCGAGAGTAACAGGCTCAATTCCATCATTTAAGACACTAATTGCAGTTTCGACTTTTTTGGCTTTATCCTCTTTAGTTTCTTTCTTTTCGAAATTCTTCTTCCAGGGAGAGCCTTTTGAATTAGTATCATCCAATTGAATATCAGCCAGCACGCCCGATATATCTACGTAATGCACTGGATAGCTGAACCACATATTGACTGGCTTAAACTTGGCAAACTCCCGCAGCGTACCTTCCACACGCCAAGCAGTAGAAATTTCAACAGCATGCACCACCTTGGCAATCTCGTCTGTATAGACCTTGCGGACCAATACATCCTTGATAGCTTTTTCAAAGTGATCCCGCATTTGCGCTCTACTTTCTAAGTCGTCCAAGCTGACATACTGTTGGTAGTAGTCCAAAGCTCGCTCCTGCAAAGCTCTTTGGTAAATACTGCAGCTAGCCTTGTCAGACCTCATCTTAATCAAGTCATCTGTCAGTTCTAGCTCCACTAAGTCAATCAAGGCATCTGGATCACGGGCAAATACTCCTGAGCCACTTGCACGGTCCATGGACTTCTTGCCGCCTTGGCTACCTTTTGAGTGGTGGTGGCAGTAAATCACGCTACAACCAAGCTCGGTCGCTACCTTGTCAAATTGATTGGTAAAGTGTGCCATCTGGTCTGCACTGTTTTCGTCGCCCGTCAAGACCTTGTAAATCGGGTCGATGATGACAGCTATATAGTCCTTTTTCAAGGCTCTACGGATGAGCTTCGGTGCTAGTTTGTCCATTGGAACGGTCTTACCACGTAAGTTCCAGATGTCAATGTTTTGGATATTATTAGCTGGCACACCCATAGCTGTATAGACATCCTTAAAACGATGTAATGCCGATGGTCTGTCCAGCTCCAGATTGACATAGAGAACCTTGCCTTTGGTACATTCCCAGCCCAGCCACTTGATACCTTCTGCAATAGCAATTGAGAGCTCAATCAAGGCAAACGACTTCCCGGCCTTAGACGGACCTGCCATGAGTAACTTGTGCCCCTGTCTGAGCACGCCTTTGATGAGTTCTGGTGCTAACTCTGGCATATTCTCCCAAGAGTCTGCAAGTCCTTCTGGATCTGGCAGGTCATCGTTTAGATCCTCGATCCATTGGTACCATTCTTCGTAGTTGGTCTTACCGATGTTAGTATCAATCAAAAACTGCTTCTTGCCGTTTCGCATGATACCAGGCATCCGAGATAATCGACTGGGGTTACGGTTTTGGGTATCAATGTCCAGTCCGTTCTTCTTACAGATTTGATAGATGTAGTCCACACGCTTCCGGTATTCTTGGTAATCTCTAGCATCTACCTTGACGATAGCGTGCAGGGATTTCTTCCCGCTGTGGACCAAGGCAGCAATCGGCAATTCCAGCTCTTTAAACAGAGCGTACTGCTTACCCAGCTCCATGCTGTCGGATTCGACCAGGGCATATCTAAAGTCAGTCACGTTGTCATTCTTAACACCTTTCCCATCCAATGGGTTGAAACGAATCCATGCCCCTGCTTCTTCCTTATAGTCACCAAAGACCGCTCCAATATCACCGTTACAACTCTGCAAGAGCTGGATCAATTCACCAGCCGTCCTATCGAACGCACCTTGTGTAGGTTTGTATATCGGCCCATTATCAGTATCTATCTGATAGGTCTGTGTGACATAGCCAACGTTATCCGTGCTATTGAAGATTGTTTCCAAGTAAGTAATCAATTCCTGAACTGGTGCCCAGTTGAGAGGCTCACGAATCTCTTTCGATTCCACCCAGTTCTTGTCGACAATCTTATAATCACGGTCAATAGTGTCATTCCAGCCTAATTCATGGGTATCATCGGTCATTTTAAATTCAGACACCCAGCCATTGTCTTTAGCCATTTGAGTGATAGTTGCCCCAGTTACTGCACCAAGACTACCACCTTGGAATGTATCCCACTTCTTAAAACACTCCCCACGCTTGTATCTAATAGGGTCCTTCTGTGACCATACATCCCAATCCATCGCAGTATAGCCCTCTTGTTTAAGAGCCATCCCTACATTAACCCAGTCCTGATATGACAGAGCGGCTGGGTTAATGTAATCAAGCAATGGGATGAGGTCAAATTCTCTTTCTGTCATTTACTCTCCTATCCTGGTTGATATTCTTCTGGCACGATGCCATTTGGCATTCTCCAACCATTGGCAGAGATACGGTCTATCATATTACTAGCCGCTTCAAACGACCACATACCGACACTCTTAAAGCCACGTTGCTCCAGAAATCTAATCTGCTTCGGTGTGGTAAGACCAGCATCTCTTCGTTTGTTAAGTCTATCCAACAACTTGCTTGCTTTACCAAAGTTGCCAATTTCGTCTGTGAAGATACCGAACTTCTCCAATGCTTGTAATTGTTTTTCGGTTGGAGGTGTCATATCTATTCCAAATTCCGGCACATAGTCCACCAAATCTTCCGCATGGATGGACATTTCAAATTGCAACGGATCCACTAGCTTACGCTTGCGTTTCCGCATTTCTTCCAGTTGTTTAGCTAGTGCTTCTTCACGTTGAGCTACTACATCTTCTGCTGATTTGACTTCTAACTCTTCAATGTCAAAGAGTGCACCAGCTTCTTCTTCCATGTTCTCAACCATCTTCTTGGCTACTTCTTCTGTGCCTGCGATAAGATGAGCAGGTCGGCAAAGCTCATGGCGTTCTGTGTGCCACAGGAAGTCCAATAGCAATAGATTTTCTTTCCCTGGAAATAAACGAGTACCACGGCCCACCATTTGGCTATACAGAGCCCGTACCTTAGTCGGTCTAAGAACGACTACACAATCAACTGACGGGCAATCCCAGCCCTCTGTCAAGAGCATAGAGTTACAAAGGACATTGTACTTATCCTTGTCAAAGTCTTCCAAGACCTCTGCACGGTCTTTGGACTCTCCATTGACTTCGGCAGCCTTAAACCCTTTAGCATTTAAGATGTCACGAAATTTTTGCGATGTCTTTACCAATGGCAGAAATACCACGGTCTTACGGTCCGCACACTGCTTGACCATCTCATCGGCTATCTGCTCAAGGTATGGATCCAGCGCAGTACCAAGGTCACTCGCCTTGAAATCTCCCGACTGCATAGACACACTTGATAAATCCAAGGTCAAGGGAATTGTTACAGCAGTAATCTTTGACAGGTAGCCAGACTTGATAGCCTGCACCAAGGAATATTCATAGGCTAGACTGTCGAAATACTGCCCTAGGTTTCGCTTGTCAGATCTGTCAGGTGTTGCCGTAACACCAAGAACATTGCTGTCGTCAAAGTGTTGTAAGACACGCTGATAGCCATCTGAGATAGCATGATGAGCTTCGTCAATGATAATAGTGTCAAAGTAATTCGGCGGAAACTGGCTCAACCGCTTCTCGCGTTGCAAAGTCTGTACTGACCCGACCACAACCCGAAACCATGAGCCGATAGAGGTACTTTCTGCTTTTTCCAAGGCTGTGCCCAGTCCAGTAGCAGTCATTAGCTTGTCAGAGGCTTGTTCCAGCAATTCTGACCTATGAGCAAGGACGAGCACACGCTCGCCCATTCGCACACGGTCTTCGATAATTTTGGAAAAGACAATCGTCTTGCCACATCCTGTTGGTAGGACCAATAGGGTCCGCTTGCGACCTGATTGCCATTCCTGCTGGACTGCACCACGAGCCTCCTCTTGATAATCTCGTAGTTGCATCTACACCTCCTAAAATCCTGTAAAGCCACCTTGAGCTGGTTGTGTCGGCTGTGTTGGTTGTTGGTACTGTGCCTGTGGTTGTTGATAAGCAGGTTGTGTCGGCTGGCCAGCATTTAGCACTTTAGACCAATCAACATCATCTGCATAGATCATAGACTTGATATTGTCAAATTCCTGGTCAGCATATTTACCAGTCCCCTTGCGTTTGTTAACGCTACAAACACCTTTAGCACCAATAATGTTCCAGTTCATGCGCGATGGCTCACCATGTTTCTTCTGGCCAATCGCACCGAAGAATGCTGATAACATCCCCTCTGTTGAAGTGTGCAAGAACAGATTGTGTTTCAGTTGTGCTGTGCCTTCTGCAGTTTCAATCTCGATAGATACAACTGCTTTGTTACATGCAGGTAGCTTTCCTGGATTTTGAGGATTAGGCGTGTGACGGGTTCGTTCGATACCCGTCACCGTAAATTGATAATCGCCTGGAGTAAGTGTGACGAATCCGCCACCATCCAAGGTAATTTCATCTTCCCATCCAAGTTCGCGTTCTGGTTGATTGTATTGTTGTGTCATTCTGATATTCTCCTTTAATTAAGCTAAGATTGTGATGTTGGCTTGTTCGCCAAGTTTAGATTTTAAGTAAGTAGCAATGTTATTAATTGCATCCAGTTTCCATTTGCCACCATCAGCTTCAAACAAGGCCATGTAGCCTGCTTTGTCGATGCGATAGATAAACTGGCTAGCAGGTTGTTCCACCTCTGCAAATGTCCGATATGGTCGCAAAGTAACAGGGTTTGGTGCTTTGGCTTGACCAAGGCTTGCTACACCCGTCTTGATAGTTGCAGTTTGGCTCACACCGTTATCAACGATTTCTGTACCATTGTCAATCTTCAAAGCACTAGCAAATTCAAGGACTGTGCCACGGTCTTCAGCGTCTACAAATCGAGACTGCAGCATGATGTTAAAGTCAGATGCTTCTTCATATCGTCCAAAATGGATGTCTGGCGTCATTGACCTAACTTCGACCAATGTCGCACGATTAGCGTCTTTATCCAGTTCTTCGTAAACAGTTACTTCTTTTGGACTTTCAACAACAACCAATACACGTTTGTTTCCTAGCTGATCCAAATCAGTCTTCAAATAATCTACTAGACTATCTAAGGTATTAAGATAAAGCCGAGGTGGAATTGGTCTAGCATCTAGCTCTCTCAAAGAGTGCACATTTCCGTCATAATAGAGCTTACCATTGCCTGCAGCAATAATCTTTTCTTCTTTGTTTGCTAATTCAACCGCATATTCCAACGCATCTTTTATATTTTCCGTCATTTTAGTTACCTACTTTCTTTTTGTTAAAATCAATCACATCTTCATTGATACCTTTTTCGATTTCTTCTACTGGTTGTCCAGTATCTGTGCGAAGCTGTGCCTTATCGTCAAAATACATTTGACCAGGCATGTTACTCTTAAGCTCGTTCGCATAAGTCTTGCCGTCTTTCTTGCCGACAAGTACTGTAGTAGCGACACCTGTTTGTGGTGCAAGCGTGGATTTAACATCCATGCTTGTGCTGACCACTTCTCGACTGTCATCAGCTTTCATGGTTAGCGTGATGACTAGCTTACGAGCAACCTTGCTATCAGTATTTGGATCAAGGATATTGTCGAAGACTTTCTCCAATTCCTTATCAACCTTTTCCTGTAATCCACCCTCACCGAGAGCGGATAAGTCCAACTTAATTGTTTTATCCATTTAGCTTTAACCTCGCTATCATTTCTAAGACCCAAAATGGTCTGAATCTAGTTACCTTCGACTGTAAAGGGCATCTCTGGATTAGTCCGTACTTTTGTGTTAATAACATTCAGCACCTTATCCCAGACAGTTACCATATATTCCCAATAACCTGCATCTATCGCTTCAACCTGTGTCCCCAGCGGATAGATACCGTTGACATAGGTAGCCTGCAAAACCTCATCTTGCGTGACCTTACTACCAATCATCAAATCACGTAGACTTTGTGGGATTAGCAGACTGATGTCTGATGTCGGTGTTGACTGAGTTGGCTGTGTAGGTACCACTTCTTGAACCTGTTCTTGTACTGCGTGCGCGGGTTCATGTGCAGGTTGTTCTTGTACTGGAGCTGGCTGTGCTTGCGTTTGTGTCGAAAAGATGTGCGCAATCCCAGCAAAGTCCATAGGCAGTTCTTCCGGCAAGTTATGACGGTTCTTGGCGTCCCAGCTTGGCGAGTGCGTTGTCTGCATGACACGTTGACCACCCTGTGCCTTCTGCTTCTTGGTCTTCTCATCAGTTACGATGAATGTTTTGTAATTGAGGAAAAGGACCATATCAGCCCATTCCTTGACCTTGGCAGATACGTTGGTTTCCGTTTTCTTGTTGCTCAACTTGAGCTCGTAACGGTCATAGCCACCTAATTTTCATCTGGCTTGGTAAATTTCTTTACCTGGGCATGAGCAGTTAGCACCACGTTGATACCAAGCTCCACAAGCTCCTGCAGTCTATCCAATAGCCGTCCAATTTCTTCAATGAGATAGGTGTATCCTGCACCCCAACCAAAGTCTTCGATACCGCTTTTGCCGTGTTGAGCGCAGATGTATTTCAATGCCAAGGCTTCTGCCCAGTCAATCGTGTCAATGACCAAGGTCTGACAGATTGTCGGATTGGCCTTGACAAATGCGATATGATTCATTAGCATGGTCCAGCTTGTCGGCTTGTCAGCCCGTGCCACATCCATGTTATCCGTAGAGCCTTCTGTGTCAATAAAGAGCGGATTGGGAAATTGAGCTGCTAGACTAGACTTGCCAATCCCCTCTGGACCATAGATGACCACACGTTGAGCCCGTGCCCGTTTACCTTTTGTAATTTGCATTTTTTACCTCCTATTTTTCGCTTGAATTTTTGAGTCTACCCATCTGCAATTTGACGGTTCGTAATTTCCGTCAACATCTATACGATCGATAGTACAACTCCCTCTCGGAGTATTTGGATCATATCCATTAGCAAACGCCCATTTTCTAAAGTTCAAATAATCTTTCCATTCCGCGCAAACTGTGATACCTCTTCCACCATAATTCGCATACCGATTATGTGTTTTTAGATAGCACCTTTGTTTCATGCCCATCCATACTCTGTACAGTCGCTCTCCAGTAAAACCATGAGTACGCTTTGCATTACCTGTTTTTGCGTGTCTTACTCTAGAACAACCACAGGTTGTTGATGAACCATTCCTAAGAGATGACCCTCTAGTAATGATTTCTCTGCCACAATCGCACCGACATTTCCAAAACACTTCTCTCCCTGTATATTGAGACCGCTCTACTACAGTTAATTCACCGAATCTATGCCCTGTAATATCAATAAATTGTCCCATTAAAATCCACCTTCCCAAGAAGGTTTGGTAGTTGTATTTTTATTAGATTCATGGTTTGGATTTTCTTCGGAATATCCATCGGTGATTATTATCGAACACTCATCACCAGTAGATACTCGTGTTGCGATGGCTTGTAGACCTTCACGTTTCAGCCATTCGCCAAACTCCTGCAGCGTGACTTGGTCCATTTGCTCCAACTTGTCGATGAGCACAAAACCACATTCTGGCTTGAGTTTGCGGACAATAGCAGTGGCAACTTGCAGTTGTTGGCTACCACTCATGTTGTCCCAGCGCTGACCAAGATAGAGCAATTCACCGTCATCAACTGACAGACCTTCCAACGGCAAGTCTGCATTGGTCAGCAAATCACGCTTCTGCTTGCGAACATCTTCGATTTCGACTGACAAGGCATTGTACTTCTGACGAATTTCTTTAGCATCTTCCTCGGCTTTTTCTTTATCAAGATTTGCTCGAACCTTGCGGTTAATATCATCAATCTGCTGGATATTCGCTTCAATTTCAGCAGTTGATTCATCGTGTAGCTCAATCGCATCTTTTTGCGCGATAGCCAAGTCCTGCTTGTACTTATCACGTTCATCAATCGCTTTGGCCAGCTCCTGTTTCAATCGGTCCACAGCAGACTCAGCGTTTTCATATTGCATTTTGATAGTGGCTACATTTTGACGCTTCCGAGCATTCTCGCCATTCTTGGCTAAGATTGCTTGTTGTTGCTGGATGAGGTCTGCGATACTAATTAACTCTTTCGGTGCTTCTGGATAGTATTCCTGTTCCTTGGCAAACTTCTCCTTCTGGTCAGCAATCACGCCGATAGCGTGACGGTTATTATAGAGCTCTTTTTCCTTGAGTTCCAACTCTGCCAGTTGGTTGCCAACACCGATAATCTGCAAAAGCGTTTCAGCTTTCTCTTTTGGTGTACTGTCCATAAACTTAGGCAGATTGATAGCGAGTTCTTCCACAAAGCTATCCAGCAGCTGCTGACCGCCTTTCTGACCATTTGGATCAATGACCTTTAGACTGGCATTCTTCCCCTTGCGCTCAACAATCAAACCATTAGACATCACGATTTTAAGCGTTGGTGGTACCTGTGAGCCCTCACGCTGAGCTTGACTAGGCTTGTACTTATTACCACCCAGAGCCCAAGCAATTGCATCTAGCACACTTGTCTTACCCTGGTTATTATTCCCGCCGACGATTGTCAAACCTGTTGCAGACGGCTCGATTTTGACCGCCTTGATACGCTTGACATTTTCTATTTCGAGCCTATTAATTGTTACTGTCATAGCTTCCTCCGATAATTAAACGACTTTCTTTGACGACTTTTTCTGTGCTGATAACCTCAGCATGATTCAACGCATATAGCAATAGCGATGTTGATACCGTTGCGATAGTCAAATCACATTCGTTGGCAATTTCTACGATTTGGTCGTAGGCTTCCTTGCTGCAACGTACATGATGATAGGTTGTCTTAGTTTCTTTCTTTACTTCCATTTGATTTCCTTTCTACTTACAAATCCCACTATTTTTCATCACAACCGCCACAGAATCTACAATCGTTCTCAAGAACCGATTTTCTGTCTGCAAGTCGTTTACCTTATTCCGTAGTTGAACATATTCTTCAACACTGATTTCAACTGTTGTGTGATTATCCTGCATACCGTGCCATCTCCTTATCCACTTGCTGGGCATTTCTCTTTAGCCCGTTACGAACCGTTTCTGTGTTGCAGGTACTCTGATACCCCATACCTGCCTTAAAGCCGTACAGGTAGTCTCTGCGACGAATTTCTTCGAACTCTTCACGCATCCGTTGTCTTTCCAGTTTCCTCTGTTCCACAATGCCTGCTGCCAACATCGGCAGGGCGAAAATTGATAATGATAATAATGCTTCTGTCATAAATTATTTCCTCGTTTCAGACCTTGTCCAGATTGGTCTTTTAGTCTTTTTCGCTAAGCCAAATTTTAATGGCTCTTTTTTTCCATTTTGTTCCCTCTTGTTCTTTAGGGAAATTTGGTAATTTTCTGTATTTATCAAAGACGGTCCCGTCAACCTTTAGAAATCTGATGCAATCCTTTCGGTTCATCATTTCTGGGAAACCGTCGTCGTTGTCCTTTTCTAGTAAAATCTCGTTTACAACGTCTCTTATTATCGATTTTATCCAGTCGGACAAGTCAACAAATATCTTGTCCATAATAGACCTCCTATGTTATAATTTAAGTGAATATTTTTGTAAGCCACTGTTCCCGCAGTAGTTTTTTTGCGTGCTAGGCATAGCCTGCAGTCTTTGCAAATATATGCCATATCCCACGTTTGATATGTCCGCAATCGTAAATAGTTCCAGATAAGCCATTAGTGACAACGACATATAAACTATCGTTTGGTAGGATATCATCTTTATACTTTTCGTACAAATCTGATAATCTGACATTATCGCATTCCGTCTGCACATCTAGTTTTGTCAGATTTCCAAAGATAATATCGCCACTAAACACAGTCACGATTTCTCCGAAAATTTTGGTATTCCCGTCGACCACACTACCTAAAACAACTGGATTGTGTCCGCATGGAATCCCTAGCAAGTTTTCATCCATCCCCTTCTCCTTTCTAGTTTGTTAGTTGGGTAGTTCCTACATGATAAAAAATCATGTATGTTTTAAAAAATTAACGTCCAAGTAAATCAGACGAACTTACTTCAAAGAATTCGCACAATTTTAATAGATTATCGCCTTTAATGACTGTAATGTCATCTTCCCATGCTCCAATTGTTTGATAAGCAACACCGATTTTTGAAGCAAGTTCTTTTTGGCTCATCTTATTATTCTTTGCACGAAGTTCTGCAATTGTGATTTTTGGTTTTGCCATTCAGTTCTCCTTTCACATGATTTTAAGTCATTTCCTTGACTTTGACTATATGATACATGATTATAAATCATCTGTCAAGCGTTTTTTTGATTTTTTTTCATCTTTTTTTGATATTTGCACAAAATCACTTGATATTAAATCACTTTTTACTTATAATATACCTATGAATAGAGAGGTAAAAACCATGGCTGATGCAAAGATAAAATACCCTGAAGTAGGGCAAAGAATTAGAGAGCTGAGAGAAATGAGAGGGTTCGAGCAATTAGACATAGCTAATCAACTTGGTTACAAATCTCAAAGCACAATTTCAAAATGGGAGAGCGGAGTGAATTTGCCAACTGGCAAAAAACTAATTTTATTGGCTGAAATGCTAGATACTTCCACAGACTACATTCTTCATGGAAAAATTAGCGACACCCCCACAAAGGAACCCACTCCCGCAATCGACTTCAAGGAAATGGCAGCAGAGTCCATGTCTTATGACGGCATGCCTCTCAACGATGAGGATATCGACCTCATTGCCTCTATCCTCGAAACTCGCATGAAAAACAGAGATAAGGAATAGTTGCCTATGATGACACCAGAATCAGTCTGCGCAGAGCGTGGCATTGATTTAGTCTATTTTGACGGTAGAGATACGGACAAGAAAGGCATATACAACAAGCGTGCGAACATGATTGCAGTTGACGCCTATTTGGATGAAATCCAACACAAGAAAGTCATCTACCACGAAATGGGCCATGAAAATCACGACCCGGCACAATACGACCGAAGACGTGAACAGTATGAATTACAAGCGGATAGGAATATGATCCATTACCTGGTCAAAGAAGAATTGGCCTTGATGGACGATGTCAGAGAATTTAATTACGTTCGCTTTATGGAAAAGTACAAATTAAAGACCATAGCCGATGAAGCTATGATCAAGGAAGAGTATTTAAATTTAGTTGGTTGAAAGGAGAAACAGATGGCTAGCGGCAGAACAAATGACGAAATTGCGCTTTATGTCGCACAAACGATTACAGAATTAGAGGAGTATCTTCATCATTTGACTAAGAATGGTGACCCGGATGATGCTCGAGCTGACAAAATCAGTCAATGGGTTGAGTCTTGGACAAAATATTTGAAACAGGAAAAGAAATTCAATCCTAGAAGTATCCCCGCTTTTAAACGCGGTAGCATTGTTTACGTAGATTTAGGTTTCAATGTTGGCACCGAATACGGCGGCATTCACTACGCCATTGTGTTAAACAAGAAAGATTCACGAAATAACACCCTCTTGCATATTCTTCCGCTTACTTCAATAAAAGAGACAACAGATGTAGACAATCTTAAATACTACCAATTATCATTATCTAATGAAATCCATCGATTGCTTATTCAGAAAGCGCAGAATAATATCAAGTTAATCACTGAAAAAAAGATTATTTTTGAAGAAAAGCAAGAAAAAATAGATCAGAAAATCGCCGAACTCAAGTCAATATTAAAAGATCAGGTAGTTTCAGAGGATTTAAATCCAAGATTTGAAGAATACTTCGAGAACGAACTATCCAATGTGACTTCTGAGCAACAAGAGGTAGATAAAATCGTCAGAGATATGACTGCACAATCAGAATATCTTGAAAAATTGATTAACAAAATCAAAAATTTAAAAATGGGAAGTATTGCTCTTTTGAACCAAGTAACAACAATCAGCAAATTAAGACTATTGGACCCAATTAACAAGAAATCTTTGCTGACAGATATAACCTTGTCTGCTGAAACTCTTGACATAATCGACGATGCACTCAAAAATATTTTATAATATCTGTTGACAAAAATAAGAACAAAGGTTACAATTGAATCATAAGGTCGCTAGACGACAAAATAAATGATTTCGTCCCTTGAGGACAATTTGAAACCTCTGTTCATCGAGCAGAGGTTTTTTCTATGAATTCTCCCTCAAAAAAACAAATAAAAAAATCCCCACACTTCCAACCGACCAAAGCCGAAGTGTAGGGTAGTCCAATAAGCAAAGACCAGCTTTTCAGCAGGACCTTTTGCGTACTCTAATTATATCACTTTAAGGAGGTGATGCCAATATCCTTTCGAAAAAACCTTGTCCAGATTGGTCTTACAGAAAGGAAAAGAGAATGAAATATACAAAAACAAAATACCCAAATATTTTTACGTACGAAACCCAAAAAGGATTGCGTTACTATGTCCGCAGAGGATACTTTGTTAATGGTAGCAAGAAAGAATTTAACAAGAGCGGACTACGAAGCTTAAAGGACGCCCAGAGAATTCTAAGGGATATTGAAGAAAGAATTTATCATGATGAAATGGATGTCAACCTAGAACTGACTTTAAATGAATACTGGGAAATCTACTCAGCAAAGAAAGAAAAAACAGGTCAATGGAATGACACATCCATCTACACTAACGCAGGCATTTATCGTACCATGATAAAAGAAAAGTGGGGAAACCTCCCGCTTAAAAAAATAAATCGCAACGATTATGAAGAACATCTGGCAGAAATGCTTGGCCAGTACCGCAGAAATAGTGTGCTTACCAGTAATCGACTTTTGAATTCCATTTTAAACGATGCTGTCAAAAATGGAAATCTTAGACAAAATAAATTGTCCGGCATTTATCTCGGGGAATCAGAGTTAGAACCTCTTAATAAAGAGTTAAAAATCGATGATTTTCAAACGTGGATAAAAACCGCAGAAGAATTACTATCGACCACACATTTTGCATTTGTCTACCTGACTATTTTTGGACTTCGACGCGGGGAAGTCTGTGGCATCAGGTTCATGGACGTTACTTTCGATTCGAATAATCGAGCAGTCTTAAATATAAGAGACTCTCGTTCCAACAGGACAAAAGATGGTGCTGGAAGAACAAAAACAGAAAGTTCTGTGCGTTACGTCGTTTTAAATGACAGAGGCAGTGAGTTGTTGTTACAGATCATGGAGACAGCAAAACAAGTCAAAAAGAAAGCGGACGTCATTGTTGAGCAGGAAAAGGATTACCTGAGCATCCGAATAAAGAATAATAAATACTATTTGGAAAGACCTGCTTTTTTAAACAAAATTTTTAAACGAGTAAGTGGGGAATGTGGCATCTATATCACTCCGCACATTATGCGTCACTTCTTTACCACTCAATCGCTCATTGCTGGAGCTAGACCAGAAGATGTCATGCAGTTCCTGGGGCATTCAAGCCTTCAAACAACCAAACAATATACCCATATCAAAGAAGAACGCGCACATAATGTTACTGATCTATTTGACAAGAAAGTTCTATAATTTTCCCCGACTTCTTCCCGACAATTCCCCGACAACTACACCGAGTTACGACAATATCAACAATAAACATTTTTTAAAAAAGCTAGTAATATCAACGTTTTCAAATTGTTACATAAATACCACGACTGGTTAGATATAGCTTTTTCTTAACGTTATGATAGTTTTTTTATATTATACTTTTTTGAAGTTCTACTATATACTAGTAGTAACATCATTTGGAGGTGCCTTATGGCTATTTATCAAAATATTACGCAATTAGTTGGAAAAACTCCGATTATCAAACTTAACAATATTGTTCCTGAAGGTGCTGCTGAGGTCTATGTCAAATTGGAAGCTTTCAACCCAGGTTCTTCTGTCAAAGACCGTATCGCCTTGGCTATGATTGAAGATGCTGAGAAGGCTGGTACCATCAAACCTGGAGATACTATTGTTGAGCCAACCAGCGGAAATACTGGTATCGGTCTTGCTTGGGTCGGTGCAGCAAAAGGCTATAAAGTGATTATCGTTATGCCTGAAACCATGAGCATCGAGCGTCGCAAAATCATCCAAGCCTATGGAGCTGAGCTTGTCTTAACCCCAGGTAGTGAGGGAATGAAGGGGGCTATTGCCAAGGCAAAAGAGATTGCGGAAGAAAAAAATGGCTGGGTGCCTTTCCAGTTTGCCAATCCATCCAATCCAAAAGTTCATGAAGATACAACAGGGCAGGAAATTTTGGAAGACTTTGGGGCAAGAGGTCTGGATGCCTTTGTATCTGGTGTTGGTACTGGTGGAACTGTTTCTGGTGTTTCGCGTGTATTAAAAGCTGCCAACCCAAACATCGCCATCTATGCTGTCGAAGCTGATGAATCGGCAGTCCTATCTGGTGAAGCACCTGGCCCACATAAAATCCAAGGTATTTCAGCAGGTTTCATTCCTGATACGCTGGATACAGCAGCCTATGATGGCATTATTCGTGTTAAATCAGACGATGCCTTGGCTACCGGACGCGCAATTGGTGGACAGGAAGGTTTCCTTGTGGGTATTTCATCTGGAGCAGCGATCCACGCGGCTATTGAAGTTGCGAAAGAATTGGGAGCTGGTAAAAAAGTATTGGCTATCTTGGCAGATAACGGTGAGCGGTACTTGTCTACTGCCCTCTATGAATTTGATAATTAAAAGAAGGTTGGGATTTTTCCCTAAACCTTCTTTTCTTTTTGTTCTTTGAGGTAGGCTTTCGATTCTTTTATCCACTTCGGAAGACTTTTGGCCAATGGTGTAAAGCCGATTTTATTTCGTTCATTGGTGAAACGGTGGTGACGAGGAATTTTTTGGTGTTCTTCTTCCAGTGTTCGGATAGATAGGCTGGCCTTTTCAGTATATTCATCAAAGTCAACAACCTGTACCAAGACCTCTTGACCAATCTTAACGTGGTCATAAATGTTATCAACAAATCCCGTCTTGATTTCAGAAATATGAATCAAACCAGTTGTCCCATTTTCTAAATCCACAAAAGCTCCATAGGGCTGGATACCCGACACCGTCCCCTTGATCTTATCGCCAATCCTCATCTTAATCCTCAATTTCGATGGTTTCGATGACTACATCTTCAAGCGGACGGTCTGCTGAGTCTGTATCAACTCCAGCAATGGCATCAAGAACAGCAAATGAGGCTTCATTAGCTAGGTGACCGAATACGGTATGGCGTTGGTCTAAATGTGGTGTGCCCCCATTTTCAACATAGGTTGCTGCAATTTCTTTTGGCCAGCCACCACGTTCTAATTCTTTAGCATTGTAAGGGAAGTTTTCATTTTGTACGATAAAGAATTGACTTCCATTTGTATTTGGTCCTGCATTGGCCATAGACAAGGCACCACGAAGGTTAAAGGCTTCCATTGAAAACTCATCTTCAAATGAAGCGCCATAAATGGACTCGCCACCCATGCCTGTACCAGTTGGGTCTCCACCTTGAATCATGAAATCTTTGATAATGCGGTGGAAAATAATGCCGTCATAGTAGCCATCTTTTGAGAGGGCAACAAAGTTTGCAACTGTCTTTGGAGCAATTTCTGGGAACAATTTTACAGTTAGCTCACCATGATTAGTCTTGATATGAGCAATCGGTCCTTCAACATTTTCCAAATCTAATTGTGGGAAGTATTTTTCTTTTTCTACCATACCTAATTTCTCCAAGGCATCGAAAATGCCATCTTCTTCTACTTTTTTCGTAATATAATCTGCACGCTTTTGCAATTCGGGATGAGAATGCCCCATAGCAATGCTAATGCCGGCATAATCGAACAACTCAATGTCATTCAGTCCATCTCCAAAGACCAGAACATTTTCAGGTTTCAAGCCAAGTTTTTCAACCACTTTAGCTACACCAGCAGCCTTGGAAGAGTCTTTCAAGACAATATCCGATGAAATAGCATCCCAACGAACGGTGCGTAAATCAGTTTGCAATTCTTCTGGCAATTCAACTTCCTGACCGTCCTTTTCAAAGGTCAGCATTTGGTAAATAGCATTGTCTTTGTAGAATTCTGGGTCAGTTTCCAAACCCTCGTAAATCAGATCAATGACCTGACTAATCCGCTCCGTCCGAGCAGACAAGGTTCCTTTTTGGCTCCCCAGTAAACCATATTCAATACCAACTTCCTTGGTCCAGGAAATGACTTTCTCCACCAGTTCCTGAGGAAGCGGTTGGTGATGAACAAGTTTTCCTTTGGCATCTTCAACATAGGAACCGTTAATCATGGCAAAGAAATCAGGCTGGAGGGCCTTGATTTCTGGCACCAAACCATAGGGGGTTCGACCAGATGCAATCCCGGTCAAAATCCCCTTTTCTTTCAATGATTTAAAAACCTGCTGAATGGAATCAGGAATATAGCCTGTGTTCTTGACACGCAAGGTATCATCAATATCAAAGAAGACAATCTTTATTTTTTTGGCTTTGTATTTTAATTTTGCATCCACTATTTTGGTATCCTTTCTGGACTTAGCATCAAGCTCAATCCACTTATCTGAGTTCGTGTCAACATCTCAGCGCAGTGGTTGATTGGCAGATTTGTTCGTATTTCACACTCCAAATCCGACCTAATCAACTGTGCGGGGGTGGTAAGACGAACTCTTTTTAAATACTTTTGAGTTCTTTACCACTCCCCCATTATACCATTATTCTTCCTCTTGTGCTACCAGGCCATGTTGAAAGGCGTAGACAACTGCTTGTGTTCTGTCGCTAACAGCGAGTTTCGAAAGAATATTGGAAACGTGGGTTTTGACTGTTTTCAAGGAAATGAAGGACTCATCCGCGATCCGTTGGTTGTCATACCCCTTAGCTAATAGAGTTAGAATTTCACGTTCGCGGGCTGTTAAATCATCGTGCAAGTCAGGGTGGCGTTTATGATGCTCCACCTTTTTCTCCACTTCTGTTTCAATGGCAAATTCCCCACGCGCTACCTTGCGAATGGCTGTCAAAATTTCATCTGCACTAGAAGTCTTTAACATATAACCTTTTGCCCCAGCTTCTAATACAGGATAAATTTTCTCATTGTCTAGGTAGGAGGTCAAAATGACAATCCGTGCTTGAGGCCATTCTTTGAGCAGAGCCAAGGTAGCTTCTACACCTGTCATCTTTGGCATAACTAAGTCCATGACTACCACATCTGGCTTGACTTCTAGGGCCTTGCTCAAGCCCTCTTCACCATCACTAGCCTCGGCAACAACTTCCACATCTGGCTGCAAATTTAAGTAACTTTTTAAACCAAGACGGACCATTTCATGATCGTCAACCAACATCACTCGAATTGTATTCATCTTCTTTTCCTTTCAATAATGGGATACGGATATCAATGGCGACACCCTTATTCAGTGCCGAGCGAATCTGAATGGTCCCCGCCATATCTTCTACCCGTTCCCGAATATTTTGTAGACCATAGCTGAGCTCCCCATCCTGTTCCTGCTGGAAACCAACTCCGTCATCTGTCATTTTCAGCTGTAACTCTGTTTCTTTTTGAATGAGATAAACATCTAAATGCTTGGCCTTGGCATGACGCAGGGTATTACTAATAATTTCCTGGGCAATTCGAAAGAGGTGTTCCTCAATTAACTTGGGTAATTCTTCCACTTCATGTTGGAAATGGACGATGATATTACTCTTATCACTGACTTCTCGCAAGATAAGTTCAAAGCCCTCTACCAAGGTCTTGCTCTCTAGCTCACTCGGTCGGAGATGCAGTAGCAAGATTCGCAAATCCCTCTGGGCAGACTCAATCATATCCTTGACCAGAATCAACTGCTCCTGCAAGGTTTCCTGGGGTAGATTGGGTAAGCTGGAGGATAGACCTGATAAAATCATGCTGGTCGCAAATAATTCTTGACTGACCGTATCATGCAAATCTCTAGCAATCCGCTTCCGTTCACCTTCAACAATTTCTTCTCTCTTGACCAAGTCCTGATTATCCACCAGTTGCACCTGGCGGGTCAAATTTCTCACCTTATCAGATAACTGGAGCAGGAGTTGATCATTCTCATTATCTGTTCGGATACTTTTATTTTTCAAAATAGCCTGTAACTTCGCTCGCATGACCTGAGTGGAAGCCAGGCTCACCGTTTGGACCATGACTGCTAAAAAGAGGGTCAGTACGATAACAAGCAGAATGAGAGTGAATACAAGTTGTTCCGTAGAGGTCCATAAATTGACATCCAAAAGCGAATGGTTGAGGAGGGGCAGGGTAGAGGAAATGACCACGAAGACAATCAGGCTGGCAAACCAAGCCAAGAGGAAATAGGTACGTTTTCTCATACGCGAACCACCTCCACATCTCCGAAAATATTATTGGTCACAACCTTTACGCGTTTATGGAATTCCTGATAGTCTGGACTATTGATTGCTATACTTTCATTCCGCAAATCCCATTGAGATTGACCTAGGAAATTAACTCTTCCATAGATACTCGTCGCCGACAAGGAAACTTCAACATCAATGGGAACAATAATTTTGGTACGTCCAAAAGTTTTACGAATGACCACAATATTATCCCGCCCTACCAAGACTGTCTTATCCAAATCAACCACATCATTACCAAACAAGCGGACAATATTGATATCTTCAAAACCAAAACGGTCTTGTGAATGGTCATGATTGCCAAACCACCTATTTTTTTCTTTTTGCACCTGCAAAGCATAGTCGCTAAATACAATCTGGGTGTACTGGTTGCGTTTCTCATAGCGCGAGAAAAAATTGATAAACATATAAACAACGAGTAGCATAACCCCTATGATGAAGTAAGGATTTAAAACAAATACCAGAAACAATAGTGACAGTGAGCTGACCAGTAACACACTATTTAAACGTCGTCCTAGAAAATACCAAGCAAGTAACAGCAAGGCTGAGAAGAGCAACAAGGTCCGACTGGCCTCATTGGCAACAACATCAAAAGCTGCCATGGTAAAGAGCATACTTTCTATCAGCAGAAAAAATTGAACTTTTCTCATAATAGCATCCTTTCCCTACTATTGTAACAAATTTTAGGCAAAAGAGGGAGCGGGATAGAACTCGGCAATTCGAAATAGTTATCAACAATTCATCATTACGGATAAGTTCAAACAACAAATCGTTGATTTTCACAATGCGAGAAGAAAGCACAGTGAACTGAACAAAGAATATGATTTGACTTCCTCGACTTGTAACAAATGAATCCGGCAGGAGAGAATAAATATTTCCTTCAAGTCTGTTGATAATTTTACAGCTGTGCAAGTGAACTGATTGAACTCAGAAAACGAAATAAAGAACTTGAAATGCATTTAGTTATCCTAAAACAAGCGGCTGTGAGTATGGCACGAAAAGGCAAATAATCACTGCTAACAAGGATAAACATAGTATTTCAGCTATGTGTTGTTGGTTGAGCATTCCTCGCTCTAGCTATTACTACGAAGTTGTAGAACTAATATCTGAAGCGGAGCTTGAAGAAATAGTGAAGCACATTTTTCTTGACAGTAAGTCCAGATATGACGCTAGAAAAATCAATAAATATCTGGAAACACAAGATAGCAATTTGTCTCGTCGTCGGATTCGTCGCATCATGAAGAGGCTGAATTTAGTATCGGTTTAGCAGAAAGTAGCTTTTAAATTGCATTCTAAAGGAAGAATGAAGTCCCCACCCCAAACCCTCTGGCTAGATAATTCAACTAAGAAAAGCCACTTGAAGCGATTGTAACTGACTTGACCTGCATTCTTGTTGGCAATCGCTGAGCTTATGTTTGCATAATCATTGACATCTTTAACCGTGATATTATTGGATTGCACAAGATTGCAGAGCTTGTCAAAAAAGCCATTCAAAGCATTCCTAACGCTCTGACTAAAGTCAAGATATTTCATCATTCTGACCATAGTAAGGAGTTTGATAATCAGCTGATAGATGACCTGTTAGAGGTTTTTAGCATCACCCGTTCACTTAGTCAAGCTGTTTTTCCTATGACAATGCCGTAGCTGAGAGCACTTATCATTCCTTCAAACTTGAGAAAAATCTTCCATTCACTAAAAGAATTAACTCTTAAAATCAAGGTGTAAATCCTATGGTGGAATCACCACCGCAAACATGGTCTTTCCACACTATCAAACGCCAATGACTGTGTCCAATTATTTCTTCCCACTGTATAGCGAAAATCATGTCGGAGACAGAAGGCAAGAATTTGTTGTTTAATTTTCTTCAGAGCCACTTTGTGGTCTGTTCTCATACGGATATATCCTTTGACTTGTTCATCCTCAGCAGTAGGAATATGAACAGGCCGATAGCTACGAAAGGCCAGAGCTTTTGCGAGCTGAGCCGCATCTTTCTTATCTGTCTTGACATGCTTAGCTCCTTTCTTCATTACCGTTGTAGGTGCCATCACGATACAGAGAATCCCGTGAACTTGTAGCTAGTGATATAGGGTAAATCCAAGACATCCAGCTTCATAGCCACATAATACTTCTGCATCTTGACCATACAAGCGACGAAGCTCATTCACATAG
>NZ_POQQ01000040.1 GCF_002964575.1 Streptococcus suis | reverse complement strand
TCTGTCTCATGTAGGAGTTGTTTGAGTCCCTCGCTAGTGAGGCATTCTTCCTTGGACAAGGCAGTATTCACCCCTTCTTGAACTAGCTTGTCATAAAGGGCAGAAATGTTTCCATTCAAGGCATCTTCATAGCGTTCAACGGCCTTTTTCCACGTGAAAGAATACTTGTTGGCATCAGCTTCTACCTTGGTCCCGTCAATGAAGAGGGCCTCATCTTCAATCAATCCATTCTCTCTGAGGAGGAGAGTGAAGTAGATGAAGGCAGTTTTGATGAGCTGATTGGCATGTGTGCTAGCCCGAAAACTGTTTATGGTCCGATAACAGACATAGGTATCCTGACTCAGCCATTTCATAGGAATGACTTCTTCATTCATTTGAACGATTTTTCGACCAGAGAATACCTGGCGAGCATAGGCGAACAGGGTCATTTTGAGCAACATGGCTGGATGAAAGGCTGGACGACCAGTATGGGAAGTTTCTTCTAATAGAACGGATAAAGGAATGGTATCCACAAACTGACTAATCAGACGAGCCTCGTGAGTAGCAGGTAAATCCCAAGCAAGATTTAATTCCAAACTTAACTGATTTGTGTTATACTGTTTATACATTTTCATGCCTTTCTAGTTGTTTTGTCGTTATTATAATTATAAAGCATGAAATGGAAAACGAGCAACTCCTAATTGGAAATGCTCGTTTTTTTATATGTGAGAAGCTAGTTTTTGCCCAGCCTCTTTTGCTTGCTCGTATTTTACATTGGTTTGATAAAAGTTTATAATAGAGGAGTTATCATAAAAGAAAGAAGTTTTATCATGTCTGAACAAATAAAAACGGGTCAATCTCGTGAGCAAGAGACCATGGTACGAGGCATGGCCTGGCTAACTGCTGGGAATTTTCTCAGTCGTCTGCTGGGAGTTGCCTATGTGATACCTTGGTATATCTGGCTTGGAGAACATCGAGCGGAGGCTAATGCCCTCTTTAGTATGGGTTATCAAATTTATGCCAATTTCCTCTTGATTTCTACAGCAGGTTTGCCGACCGCCATTGCCAAACAGGTTGCCAAGTACAATGTATTGGGGAAAGAAGAGGTTTCGCTCTATCTGGTTAGGGAATTTTTCAAGCTCATGTTGGTTTTCGGAGCCGTCTTTGCAGGAGCCATGTTTATCAGTTCTCCTTGGCTAGCAGAAGCGTCAGGTTCCAAAGAGAAACTGATTCCAGTCATGTATAGTCTGGTTCCTCCTTTGTTCATTTTTCCAGCCATGAGTATTCTCCGCGGTTTTTTCCAAGGTCGCCACGATATGAAACCCTACGCTATCAGTCAGTTGGCTGAGCAGTTGGTTCGTGTTATTTGGATTTTAGCAGCTACTTTTATTATCATGAAGCTGGGCAATGGGAACTATTTGGATGCCGTGGTGCAGTCCACTTTTGCGGCCTTTGTGGGCATGCTAGCAAGTGTAGGCATTCTGGTCTATACTCTCTGGAAACAGGGCTATCTGGGCAAATTACTCCATGCCAAGAAGCAAAAAGTATCTGTTAATACTAGTCAGCTTATCAAAGAAACGGTCAAGGATGCTATTCCGATTATTATCTTGAGTTTGACCATCCAGCTCTTGCAATTTATTGACCAAGTTACTTTTATCAATGTCATGGAGAAGATTACCAGCCTGACCAACTCGGAGCTCTTGGAACTCTATTCCTTCATGTCTGCCAATCCCAACAAGATTACCATGATGATTATCGGGATTTCTATCAGTCTGGGCAGTGTGGCTATTCCTCTAATTACTGAAAAATTTGTCAAAAAAGATTTGAAGGCGGCTTCCAATTTGGTGGCGGATAACTTACAGTTGCTCTTTATTTTTACTATCCCAGCTATTGTTGGAACGGTCTTGTTGGCTAGACCGCTCTATTCAGTCTTCTATGGTCAATCGCAGGACATTGAAATTCAGCTCTTTATTTGGAACTTGGTTATGATTTTACCACTGGGCTTGTATTCGGTTATCAGTGTAGTCATTCAAGCAATTTTTGAAAATCGTCGGGCAGTTATCTATTTTGCAATTGGGATGTTGATAAAAGTGGTCTTACAGTTGCCAATGATTTATTTGTTCCAAGTTTACGGTCCCTTCCTTTCAACCCTTATCAGTCTATCGGTCATGCTCTATTTATTTTATAAGCGTATTGACGCAGTTTTAGGTGTGGACGAAGGTTTGATTGTGAAAGATATTGTGACAATCAGTTGGATTTCCTTGGTCATGGGCGGGCTTGTCTGGCTCCTGGAATTGTTACTGAATTACATGCTACCAGCTAGTAGCTACCTATCGAGCTTTGTTCACTTAGTCCTTGCAGGAGGGATGGGAGTATTGGTCTTTGTCTTTCTGACCTTGAAAACAAGACAGTTGGATCGCTTGATTGGCAGTCGGGCAGACTTGCTTCGTCGTAAACTAAAATTGACTTAATAGAAAGTAGGAAAATCTGGAATGGATTTTCCTTTTTTCCTAGAGATTTTTCTATAAAAAATTTTGATTTTGTGGTAGAATAGTAGGGATAAAAAAGAGGAGAGAGATGATGAAACCTAAATACCAACGTATTCTAATCAAACTATCTGGTGAGGCCTTGGCTGGTGAGCGCGGTGTCGGTATTGACATCCAAACTGTTCAAGCAATGGCTAAGGAAATTCAAGAAGTGGCAGAATCGGGTGTTCAAATTGCCCTTGTTATTGGTGGTGGTAACCTCTGGCGTGGAGAGCCGGCTGCTGAAGCTGGTATGGATCGTGTGCAGGCAGACTATACAGGTATGCTTGGTACGGTCATGAACGCTCTTGTAATGGCTGATTCCCTTAAACAGCTTGGTGTAGATACGCGTGTTCAGACAGCGATTGCCATGCAGTCTGTGGCAGAGCCTTATATTCGTGGTCGTGCCCTACGTCACCTTGAAAAAGGTCGCATTGTCATCTTTGGTGCAGGTATTGGTTCACCTTACTTCTCAACGGATACAACTGCAGCCCTGCGTGCAGCAGAAATTGAAGCCGATGCCATTTTGATGGCTAAAAATGGTGTAGACGGTGTCTACAATGCCGATCCGAAGAAAGATGCCAATGCGGTTAAATTCAATGAATTGACCCACCGTGAAGTCATCAGCCGTGGTTTGAAAATCATGGATGCAACAGCATCTACGCTTTCAATGGACAACGATATTGACTTGGTAGTCTTCAATATGAATGAGCCAGGAAATATCAAGCGTGTTGTCTTTGGTGAGCAAATCGGTACAACGGTTTCTAACTCTACAGAAGAAAAATAAAACATAAAAAATTAAAGAAGGAAGTCTTATGTCTAAAGAAATTATTGCTAAAGCCCAAGAGCGTATGAACCAATCTCATCAGAGTTTGGCTCGTGAGTTTAGCCACATTCGTGCTGGTCGTGCCAACGCTAGCTTGTTGGACCGTATTTCAGTAGAATACTACGGTGCGCCAACTCCCTTGAACCAGTTGGCTGGTATTACTGTTCCAGAAGCGCGTGTGCTCTTGATTACACCATTTGACAAGTCTATCTTGAAAGATATTGAGCGTGCCTTGAATGCTTCTGACCTTGGTTTGACACCACAGTCTGATGGTACAGTTATCCGCTTGGTTATTCCTGCATTGACAGAAGAAACGCGTAAGAACTTGGCAAAAGATGTGAAAAAAGTGGGTGAAAACTCTAAAGTTGCTATCCGTAATATCCGTCGTGATGCTATGGATGAGGCTAAAAAAGCTGAGAAAGCCAAGGAAATCACTGAAGATGAATTGAAGACACTTGAAAAAGATATTCAAAAAGTCACTGACGATGCCATCAAGACAATCGATAAGATGACTGCCGATAAGGAAAAAGAATTGTTGGAAGTTTAATCTCTTTCCTTTCATTCCATCAAAAATCATCACGAACATGTCTAACGGAAGTGATGACCAAATAAGAAATCTAATGGGGGAGTTAGACAAGACTTCTCCCTTTTTTAATCAGAAAGAAGAAAATCATGAATGATTTATTAGCACACTATATGGTTGGTCTTGTGACCGACCAAAATGACCAGTTTTACTTTGTTCAAAAAGAGGGGCTGACCTTTGCCCTTTCAAAAGCTGAGGGAGAGTTTAAACTGGGGCAGTCTGTTAAGGGTTTTGCCTATACAGATATGAAACAAAAACTGCGCTTGACCACCAAGGAAGTTGAAGCAACGCGGACCAGCTTTGGTTGGGGTACTGTAACCGAAGTGCGCAAGGACTTGGGTGTCTTTGTGGACACTGGTCTTCCTGATAAGCAGGTGGTGGTTTCCTTAGACATTTTGCCTGAAATCAAGGAACTCTGGCCCAAAAAAGATGATCAGCTGTATGTTAAGTTGGATGTGGATAAGAAAGATCGTATCTGGGCCCTGCCAGCCTTTCAGGAAGATTTTCAGAAGCTGGCTGGTCCTGCCTATGACAATATGCAGAACCAAAACTTGCGAGCTATTGTCTATCGTTTGAAAATGAATGGGACGTTTGTTTACCTGCCAGACAACAATATGCTTGGGTTTATTCATCCGAGCGAACGCTTTACGGAGCCACGTTTGGGGCAGGTCTTGGAGGCGCGTGTCATTGGCTATCGAGCTGTCGATCGGACCTTGAATTTGTCTCTTAAACCACGTTCATTTGAGATGTTGGAAAATGATGCTCAGATGATTTTGACTTATCTGGAGAGCAGTGGGGGCTTTATGACCTTGAACGACAAGTCTGCTCCGGAAGATATCAAGACCACCTTTGGTATTTCCAAGGGGCAATTCAAAAAAGCCCTGGGTGGTTTGATGAAGGCTGGTAAGATCAAGCAAGATGAATTTGGAACGGAGTTAATCTAATCATGAGAGTCTATATTGCTGGAAGTGGTGCCATGGGCTGTCGGTTTGGCTATCAGTTGTCTAAAACGGCTCATGAAGTGATTTTGCTGGATAATTGGGATGCTCACATTGAGGCCATTCGTGAAAATGGCTTAAAGGTGACGGGTGATTTTGATGATGTGGTCCACTTACCGATTATGAAGCCGACCGAGGCGACGGAAGTGGCTGATTTGATTATTCTTCTGACCAAGGCGGACCAGTTGCCCAAGATGTTGCAGGATATTAAGGGGATTATTGGTAAGAAGACCAAGGTTCTTAGCCTGTTGAATGGGCTGGGTCATGCGACTACCATGCGCCGTTATGTGCCAGATGAAAGTATCATGGTCGGTGTGACTATTTGGCTGGCTGGGCTTAAGGGGCCAGGTCATGCACATTTGGAAGGACCAGGTTCCATCTCTGTTCAGAATATAGTTGGCGATGGTCAATCAGTGGCTGACATGATTGCTATGTTCAATGAGGCTGGTCTGAATGCGACCTACGATGATCATGTTATCAAAGCCATTTGGCAAAAGGCCTGTGTCAATGGAACCATGAATCCGACTTGTACAGTGCTGAATTGTACTATTGGAGAGCTCTTTGGTACAGAGGCTGGTCTGAATTTGGTGCAGGGAATTTTCAAGGAATTTATAGCCGTAGCCAAGTCAGAAACCGAGGGGATTGATGAAGAGGCTATTTGGAAGTATGTTATAGAGGCTTCTAAAAAGGCATCTAATCACTATCCTTCTATGCATCAGGATTTGGTCCAAAATGGTCGTAAGACAGAAATCGATTATTTAAATGGAGCTGTTGTATTCAAGGGCAAACGTGCAGGTATTCCAACGCCTTATTGCCAGATGATGACGGAAATGGTGCATGCTAAGGAAGCTATGCTTGGATTGAGATAGGGGTTGCCATGCTAATTGAAGTGGAAACGATAGAAGAATACATGGCTGCCTTGCCAGACAATCGCAGAGAGGCGGTTGAACGTCTGCACCAAGTCATAGTGGATCATTTGCCAGCTGGCTTTGCCGTGGGTGTGTTGGGTGGTATGATCAACTATTATGTTCCTCTGACGGCCTATCCCAATGGCTATCATTGCACACCTGGAGAGCCTTTGCCTTTCCTAGCCTTGGCGTCACAAAAGACCCATATTGCCCTCTATCATATGGGAATCTATATGGACAAGGGACTGAATGACTGGTTTGTAAAGAAGTATCAGGAACAAGTTCCAACCAAGCTGGACATGGGAAAGTCCTGTGTCCGTATGAAAAATCCTAAAAATATTCCCTATGAATTGATTGGTGAATTGGTGACAAAAATGTCTATGGAGCGCTATATAGAGCTCTACGAAAAAAATCATAGAAAGTAGATGTAGTGAGAAGAAGTTTTTATTCTTGGTTGATGACTCAGCGAAATCCGAAAAGCAATGAGCCTGTTGCCATTTTAGCTGACTATGCTTTTGAGGAGGTTGATTTTCCAAAACAATCAGATGACTTTGATGAGGTCAGTCGTTTCTTGGAAGAATCAGCTAGCTTTGCCTTCTCCATGTCGGATTTTGATGCCATTTGGGAAGAATATTTGGGACATTGATCGATTGTTTATGGGAGAGCAGTGGACAGATTGTTCACTGCTTTTCTTCCCTTTAAAAGCCAGTTTGCCTGTATTTTTGGTATAATAATAGAAAAGCACCAAAGGAGAAGTTTCTTGCAAGAACATTCGATTGATATTCATTTAAAACATCCAGATGATTTGTTTAGCCTTTTTGGATCCAACGAGCGTCACTTACGGCTGATGGAGCAAGAACTGGGCGTGGTCATCCATGCACGGACGGAAGTTGTGCAAGTCATCGGTCAGGGAGTACAAGTAGAACAAGCTCGGCTGGTTATTCAATCTCTCTTGGTCTTGGTCAATCGGGGCCTGGTCATCAATACGCCAGATGTGGTCACGGCTATTTCTATGGTCAAAAATGATGAGATTGAAAAATTCGTTGCCCTCTATGAAGAAGAGATTATCAAGGATAATTACGGCAAACCTATTCGCGTAAAGACTCTTGGTCAAAAACTCTACGTGGACAGCGTAAAGCGTCATGACATCGTGTTTGGAATCGGTCCTGCTGGTACAGGTAAGACCTTTTTAGCGGTTACTCTTGCGGTAACAGCCCTCAAGCGGGGACAGGTCAAGCGCATTGTTCTGACCCGTCCTGCGGTCGAAGCAGGCGAAAGTTTAGGCTTTTTGCCAGGGGACCTAAAAGAAAAAGTAGACCCCTATTTGCGTCCTGTCTATGATGCCCTCTACCAGATTTTGGGCAAGGAGCAGACCACGCGCCTAATGGAGCGGGAAATCATCGAAATTGCACCCCTGGCCTATATGCGGGGTCGGACCTTGGAAGATGCCTTTGTCATCTTGGACGAGGCGCAAAATACTACCATTATGCAGATGAAAATGTTCCTGACCCGTCTGGGCTTTAATTCCAAGATGATTGTCAATGGGGACATTAGCCAGATTGACCTGCCGCGCAAGGTCAAGTCAGGTTTGATTGATGCGACGGATAAGTTGAGCAACATTCCACAGATTGATTTCGTGCATTTTTCAGCCAAGGATGTGGTCCGCCATCCAGTCGTTGCCCAGATTATCAATGCCTACGAGCAGGAGGCTCTGGCAGCTGATAGCCGAGCAAGTTTTGAGACGATTGGGGAGCTGAAGAAAGAGCAAGATGCGGAGGAGTAATTATTTTCTGCTTCTTTGCCTGTCGAAATAGTTTGTGGAAAACAAGTGAGGGAGGACGCGTGATAAAACAAGGTCTACTGAGATTGGTTTTACTTGGTTTAGTCTGTCTATTAGCTGCCTGTGGTGGTCAGAAAATAGGAGATGACCAAACACAAGTTGAAAAAGCAGAACCGACTATCCAAACTAATTTTTATCAAGCTATAAATAGGGATTGGTTAAATGGTGGCTGGTTATCAAGTAGCACACCTTTCTACAATGAGTTTACAAGATTGCAAATGGAAGTAGATGAGCAATTAAAATCGGATTTTGACAAAATGGTAGCTGGTCAGCTAGAGCCTCAGTCTGAGGATTTAGTAGAATTTATCAAGCTGTATCAGCAGGGTCTTGATTTTACCAAAAGGGAAGAAGATGGTGTCAGAGTAGCTAGAATGATACTGGATGAAATGATGGGAATTGCTTCGTTTTCCGAGCTGAAATCGCTTAGTCAAGATTGGATTCGTAAGGACTATCCATTGCCCTATGGTCTTGATGTGATTGCCAATCCACGAAATACATCTGAAAGAATGCTGATCTTACTACCACCTCAGACGATTCTACCAGATAAGTCCTACTATGAAGACAGGGCTGTTCGTGAGAAACTCATGGATTCTTACCGTATATCTGCAAGACATATTTTGGAAAAATGTGGCTACTCAGACCAGGAGGCCATTGCTTTGGTTGAAGGAGCCATTACTTTTGACAATCGACTCGTTGACACTCTACCATCTAGTGAGAGTGTGCATAGTGATTGGGGACCTGTGAATGCAGAAGAACTTAGAACATTCTCAGAGGTCAAAAACTACTCTCCAACTTTATCAATTAGAGAACAATTAGTAGGACTGGTGGGCTTGGAACCGGAGGAAGTTTATGTTTCTAATCCAAGCTATTTTGAACAATTATCCCAATTTGTCAAGGAAGAAAATTTCTCAGAATATCGGTCATGGGCTTTAGTTAGTCAAGCAATGAAGTTAGCCCCCTATTTGACTGGGGAAATCATGCAGACAGCAGGGAGATTTCAAGCAGAAGTCCAAGGACTTTCAGCCTCCTATCCAAATGATTACATGACTTATCTGGATGTGACTGGAATCTTCAAGGAAAGTTTGGGTGTTTATTATGGTCGTAACTATGCCGATGAAACGGACTTAGTTGCCATTCAGGAGATGGCTAAGGCAATCTCTAGGACTTATCAGGAAAGGATTCTAGCCAATGATTGGCTTAGTCAAACCACCAAGCAAGCTGCAATAAAAAAATTAGTAAATATCACTTATCATATTGGCTATCCAAGGGAGTTGAGCGACTGGACCAAGTCATTAAAGGTTCGTGAAGACTTGTCTTATATTGAAAATATTTTGGCAATTACGATTCAAGCTAGAACAGGACTTTTCGAGCGTTATAGTCAGCCAATAGATAGACAAACTTGGGCTAGCAATGTATCGGCAAGTGAAGTAACAGCCGCCTATGCTCCTAGTCAGAATGCGATTTATATTCCGGCGGCTATTTTACAAGCTCCTTATTATGACAAAAATCAATCTGTGGCCGAGAATTATGGCGGGATTGGCAAAATTATTGCTCATGAGTTTGTTCATGCTTTTGATGCTACAGGAGCAAATTTTGATGAGACTGGTAGTCTAAAAGACTGGTGGACAGAGCAAGATAGACTAGCATTTGAAGAAAAAAATAAAGCCCTAGTAGACTTGTTTGATGGTCTGGAAGTCTATGGTGGTAGAGTAGATGGTCACCTAACCTTGTCTGAAAATCTTGCGGATTTGGGAGGAATACAGATTGCTTTGGCTACGCTCAAAAAAGAAGAACCGTCAGCTAACCTAAAAGAATTTTTTGAGAATTATGCCCGTAGCCGTCGAGAAATGGTTGCGGTTAATTATGGCCGTTATCAACTTCAGGTAGATACACATTCTCCAGAGGAGTTTCGGGTCAATATTCAGTTGCAGCAGATGGATGATTTTTATGAAGTCTACACTATTCAAAAGGGAGACCCCATGTATAGGGCACCCGAAGAGAGAATGGTTATTTGGTAAAGGAAAGGTAACAATCTATGATGGACTTACCTATTCCAAGATGAATGTTGAGAATGCAGGATGATTTTATGATAATTTCCAATTTATCCACCCGCTTTCAAGTTCGAAAGCTAACTGAAGCCGACTTAGAGCAGGTTTTAGCCCTCTACCAGACTAACCCCCTCTATTTTGAGCATTTTCCACCCCTGCCTAGTCTGGAAAGTTTGGCCAATGACCTGGTCGATTGTCCACCAGGTAAGGAGCTATCAGATAAGTATTTTCTAGGATTTTGGGACAAAGAGCGATTAGTTGCCATCTTAGACCTAATTGACGGCTATCCGACAGAAGATACTTGCTATATCGGACTGTTTATGGTAGATGCTCATTTTTCTGGACAAGGTCTTGGTTCAAAGATTATAGCAGAGCTTCTGCCCCAGTTAGCAACTCGCTTCAAGAAGGTGCGTCTTGGCTATGTAGAAAGCAATACCCAGTCTAGTCATTTTTGGTCCAAAGTTGGATTTTGTCCAACTGGCGAGGTCAAAGAGTTGGTTGGTAAAACGATTGTCATAGCCGAGTACGCTTTTGGATGATAGATAAAAAACCTGTCTAGATTTTATGAACTAGGCAGGTTTTCTTGTCATCTAAAAAATGGATTGACATTTTTCTCATGTCCAACGCTGGTATTTTGACCGTGACCGGGATGGACAGTGTAGTGGTTTGGTAGGGTAAAAATGTGTTCCCTGATACCCGCAATCAAGTCGTCAAAGTTGCTGGTTGGCAGGTCTGTACGCCCAATCGTTTCACGGAAAAGAGCATCACCTGTAATGACCGCTTCAGCTTCTGGGAAGATAAAGGATACCCCACCAATAGAGTGACCAGGTGTTGGAACAACCTTGAAATGAAAACCGTCAAACTGGTAGTCTTCTTGGTATTGGAAGGTATTTTCTGCAGGTCGGCAGACCACATTGTCCATATCATCGTGACGAGGTAGACCTGATAGATTCATCTCTGGCGTGTAGAGCCAGCTGGCCTCGCTTTCAGCCACATAGACAGGCGGGAAATTGTAGCTTTCACGCAGGATGTCCAAACTCATAATATGGTCGTAATGGGTGTGGGTCAAGAGAATCGCTGAAATGGGTTTGCCAATTTTTTCAATCATAGCTTGGATTTTGGTCCAGTCACTTCCTGGGTCAACGACAAGCAGGTGGCTATCGTTTTCAATGTAGTAGGTATTTTGAAAGGCAACAGGGTTGACAGATTTGTGGATAAACATGGTATTTCTCCTCACAGAAACAGTTTTTATATTAGTAGTCTAACAAAAAAATCCAGTGAATTCATGGATTTTGTTTGAGGCTTTTTCAGTGAGAGCGAATGTGCTATAATGAACAGTATGAAAGATACAAGAACAAGCAATCGGTATGCCGTTGTGGATTTGGAAGCAACTGGTACAGGAGCCGATGCAAAAATCATTCAAATCGGGGTTGTTCTGGTTGAAAACGGAGAAATCATTGACAGCTATGCGACGGACATCAATCCCTACGAGCTACTTGATGACCATATTAAAAATCTGACGGGCATCACAGACCAGCAGTTGGAACAGGCTCCGGATTTTGGTCAGGTAGCAAGTACCATTTACGACATGATTGGAGATGCTATTTTTGTAGCCCATAATGTCAAATTTGATGCCAATCTCTTGGCAGAAGCTCTTTTCTTTGAAGGTTATGAACTGCTGACACCGCGCGTGGATACGGTGGAATTGGCACAATTATTTTTCCCGACATTTGATAAATACAGTCTGGGCAATCTAGCAGAGCATTTGGACTTGGGTCTGGACCAGGCACACACGGCTATTTCAGATGCTCTGGCAACGGCTCGACTTCTTATCAAAATTCAAGAGAAAATCAAGAGTTTGCCTCGAACTGTTGTTGAAAAAATTCTTGATTTAGCGGATAATCTGCTCTTTGAATCCCGTCTGGTCATTGATGAACTGGTGCCTTACCTGTCCGAAGCGATTTCGACCAGTTTAGAAAGTGTTCACGGCTTGGTTTTGAGAAAGCCAGTCAAAGCCCAGCCAGCCTATCATCTGTCAGAAGATTTTGCGACCAATATTGCCCTCATGGGTCTACACGAACGCAAAAAACAAACGGCCTTTGCTCAAGTGGTTGAAAAACGATTGGCTGATGGAGAACAAGTACACTTTATTCAGGCTCAGGCCGGCTTGGGCAAGACCTACGGCTACCTGCTGCCCTTGCTTGCCAAGTCGGACCAGCCCCTCTTGGTGACGGTGCCGACCAAGCTCCTTCAAGAGCAGATTATGGAAAAAGAGGGGAGTAAGCTGAGAGAGATTTTCCATATTTCCATGGCTTCTCTCAAGTCGCCCAAGCATTTTATCAAATTGGATAGTTTTTGGAAAACCTTGCAGCGACAAGATGACAATCGCTTGGTCAATCAATTTAAGATGCAGGTCCTTGTCTGGCTGACAGAAACGATAACAGGTGATTTGGACGAGCTCAAGCAGAAACAACGCTACCAAGCCTACTTTGATGAGATTGCCCATGATGGAAACTTGGAGCCTACCAGTCTTTTCTGGGGTTGGGATTTTTGGCAAGGTTTGCATCAGCAAGCCCTATCCAGCAGGGTGCTCATTACCAATCATGCCTATTTCCTCAGTCATCTCAAGGACCAAGATCCCCTGATGGACAATCGTTTGGTGGTCATTGATGAGGCTCAGAAATTCCTCTTGGCTGCCGAAAATCTGGCGACAGATTCTCAGGAACTTACAGCTCTATTACAAATATTGCAGAGTAAAAAAGATAGGGCGGATAGGGTTCTAGACCAACGTCTCTATGAGTCCTGTCAATTTGAGCTCAACCACCTCTTGAATCGTTTTCGCCAGTATGGTCAAAGGGAAATAGCAAAAGAAGACCTAGGTCAGCTCAAGCAGAATTTGGCTGAATTACAGGACATTGACCTGCAGGACCTGGACCAACTCCTAGACTATTATGACAGTTTTTGGCTGGAGGAAAAGTATTTTGAGGACAAGCGGATTGCTTATTTGCGGGGCTCTAAAGACAGCCTCTTGAATGTGGCCAACTACCTACCAGACACCAAGATTTTCTGTATCAGCGCTACCTTGACAATCAGCAAGAAGGTCAGTCTTGCTGATTTGCTGGGCTTTGAGCGGGTCACCATGGACTTGCTCCCTACACAAGCAGTGACCAACCAGCAACTACTTTTTCCGACCAATCTCCCTGACATTCTCTCTTGTTCAAAAGAAGAACATGCAGCCTATTTAGCTCATTCTTTAGGGAAAATAGCAGAGCTGGGCAGACCGATTTTGGTCTTGTTTACCTCGATTTCTCTGCTCTTGCAGGTATCGGATATACTAGAAGAAAATGATGTTCCTCACCTAGCCCAACATAAGCATGGCCAGGAAATGACTCTCAAACGCAAATTTGAACGCGGGGAAAGCCAAATGTTACTAGGAACAGGAGTATTCTGGGAGGGAGTTGACTTTGCCAGCCAGGACCAGTTGATTCAGGTCATTACAAGACTGCCATTCGACAATCCCAAGGACCGTTTTGTCCAGAAAATCAATCACCATCTACGTAAGGAAGGGAAGAATCCATTTTACGATTACAGCCTGCCTATGATGATGATTAAGTTGCGTCAAGCCATTGGTCGAACCAATCGGCACGACAACCAAGATTCTCTAGTTTTGGTATTAGATTCTCGCATCCATACCAAACGCTATGGACAGCAAGTCCTCTCCTTCTTTGAGAAAGATTATCAAGTGTTACAGCCTAGCGAAAGGGATATGGTAGCAATCGCACAGGAATTTTTTGAATAGATTAAAGGGAGGCGGCAAGCTCTCCTTTTTTGTTTCGAGTATACTTGTAGTGTCACTGATTACTAGGAATTTTCCCTCATTCTCTGCTGAATAACATTGATTTTCTTTATACCTAAAATATGGTATAATTTTCCAAATATTAGTTTTTGTGAGAAGAGATTATGACAGAAAAAACAATCGTATTTAAGGTGGGCACCAGCTCCCTGACCCAAGAAAATGGGAGTTTGGATCGAATTAAGATTGCTCGGATTACCAATCAGCTAGCTCAGTTGCATCAGAAGGGCTACCAGATTGTGCTGGTGACCTCGGGGTCCATTGCTGCTGGTTTTCGGAGGTTGGGATTTGATAAGCGACCGACCAAGATTGCGGAGAAGCAGGCTTCGGCAGCAGTGGGTCAAGGCTTGTTGATTGAGGAATACACGCAAAATCTGATGAAAGATGGCATTGTGTCGGCTCAGATTTTGCTGACCCAGGATGATTTTGCGGATGCCAGACGTTATCAGAATGCCTCTCAGGCCTTGCAGGTCTTGCTCAAGCAACGGGCTATTCCCATTATCAATGAAAATGATACTATTGCCATTGAGGAGATTAAGGTAGGGGATAACGACACTTTATCTGCCCAGGTGGCTTCGCTCTTGAAAGCAGACCTTTTGGTGCTTTTGACGGATGTGGATGGACTTTATACGGCCAATCCCAACAGCGATCCGACTGCCCAGCATTTGCCTGAAATCAAGGAAATTACGGAAGATTTGTTTGCCATGGCAGCAGGAGCTGGTTCGTCCAACGGGACTGGAGGCATGACCACCAAATTGCAAGCGGCACAGATTGCGACCAAGTCAGGCGTGCCAGTCTTTATCTGCTCTTCAAAAGAGGACACTGCTCTTTTACAGGCAGTTACCCAAGCCAACCGCGGCACCCTCTTTTTAGCAGATGACCATGCCATGAACCAACGCAAGCAGTGGATGGCTTTCTACGCTCGGACAGACGCAGCCGTTGAAGTGGATGCAGGAGCTGTAGATGCCATGTTGCATCAAGGCCGCAGTTTGTTAGCTGCGGGTGTCAAAGCCCTCGAAGGCGACTTTGAAGTGGGGCAGGTTGTGGAAGTTTATAGCCAGGCAGACCACCGTTTGATTGGTAAAGGGCGGGTTAAACTTTCCTCCAAAGATTTGCAGGACCAGTTGGCACATGGCAGAGCAGAGGGTGTGCTCATTCACCGCAACGATTGGGTGAGCTTATAGTCATTCAGTTTTTCTTTTATTATTGTAACGAACGAGCAAACTGAGAGACTATATAGGAGAAATTTATGACAACAACACAAGCATTATTAGATAGTTTATTGGCCCACAAGGCTTCTATCAACCTTGCAACAACCGAACAGAAAAACCAGGCCTTGGCAGCTATGGCAGACCAGTTGGTTGCTCAGACTGAGGCAATTTTAGCAGGCAATGCCATTGATATGGAAAATGCCCAAGGTAAGATTAGCCAGGTCATGCAGGACCGTTTGCTTCTGACAGCTGAGCGGATTGAAGCCATGGCGGATGGCATTCGGGCATTGATTGGCTTGCCAGATCCTGTCGGACTCGTCTTGGAAGAATCCACTCGGGCTGACGGCTTACAGATTCGCAAGAAATCTATTCCTTTTGGCTTGGTGGGCATGATTTACGAAAGTCGTCCAAATGTGACTTCAGATGCCGCTGCCTTGGCCATCAAGAGTGGTAATGCAGTCATCTTGCGTGGAGGCAAGGAAGCCTTTCATTCAGCTCAAGCTATTGTCACAGCCCTCAAAGCTGGTTTGGAGCAGGCTGGTCTTTCTCCAAAGGTCATCGAGCTAGTCCAAGATACCAGCCGTACCTCTGCGACGGAATTGATGACTGCCAAAGGCAAGATTGACCTCTTGGTGCCTCGTGGTGGCGCAGGGCTGATTCAAGCTGTTGTGGAAAATGCAACAGTTCCTGTTATTGAAACAGGCACAGGTATCTGCCATGTCTATGTGGACAAGGATGCGGATTTGGATAAGGCTCTTCAGATTGTGGTCAATGCCAAGACCAGTCGTCCATCTGTCTGCAATGCGGCGGAAGTCTTGTTGGTCCATGAAGAAATTGCCAGCCAATTCCTACCTCGTCTTGAGGAAGCTCTTTCTGGTCAGGTAGAATTGCGGACTGACCAGAAGGCTCAGGCTCTTTTCAACCAATCTACACCAGCAGGCGACCAAGATTTTGATACAGAATTTCTGGACTACATCATGGCAGTTAAAGTCGTTTCAAGTGTGGAAGAAGCTATCAGTCACATCGCTCAACACTCGACTGGACATAGCGAGGCCATTGTGACGGAAAACAGCCAGACGGCAGATCGTTTCACACTCCATGTCGATTCAGCAGCAGTCTATGTCAATGCCTCGACTCGTTTTACTGACGGTGGAGAGTTTGGTCTGGGCTGCGAGTTGGGCATTTCCACTCAGAAGATGCACGCCCGTGGTCCAATGGGCCTGCGTGAGATGACCACCTACAAGTACATCATCACAGGCGACGGCCATATTCGTTAGGAGGTCAAGATGAAGATTGGATTTATCGGACTGGGCAACATGGGAGCGGCCCTGGCCCAAGCGGTCAGCCAGCAGGTAGATGCTCAGCTCCTCCTCAGCAACCACAACCCAGCAAAAGCTCAGGCCCTACAAGACCAGTTGGGCGGTCTGCTTTTTTCTAATGGGGAAATAGCAGAGCAGGCCGAGGTGATTTTCCTTGGGGTCAAGCCTCACCTGATTCAGTCAGTCTTGTCAGGCTTACAGGACCAGATTAGCCAGAATTCCTCAGCTATCTGGATTTCTATGGCAGCGGGTGTGACCCTTGACAGCCTGGCAGAATTTGTGTCGGCAGACAACCTCATTCGGATCATGCCCAATACACCTGTCGCTATCGGCCAAGGCATGACAACCTATAGCTTGGTCAATCAAAATCTCGCTCCGCTATTGGAACAAATCCTAGAAAAATCAGGCAAGGTCCAGCAAGTGCCAGAGAGTCTGATCGACGCAGCAACGGCTATCGCAGGCTGCGGACCAGCCTTCGTCTATCAGATGATTGAGGCTTTGACCGATGCCGGTGTGCAAAACGGGTTGACGGCTCAGGATGCTAAGCTATTGGCGGCCCAAACCCTAGCTGGAACTGCTCAAATGGTCTTGGACAGTGACAGGCATCCGGCCCAGCTCCGACAGGAAGTGACCTCGCCAGGAGGCTCGACCATCGCAGGCGTGGTAGCTCTTGAAAAAGAAGGCTTCCGTTACGCCATTATCAAGGCAGTCGCCGCCGCCCTCAAAAAGACGAGGAAATTAGGTAAAAAATAGATTTGATATAGAAAATTTTTGGTTGCAACGTATTTTTCAGTCTTATAGTCTTTTAGTACTAGGCAACGAGCTGTAGGCTGTACTGAAGTACGGCAAAGCGAGTTAACGACGTAATAAAAGAAAAACTAAATGACGATAAGACCGATGGAAACGGTTGGCGGTTACGATATACTATAGTCAATCCTAAATATTTTCAACATCTCCTTAAAAAACTTGGCTAATTGGTCAAGTTTTTTTGCGCTTGAGAGTAAGAAAAAAACGAGACATTAATCTCGTTTGGTCTTGTCTTTGATCCATTGACTGACATTGGAAAAGGTTTTGCTTTGCTCTGCCTTGCGTTTTTGCTCCTGGACAAACTCTGCAAAACTCTGCTTGACGCCATCCTTTTGAACCTTGTCCTGCAAGTCTTGCCATTTCTTCTTAAGGTTGCTAGAAGTCCGCTCGTAGTAGGTTTCCAAAATCTCTTCTTTGGACTTGTAATTGCGGTAGAAGGCATTGCGTGACACACCAGCCTTTCTGACCAACTCGGATACCGAAATCTGTTTGATGTCCTTTTTTTCTAGGAGAAATAGCAGAGCTATTTCGATGGATTCTTTGGTCAGTTGATTGGTTTCTTTATTGGATTGATAGAGATTTTTTAAAGAAGTTGGTGAAATCTTACGTTCTGCCATAGCTTTCCTTTCCTGACTGTTACATCTGAAAGAAAATGCTTTCAGAAGGACTAGTTTAATGATATAATTGTAAGGAAATAGTCTGCTATTGTCAAATAAAAAAGTAATACTAGAAATGAGTAGAACATGAAAAAATGGAAAATCGTTGCAGATTCAGGCTGTGATTATCGTCAGTTAAATAACCTTGCCCCTGATACAGAATTTGTCAGTGTGCCCTTGACCATTCAGATTGGTGCAGACACCTTTGTTGACCAGGCTGACTTGGACATTGATAAGATGATGGAGGTGATGTACGCCTCTTCTGAAGCTGCTAGTTCTGCCTGTCCAAGTCCACAGGCCTATCAGACAGCATTTGAGGGAGCGGAAAATGTTGTTGTTATAACCTTGACAGGTGGTTTGTCAGGTAGTTTCAATGCTGCTCGTGTGGCGCGTGATATGTTTGTCGAGGAACATCCTGAAGTCAATATCCATCTCATTGATAGCCTTTCAGCTGGTGGAGAAATGGATCTCATTGTTGACGAAATCAACCGTCTGATTGCTACTGGATTGGAGTTTGATGAGCTTGTACAAGCCATCACCGCCTACCAAGAAAATAGTAAATTGCTCTTTGTCCTTGCCAAGGTTGATAATTTGGTGAAAAATGGTCGTCTCAGCAAATTGCTTGGAACAGTCGTTGGCCTTCTCAATATCCGTATGGTTGGGGAAGCAAGTAGCGAAGGGAAGCTAGAATTGCTCCAGAAAGCGCGTGGTCATAAGAAATCTGTCACAGCTGCCTTTGATGAGATGAAGAAGGCTGGCTATAAGGGCGGTCGTATTGTCATGGCCCACCGTAACAATGCTAAATTCTTCCAACAGTTTTCAGACTTGGTCAAGGCTGAATTTGCTAGTGCAATCATCGAAGAGGTACCGACATCAGGCCTTTGCTCTTTTTATGCAGAAGAAGGCGGTCTTTTGATGGGCTATGAAATAAATTCAAAATAAGAGTTCATTTTGAAAATGACTTAGATACAAGAAAGGTCCTCAAGCTACAGGTTTGAGGACCTTTGTTTCGCAATACAGTATAGCTAGTAGGGGATCTATTTCAAATGTTGTCCTCACATTGTCATTTTCTTTAAGAATGTTTCCAGTCTTGTCTTAAAATCGCTAGTGTACTGGATTTGTAGAAAATCATGGTCCTCTCCAGAAAAGAAGGCGACTCCTTCAAGTTGTTTCTCTATAAATGGACTGACCTGCCCTTTTTTCAGCTGGAAGGTCACGCTTCCTTTGGAAATGCGATAGGGAATATTTAGTGAAGTTTCGTCCATGTTGGTCTGTATATCTAACCACTGGGCATGATGAACCTGATGGAGATTTTGGGTATTGCGGGCAAACATTCCATTGTCGATATAGAGGGAAAGAGCCTTCTGCATGATGAGGTTGGTATCGTAGTCAATCAAACTCTTATGTTTAATAAAAGCAGGCTTCAACTGCTGGGGCAGACTGATGGCACCAATCCGAAGGGCTGGAAAGAGTGTAGGGGTAAAGGATTTGATATAGATGACCAGATTATCGGTGTCTAGATAGTGGAGGGGCAGGCTTCTGCTAGAATCAAAATCTGCCAGATAATCATCTTCGATAATGTAGACCCCGTATTTCTTAGCTAGCTTCAGAATAGCAGTCTTACTTGCTGTATCGTAGGTGCTTCCCAGAGGATTGTGCAGACGGGGAATGGTGTAGAAGAATTTAATTTTTCCAGTTTGAAAGATTTTTTCTAGCTTGACCAGATCAATGCCATCAAAATCTCGTTCAATTGTCTGATAGGGGATAGCTTGGTGTTGCATCAAGTCAACCATCCTGGAATAAGTTGGATTTTCTAACAATATTTCAGTTTTCTCAGGTCCGAAATCCATCTGGGTCAAGATATAGAGGGCCTGTTGACTACCAGCTGTAATAACCAGTTGGTCTTTTTTTGTGTAGACATGATAGTTCATCAAGAGTTGTTGGACAGAGGAGATTAACTCTGCCAGCCCTTCTTGCTGATGGTAGTAGTTAAACAGATAGTTCTCCCGCCCAATCAGACTTTCATGTAGGCACACTCGAAAATCCTCATAAGGCAGCTCCTGAAAATCCGCAGGGTCAAGTTCAACCATTTGGTTTTTAGAATCTTTGTCTTCCAATATATAGTAGCCACTCTTTTCTACTGCGTAAATCTTGTTTTGGTATTTTAGTTCCAACATGGCCTTCTGAACAGTGTCCTTACTGCACTGGTAGTTCTGACTGAGCTGTCGAATAGAGGGCAGTTTTTCCCCACGTTTAAACTGGTTGTTTTCAATCCCCTCTAAGATATCCTGAATAATTCGTTGGTACTTATCCATTGTAACTGTCCCCCTACAGAAATAATTAAGACTAGTATAAGGTAATTTTTTTGGAAAAACAAGGACGAGCCAGATTGTTTACTTTGAGAAGTCAAGTAGTTATATGGTATAATGAGGGAATGAAAATCATTATTCCTAACGCCAAAGAACTAAATACCAATCTGGATAATCAGGCCTTTCAAACCCTGTCTGATACCAGCATATCGGTCCTAGAGGCTATTGGTCAATATAGCCTTGAAGAGCTGGCTAGTTTATATAAATTATCCGAGGACAAGGCCCAGTTAGAACTGGATCGATGGCAGAGGATTAGGCAAGGTCAAGCCAAGTCTTACCCGGCCTGGCAACTATATGATGGCCTTATGTATCGTTACATGACTAGAAGGGACCTGACAGCAGAAGAGGAGACCTATCACAAGAAGCATGTACGGGTGGCAACAGCCTTATATGGTCTCATTTCTCCATTTGAACTAATTTCACCCCATCGTCTTGACTTTCAGGGAAATTTAAAGATTGGTAAACAATCTTTAAAACAATACTGGCGTTCCCATTATGATGCAGAGGTGGCTGATGAGGATGTCCTGCTCTCACTTGCTTCGTCAGAGTTTGAACAAGTCTTTTCACCAAAAGTTCAGGAAAAATTGGTCAAGGTTATTTTCAAGGAAGAGAAAAATGGTCAGCTAAAAGTCCATTCAACCATCTCCAAAAAAGGCCGTGGCCGGATGCTTTCATGGCTGGCTAAACATGCCATTCAAGATATTGAAGATATAAAAAGATTTGATGTCGATGGTTTTCAGTTTTATCCTATCGAATCCAAGAAAAATTTACTGGTTTTCTTAAGAAATGGCTAATGTTTTTTAAGAAAATTGAATAATAGCGATTTCAAGAGCAGATTCTGCTATATGAATAAAGCTTTTATATGATATAATAGAAGGGTTATAAGCATAAGGAAGGACTATTATGAAGAATAGAAGCAGGAAGAGGGAAACATTCAATTTTAATTGGATTAACTGGGCCTTATGGGCTTTGTATGTCAGTGTCCTCATTATCCTTTTATTAACTATCTATAAATACAATATGTTGAACTTTCGATATCTGAACCATATTGTAGCAAGTGTCTTAATCGGTTTGGCTTTGGTGACAGCCTGGCTAATTTGGCGAAAAAAACTCCATGTTTTCACGACCGTTTTTTTAATCGTATCTGCTATTGTTACGGCTGCAGGTACTTATGGTTTACGTGAGATTGTTGATTTTTCTAGCAAATTGAATTCCAGTGCCTCGTTTTCAGAATATGAAATGAGCATTCTGGTGCCAGCTAACAGCGATATTACAGATGTTAGTCAGGTATCTAGTTTACTGGCTCCATCAGAGTATGATCAAGAAAATATTGCCAGTCTCCTAAATGATGTATCTACTAGCAAGTCAGTTCAGCTGACAACCAGTCCAACAAGTTCCTATCTGACGGCTTATCAATCTATGATAAATGGTGAAAGCCAAGCCATGGTATTAAACGGAGTTTTCACCAATATTTTGGAGAGTGAAGATCCGGAATTTTCTTCCAAGGTGAAGAAAATCTATAGTTTTAAAATGACTAAGCCAGTGGAAAAGGCTGTAGAACAGGCTAGCGGAGATAGCTTTAACATCTATATAAGCGGTATTGACACCTATGGCTCCATCTCATCGGTATCTCGTTCGGATGTCAATATTATCATGACCATCAATCGTGCGACCCATAAGATATTATTAACAACGACACCAAGGGATTCCTATGTTGCTATTGCGGATGGTGGTCAAAACCAGTATGATAAATTGACCCATGCGGGAATTTACGGGGTAAATGCTTCTGTCCACACCTTAGAAAATCTCTATGGCATTGATATTAGCAACTATATCCGCCTTAACTTCACCTCCTTCCTCCAACTGATAGACTTGGTTGGTGGGGTAGATGTCCAAAATGAACAAGAATTTACAAGTGGTGGACATCACTTTCCTCTAGGAACGGTTCATTTGGATGCCGAGCGCGCCTTAATTTTTGTTCGTGAACGCTATTCTTTAGCCAATGGAGATAACGATCGCGGTAAGAACCAGGAGAAGGTTATCGCTGCTTTGATCAAGAAACTTAGTTCGCCAGAGAATTTAGGTAACTATCAGGCTATTCTAAAAGGTTTGGAAGGTTCTATTCAGACAGACCTCAGCTTAGAAACAGTTATGGATTTGGTCAATAGACAATTGGAATCTGGGACACAGTTTACAGTTGAGTCTCAAGCCTTGACTGGTTCAGGACGTATGGATTTACCATCTTATGCTATGCCAGGTTCCCAACTCTATATGATGGAAATTAACCAAGATAGTTTGAACCAAGTAAAATCAGCTATTCAAACTGTTTTGGATGGGCAATAAAAAAACAATAGGAGAAGTTATGAATAATCAAGAAGTAAATGCAATTGAAATTGATGTGCTGTTTTTGTTAAAAACAATTTGGAGAAAGAAAATCCTCATCTTCCTAACCGCAATGATTGGGGCAGGAGCTGCCTTCGTCTATAGTGCATTTTTGGTTACTCCTCAATATGATTCCACAACACGTATCTATGTAGTTAGCAAAAATGTGGAGGCTGGTGTTGGATTAACCAACCAAGACCTCCAAGCAGGTACCTACCTGGTAAAAGACTATAAAGAAATTATTCTTTCACAAGATGTTTTAGCACTCGTGTCATCTGATTTGAATCTTTCGGAAAATTTGAAGGAAAAGGTAACTGTCTCTATCCCAGTTGATACTCGTATTGTGTCAATCACTGTTCGAGATGCGGATCCTAATCAGGCATCCCGCATTGCTAATAGTTTGAGAGCTGTCGCAGCGCAAAAGATTATTGATGTTACAAAGGTTAGTGATGTTACAACCTTAGAAGAAGCAGTGCCAGCAGAAGAGCCTTCAGTTCCTCGCACCAAGCGTAACATTGCGATTGGTCTGGTAGCAGGTGCCTTTCTTGCCATTGCTTTGGTACTTGTAGTAGAAGTTTTAGATGATCGCGTGAAGAGACCTCAAGATATTGAAGAAGTATTAGGCATGCCACTTTTGGGTGTGGTGCCAGATTCTAAGAAATTGAAATAGGAGAACAATATGGCAACTTTAGAAATTGCGCGTACGAAAAAAGAACTTGTTAAAAAAACAGAAGAATATTTCAATGCCATTCGAACCAATATCCAATTAAGCGGTTCAGACATCAAGGTAGTTGGTATTACTTCAGTACAATCCAATGAAGGAAAAAGTACGACGGCTGCTAGCTTAGCAATTGCCTATGCTCGCTCAGGCTATAAAACGGTTCTAGTTGATGCGGATATTCGCAACTCCGTAATGTCTGGTTTCTTCAAGCCAACAACAAAAATTACAGGCTTGACAGACTATCTGGCTGGAACGACAGATTTATCACAGGGCTTGTGTGATACTGATTTCCAAAATTTGACGGTTATTGAGTCTGGAAAAATTTCTCCAAACCCGACCGCCCTCTTGCAGAGTAAGCATTTTGAGAACTTGGTTGCGACCCTTCGTCGTTATTATGATTATGTTATTGTAGACTGTCCACCTTTAGGAATGGTTATTGACGCGGCTATTATTGCCCAACGCTGTGATGCTATGGCGGTTGTTGTGGAATCTGGTAATATCAAGCGTTCAGCTGTCAAAAAGGTAAAAGAACAGTTGGAACAAACCGGGACATCATTCCTTGGTGTCATTTTGAACAAATATGATGTAACAACCGAAAAATATGGTGATTATGGTAATTACGGAAATTATGGTAATTACGGGAAGAAAGCCTAAGGTAGTAAAGATATATCATCAATAAGAGAGGGACTTGAGAGATGATTGATATTCATTCGCATGTAATCTTTGGTGTGGATGATGGTCCAAAGAGTATAGAGGAGAGCTTGGCCTTGATTGGTCATGCTCACCGTCAAGGAGCGCGCTTTATCGTAGCAACCTCCCATAGACGCAAAGGCATGTTTGAAACACCTGAAAAAGTGATCATGGCCAATTTTCTTGAACTGAAAGAGGTTGTAAAAGCAGCTTACCCAGAGGTTCGGCTGTGTTATGGGGCTGAAATCTACTATAGCCGTGATGTTTTAGAAAAGTTAGAAAAGAAAAAACTACCAACGATGAATGGGTCACGCTATATCTTGCTAGAATTTAGCATGAAAACTCCTTGGAAGGACATTCAAGAGGCCGTTCATGAGGTGATGTTATTAGGAGTAACACCCTTACTCGCCCATATTGAACGCTACGATGCTCTGGCCTACAAGGCTGAGCGTGTAGAAGAACTGATCGACAAGGGATGTTACATGCAAGTCAATAGTAGCCATGTTTTAAAAGCAGGTATGATTGGTGATAAGTCTAAAGAGTTTAAGAAACGTGTTCAGTACTTCTTAGAAAGAGACCTTGTTCACTGCGTTGCAAGTGATATGCACAATACTACAACACGTCCACCATTTATGAAGGATGCTTATCAGCTGGTTGCCGAAGAATATGGCCAAGATAAAGCAAAAGCCTTGTTTAAGAAAAATCCGCTAATGTTATTAAAAAATCAGGTCTTGTAGGCTGTTTGTACTAGATTGTGGAGAAGAGAATGGATTTAGGAACTGTTACTGACAAACTTTTGGAGAGAAACAGTAAAAAATTAATACTAATGTTTATGGATAGCTGCTTAATCATCCTATCCATGATCATAAGTAGATTATTTTTAGATATTATTGTAGATATTTCAGACGATAGATTTTACTTAGCAGTTTTATTTATTCTTATCTTCTATCTAATAATATCCGTTAGATTAAAAGTATTTTCACTAATAACAAGATACACCGGTTATCAAAGTTTTATTAAAATTGGCCTGAGTTTATTTTCAGCCCACGTTATTTTTTTGATACTTTCAATAATCATCTGGCAAACCTTTAGCTATCGATTTATTTTAGTATCAATCGTTCTATCATTTGTCATGCTGATCACTCCACGTATCATTTGGAAGGTGATGCATGACACGAAGAAAAACGGGCTTCATAAGGCGGATAGTTCTTTGCGAATTCTTGTTGTGGGTGCAGGAGACGGAGGAAATATCTTTATCAATACCGTTAAAGATAGAAAGTTGAACTTTGAAATCGTGGGTATTGTTGATCGAGATCCAAATAAACTGGGGACTTTTATTCGCAATGTCAAGGTTTTAGGAAATCGAAATGACATACCTCGATTGGTTGAAGAGTTGGCTGTTGATCAAGTAACAATAGCTATTCCGTCTTTAAATGGTAAGGAAAGAGAAAAAGTTGTTGAAATCTGCAATAGCATAGGTGTAAAAGTCAATAATATGCCAAGTATTGAGGATATACTGGCAGGTAATATGTCCGTCAGTGCTTTTCAGGAAATTGATGTGGCAGACCTTCTAGGCCGTCCAGAAGTTGAGTTGGACCAAGAAGAACTGAATCACTACTTTGAGGGGAAAACGATTCTTGTTACAGGGGCTGGAGGCTCTATTGGTTCAGAATTGTGTCGTCAGATTGTCAAGTTTTCACCTAAGAGATTGCTTTTGCTGGGACATGGAGAAAATTCTATTTATCTCATTCATCGTGAGTTATCTGGAAAATACCAAGACAAGCTCGAACTCATCCCTCTTATAGCGGATATTCAAGACAGAGATTTATTATTTGAAATCATGGCTGAATATAAACCGGCTCTTGTTTATCATGCTGCAGCTCATAAGCATGTTCCATTGATGGAATATAACCCACATGAAGCAGTAAAGAATAATATTTTTGGGACAAAGAATGTGGCTGAGGCAGCCAAAGCAGCTAGGGTTGAAAAATTTGTCATGGTTTCGACCGATAAGGCAGTCAATCCACCAAATGTTATGGGGGCGACTAAGCGGGTAGCAGAAATGATTGTTACTAGCCTGAATGAACCTGGACAAACACAATTTGCTGCAGTACGTTTTGGAAATGTCCTAGGTAGTCGTGGAAGTGTTGTGCCTCTGTTTAAGGAACAAATCAAAAAAGGCGGTCCTGTTACCGTTACTGATTTTAGAATGACTCGTTATTTCATGACAATACCAGAAGCCAGTCGTTTGGTTATCCAAGCAGGACACTTGGCTAAAGGTGGTGAAATTTTTGTCCTGGATATGGGTGAACCTGTGCAAATTTTAGAACTGGCTCGGAAGGTCATCCTATTGAGTGGGCATACAGAGGAAGAAATCGGAATTGTGGAATCTGGGATTCGTCCTGGAGAAAAACTCTACGAAGAGTTACTATCCACTGAAGAACGTGTTAGCGAGCAGATTCATGAAAAGATTTTTGTAGGTCGTGTAACCAATAAAGCAGATGAGGTAGTTCAAACTTTTATCGATAGTTTGTTATCAAAAGATAAGGCAGAACTAAGAAGAGCTTTGCTTGAATTTGCTAAGCAAGAATAAGAAAGTAAAAGTTATTTTTACTTTCCTAGAGTTTAAATAAGATTTAAATTCTAGGAAGGTTGAAAAACTTTCCAGAGGTAAGATATGTTAGGTCATAGGTTAGTAAGAGAAAAAGAAAACAGAATCAATGGTGGTCTTTACCATAAGGTTCAGATAGAGCTGGTTTTCAATCCCAACCATATAGAAGTAGTCAGCTGACGCATGACCAGACACGGTATATCTATGAGACCAATACGATTGGTTTTGAGGAAAGTTCAACTATACGAGTTGATGATATCATCGAAACTACCAACCATTTTACTGCAGTCGATTTTCTTTTGGATAGTTTTCAGGATGACTTGAATGAGATATGGATAAAGAATATCCATGCTATATTGAAGAGAGGGACGTCTGATTCTCGGAAAGCCTGGTTTCAAGTCGGAGAGTATAGGAACCTTCCAAATGAAGTCGGAGGAAGGGAAACCACATTACCTGAAAATGTAGATTCGGATATGCAAGAATTACTTAGAAACTATCATAGTTTATCACAGACTTCCTTTGAGGCTATTCTTGATTTTCATGTTCAATTTGAACGTATCCATCCCTTCCAAGATGGTAATGGTCGAGTTGGTCGACTGATCATGTTCAAAGAATGTCTCAAACATGGCCATGTCCCCTTTATCATTGGAGGTGATATGAAGTATTTCTATTATCATAGCTTAGCTGAGTGGGGGGAACAGAATGGTTTCTTACTAGATACTTGCTTAACGGCACAAGATCGATTTAAGGACTATATAAATTATTTTAGGATTGAGGATTAACTGACCAAGATAGTTAATTAAGAGGAGATTAAAATGGCATTTGATTTTACAAAAAAAGTAACCCCTTTTGAGAATAAGGTATGGCTTGCTTCGCCAACGATGCATGGGGAAGAGTTGAAATTCATGAAGGAAGCCTATGATACCAATTGGATGACAACTGCAGGTTCAAATATTAATGCGCTGGAAGAAATAATAAAGGATTATACTAAGAGTGAGCAAGTGGTTGCGCTTTCGTCAGGAACATCTGCATTGCACTTGGCTATGAAGTTAGCTGGAATAAAAAGTGGTGACTATGTTTTCTGCTCAGATGTTACATTTTCAGCTACTGTAAATCCGATCACATATGAGGGTGGAATTCCAGTGTTTATTGATTCTGAGTACGAGACATGGAATATGGACCCAGAAGCATTGGAGAGAGCATTTGAAATTTATCCTGATGTAAAGGTTGTTGTGTTGGTTCACCTGTACGGAGTACCTGCAAAAATAGATGAAATAAAAGCAATATGTGATAAACATGGTGCAATTCTTATCGAAGATGCAGCGGAGTCCTTAGGAGCAAGTTATAAAGGACAACAGACAGGAACTTTTGGACAACATTCGGTGGTTTCTTTTAATGGAAATAAAATTATTACTGGTTCAAGCGGTGGAGCTTTATTGACCAGTGATTTGCAGGCGGCAAATAAAGTGAGAAAATGGTCAACACAAGCACGTGAACAGGCTACTTGGTACCAGCATGAAGAGATTGGCTACAACTATCGAATGAGTAATGTTATAGCAGGTGTTGTTCGTGGCCAAATGCCTTATTTAGACGAGCATATTGCTCAGAAAAAAGCTATCTATGAACGTTATCAAGAAGGATTGAAGGATTTGCCAATTAAAATGAATCCATTTTCTTCAAGTAGTTCAGTACCGAATTTTTGGTTATCTTGTTTGACTATAAATCCAGAAGCAATGGCAAAGCAAGTGCGATCCGATAATGATGTTCTTTATACTTCTGAGAAGGGAAAAACTACTCCTTCCGAAATTTTAGCTGCCTTGAACACAATTAATGCGGAAGGTCGCCCAATTTGGAAGCCTATGCACTCACAACCAATTTTTAGAATGAATCCATTTATTACAAAGAATGGAAATGGTCGAGCTCAAACCAATGCTTATATTACGGGAAGCTACTCAGATGTAGGTACTGATCTTTTTGAACGTGGACTATGTCTTCCTAGTGATAATAAAATGACTGTAGAAGAACAGAATATTATTATTGAGACGATAAAAGCTTGCTTTGAATAGAAACTAAGAGAATATGAATAAAGGATTATACGAGAAATATTTTAAACGTTTGTTAGATATCATACTATCTTTGACAGCTATTATTTTACTGTTTCCAATTATACTTATTGTGACTATTCTAGTTTATTTTAAATTGGGATCGCCAGTTTTGTTTAGTCAAAAGCGCCCTGGCAAAGATGAAAAGATATTTAGAATGTATAAATTTCGAACTATGACGGATGAGAGGGATGAAAAAGGGGAGCTTTTACCAGACAGTGTTCGACTTACGGCATTTGGGAAATGGCTTCGTTCAACAAGTTTAGACGAACTTCCTGAGCTCTTTAATATTTTGAAGGGAGATATGAGTATAGTAGGGCCGAGGCCTTTATTAGTAAAATATTTGCCTTTGTATTCTGCTGAGCAGGCTAAAAGGCATGAAACTAGACCAGGTTTAACAGGATATGCGCAAGCTAATGGTCGGAATTCTTTGAGTTGGGAAGAAAAATTTAACATGGACGTTGAATATGTAAAAAATATTACATTTCTTGGTGATATTAGAATTATTCTTCAAACAGTTCAATCTGTCATAAAAAGAAGTGGAATTTCTTCAACTGAATCTGTAACAATGGAAGAATTTAAAGGAAACAAATGAAAAAACTTGCGATTATTGGAGCTAGTGGTCATGGTAAAGTAGTTGCTGATATTGCTGAAAAAAATGGCTACAAGGAAATTGTATTTTTAGATGATTATTCTACTGGTGAATGCGCAGGTTATCCTATTGTTGGTACGTCACAAAACATTGAAGAATTGTCTGATTTTGAATTCATTATAGCTATAGGTAATAACAAAATTAGGGCTAGTAAACAATGTTCATTACCACAGAATAGGATTGCGACTTTGATTCATCCCTCAGCTGTTATTTCAAGACGTGTTGTTGTTAATGCTGGGACAGTTATTATGGCAGGAGTGGTTATAAATTCAGATGTAACAATTGGGAGAGGTTCTATAATAAATACGGCATCTACAGTTGATCATGATTGTATAATTGGGGACTTCGTTCATCTTTCTCCAGGATGTCATATTGCAGGAAATGTAAAAATTGGTCGTGATACGTGGCTTGGAGTCGGAACTACTGTAATCAACAATATCAATATTGAAAGTTCTGTAACAATCGGTGCAGGCAGTACTGTTATAAAAAATTTACTATCAAATAATACATACATTGGTACACCTGCTAAGGAATTAAGGAAAATTTGAGTAACTAATCATGAGAATAATTTTTTTATCTTTATTGAGAATAGAAGATATTGGGAAAGAAAGTTCAATATATGCAGATCTTATGAGAAAATTTGCTAGAGAAGGACATAGTATAACAATTGTACATCCAAATGAAAAGCGACTAGGATTAGAAACACAGTACTTACAAGGAACGGAAGTAAGCTATCTACGGGTTAAGACTGGAAATGTAACAAAATCAAATTTTTTAGAAAAAGGCATCGCAACTTTGATGTTAGAGTTCCAATTTAAAAGGGCAATATCAAAGTACCTAAAAAATGAAAAATTTGATTTAATTCTATACTCCACTCCCCCTATTACTTTTGCATCAGTAATCAAGTATTTGAAGAAAAATACATCGGCAAAATCTTATCTTTTATTAAAGGACATATTTCCACAAAACGCAGTAGATTTAGGGCTTATCTCAAAAAGGTCACCAATTTATTCTTTTTTTAAAGCCAAAGAATTAAGACTTTATCATCAGTCAGATGTTATTGGCTGCATGTCCGAAGCGAATGTGGAATATATCAAAAAAAATAATGATTTAAAAGGAAAAAAAGTTGAAGTTTGTCCAAATTCTATTGAGATTACTCCGAAAACCTTGAGTACAACCAAAAAATCTGACTTCGGTTTGCCAGCAAATAAAGTAATATATGTTTACGGAGGAAATCTTGGGAAACCCCAGGGTGTTGAATTTCTAAAAAAAATCATCTTGAAAAATGAAGAAGCTACGAAGAGTTTCATTTGTATTGTAGGTTCGGGTACAGAGTTTTCAAATCTTCAACATTTCTTTGTCGAAAACAAGATAAAAAATGCTAAATTAATTAGCCAACTTTCGAAAAAAAATTTTGATAGTTTACTAGAAATTTGTGATGTGGGATTAATTTTTCTAGACCCACGGTTTACAATTCCTAACTTCCCTTCAAGAATATTGTCCTATATGGAATATAGCCTACCAATTCTTGCTGCAACAGATAAGGTTACAGATTTATCAAAAAAAATAGAAGAGGGGCAGTTTGGTCTGTGGTGTATGAGTGGTGATACCACTAAATTTTTTGAAAATATGGATGTGCTTAATGAGAGTGATGTTAGACAGATTATGGGTGAGAATGCCTATAAGTACTTAATTGAAAATTATACTGTTAACACTTCCTACGATGTAATTATGAAAAACTTTAAAGGAGAAGAAAATGTTTAAGGATAAAGTATTGTTAATCACAGGTGGTACAGGGTCATTTGGAAATGCTGTATTAGATAGATTTTTAAGTTCAGATATTAAAGAGATTCGTGTGTTTTCAAGAGATGAATTAAAACAAGATAATATGCGACATCATTATCAACAAAAATTTCCAGAATACAGTGACAAATTAAAATTCTATATTGGGGATGTTCGAGATATTAATAGTATTCGTAATGCTATGCACGGTGTTGATTACGTTTACCATGCTGCTGCTTTGAAACAAGTTCCTTCTTGTGAATTCTTTCCTATGGAGGCTGTTAAAACTAATGTTATTGGAACAGAGAATGTATTAACAGCTGCAATTGAAGCAGGAGTAAAAAAGGTCATTTGTTTATCTACTGATAAGGCAGCATATCCTGTTAATGCAATGGGAACTTCAAAAGCTATGATGGAAAAAGTAGTGGTTGCAAAATCAAGGACGGTATCGCCGGAAGATACGATGATTTGCTGTACTCGATATGGGAATGTATTAGCTTCACGTGGATCAGTTGTGCCACTTTTCATCAATCAAATCAAAGAAAATAAAGATTTGACTGTAACTGATCCAACCATGACTCGTTTTATTATGACACTCGAAGAAGCAGTGGATCTAGTTATATACGCTTTTGAAAATGCCCAATCTGGTGATATTATGGTTCAAAAGGCCCCAGCTTCAACAATTGGTGATTTAATGGAAGCGACTCGCCAACTCTTCAAGGTTGAAAATGAGATGAAAGTCATTGGCATTCGACATGGTGAGAAAATGTATGAGACACTATTGACAAACGAAGAATGCGCTAACGCTATTGATATGGGAAATTTCTATCGTGTTCCGGCGGATAAGCGTGATTTGAACTATGATAAGTATTTTTCAGAGGGAAATGAGGAACGAAACCCCCTCGTTGAATTTAATTCCAATAATACGGAATTGATGACAGTAGAAGAGGTAAAAGAAAAATTATTGACTGTACCGTTGGTTGTTGAGGAGCTTGCTAAATGGGAGGCAATAAAATGAAAATACTAATCACTGGTGCCAAGGGGTTTCTGGGACGGAATTTAGTCGCAGAACTTAGTCGTCAAGAAGATATTGAGCTTTTTGAGTATGATATAGATACTCCGTCAGAATGTCTGGAAGTATGGACGAAGGAAGCAGATTTTGTTTATCATCTAGCAGGTGTTAATCGTCCGGAGAATCAAGAAGACTTCATGAAAGGGAACTTTGGATTTACTTCGGATTTATTAGATTTGTTGAAGAAAAACAATAATAAAGCTCCAATTGTGTTGTCTTCCTCAATTCAAGCTACTAGAGATAATGAGTATGGTATAAGTAAAAAAGCAGGAGAGGATCTCTTAATCTCCTATTCCTCAACAGAAAATGTACCAGTTTATGTGTACCGTTTTTCAAATTTATTTGGCAAATGGTCACGACCGAATTATAATACTGTAGTAGCAACTTTTTGCCACAATATTGCTAGAGGTATCGATATTAAAATTGATAATCCGAATGCAGACATTGAGCTTTGCTATATTGATGATGTAATCGAAGAAATGAAACTGGTACTAAGTGGCAATGGACATGAAAAAGATGGCTATTATTTTGTACCAACGCTACATCGAGTTACTATTGGAAAATTGGCAGAAATGATACGCTCTTTTAAGGAAAGTAGAACAGATTTAACTGTTGCTGACATGTCTGACTCTCTTTCTAAAAAGTTATATTCTACCTATTTAAGTTTTTTACCAAAAGATCAATTCTCTTATCCTTTAAAAATGAACGTGGACAATAGAGGTTCCTTTACTGAATTTTTGAGAACCCCAGATAGAGGTCAGGTTTCAATTAATATTTCTAAACCAGGTATTACAAAAGGACAACATTGGCATCATACAAAAAATGAAAAGTTTCTAGTCGTTTCAGGAACTGGAGTAATTCGATTTAGAAAAGTTGCCACAGATGAAGTATTAGAGTATTTTGTATCAGGGGAAAAACTAGAAGTAGTCGACATACCAACAGGATATACTCATAATATTGAGAATCTTGGTGAGACTGATATGGTTACTGTAATGTGGGCTAATGAAGCCTTTGATCCAAATAGACCAGATACATTTTTTGAAGAGGTATAAAAATGAATAAATTGAAAGTGATGACTGTTGTTGGGACTCGTCCCGAAATCATTAGACTATCTGCAGTCATGAAGCAATTAGAACAATCCGAAGCTGTCGAGCATATCGTTGTTCACACTGGGCAGAATTACGACTACGAATTAAATCAAGTCTTTTTTGATGATTTTGGTCTTCGTAAGCCAGACTATTTCTTAGATGCTGCAGTTGGTACGGCAATTGAAACCATTGGAAATATTTTCTTAAAAATTGACCCAGTTTTGGAAGAGGTAAGACCAGATGCCTTATTAGTTCTAGGGGATACTAATAGCTGTTTAACAGCTATTGCAGCAAAGCGTCGTCATATTCCAATCTTCCATATGGAAGCAGGGAATCGTTGTTTTGACCTTCGTGTACCTGAAGAAACAAATCGTCGAATTGTAGATCATACAGCTGATATTAACTTGACTTATTCAGATATCGCTCGTGAATACTTATTAGCAGAGGGACTTCACCCAGCACAAGTTATTAAAACAGGCAGTCCGATGTTTGAAGTATTAAACAAACATAAAGAAGATATTGAAAAGTCAGATGTACTAGAGCGATTGGAATTGACCAAAGGACAATATTTCGTTATATCAGCCCATCGTGAGGAAAATGTAGGACCTGATCATCAATTCTTGAAATTGGTGGATATATTGAACAATATCGCAGAAGTTTACCAAATTCCTGTGATTGTATCAACACACCCTAGAACACGTAAGCGTATTGAACAGCTGAATGTGCAGTTCAATAAGCATGTGCAATTATTGAAGCCACTAGGTTTTTATGACTATAACAATTTACAAATTAATGCTAAGGTAGTTTTATCAGACTCAGGGACTATTTCTGAAGAAAGTTCGATTTTAGGTTTCCGTGCCTTAAATATCCGTGAAGCACATGAGCGTCCTGAAGCAATGGAAGAAGCTAGTGTTATGATGACAGGGCTTAATGTTGAGCGTGTGCTGCAGGGTTTAGTGATTTTAGAGTCACAGGCAAAAGATACCCTGCGTCTTGTTTCTGACTACTCAATGCCAAATGTATCTGAAAAAGTATTGCGTATTATTCTCAGCTATACAGATTATGTGAATCGAGTAGTGTGGAGAAAATAATATGCAAGATAAATTTCAAAATTATTCTTGCGTTTTTGTAGGTGGTCTAATTTCTGAAGAAACTAGAGAATTTATTCTAAAAAATTCTCGTCGGACCATTCAATTTGCTGCAGATAAATTGCAACGACAATACCTTACAGGAATCCGTCAATATGATTTTAAAACAATTTATACTATAAGTTTCCCATTTGTTGGAAATTATCCTAGAAGTTTTAAAAGTCAGACCGTTGAATCAGAATTACTTGACGGTAATGGGAAAGTGATTGCTAAACAATCTTATAGTACATTGTCGATAGTGTCGAATATTGAAAAAAGAATGATTTTTTTGAACTACCTAAAAAAGATAAGTTCTCACAAAAACGATAAATTAATATTTTTTTTCTATGCACTAACATCAGAGCATCTAAATTGGATAAAATTATTAAGAAAATATTATCAAGATATTAAGATTGTACTTATCGTTCCAGATTTACCAATTTTTATGAATCCATCCTTATCTCGTTACTATTTTTATAGAATGATAAAAAATAAAGTAATTGAAGAGTATAGACGTATTCAAGATAAAATTGATTTAACTATTACGATAACAAAGTCAGTGGCTGAATATTTACAGGCTAATAATGCTATTGTAGTTGAAGGGATTCCTAATGAAGTTAGTATAAATAACTTTGAAAGTCTGAAAGATGATGTAGAAGATTCGACTGAATTTATTGTATTATATACGGGGACTTTAGATAAAATGTATGGAGTCAAGGATATGTTGGAATCATTTGGTAAATTAAAAGATACAAATATTATCCTTCAAATTTGCGGTGATGGACCTATGAAAAATGAGGTTATTGAAATTTCCAAACAAGCTGGAAATATTAGATATCTAGGAATATTGAATAATTTAGAAGTAGTTGAATTACAATCGAAGTCAGATCTGTTAATCAATCCGAGAAAAAATGATCAGGAATTCACGAAATATAGTTTTCCATCAAAAATAATGGAGTATTTATCATCAGGAACTCCAATGCTAGGATACAAATTATCTGGAATTCCTGATGAATATTATGACTATATGTACTTAATTGAAAATTTCAATGATTCATTAGTTGAGTCACTACTCACAATATCTAAATTAGAAAAAAAAGAGATAGAAAAAATGGGAATAAACGCATTAAATTTTATTAAGAATAATAAATTGCCTGAACATCAGATTGCTAAAGTATTAGCTAACATAAAGATTTAGTTGAGGATTTTGTTTTGAAACGACTAATTTTACTAATTCTTACTTTTTCAATTATTTATAATCCACCATTATTTGGAATTTACTTGGCTGATTTTTGTGCTATATTTTCTCTTGTTTTTCTATTTTTGAAAACTATTACTGGTAATAAAGTCATTAATAAAAAAATTTTTTTCAATCTTATCTTTCCGATTTTTTTAATTTTATTGTACTTACTAATTGTAATCACTTTCAATTATCAAAGCATAACTAATTTAGGTACTCATTTAAATATATTGTTTAAATTAATACCGACAGCTATAGCTATATCAATTTTTGCTAAGACCTCTGACGAAGTTATAGAGATATTATTTATTTCAGGAATAATTCAATCTTTTCTGGCAGGGTTTAGTTACTTTTTCCCTCAGCTTCAGCAATTCTTTATTTCACAACTATTATTAGCTGGACAATCTCAAATTGTTAGTGTCCTTTCAGGGCATCGAATGTATGGATGGGCTGGAAACTTAACATATTCAACTCCGATTGTTCAGATCATGATATTGTTTTTAGGTCTGTCTTCAAACAAGTATAAAAAATTATCACTCTTTTTATCTCCAATTTTTGTATTTTCCTCGATTATCAATGCTAGGACAGGTATTGTTGTATTGTTAATTGGAATTCTTTGTTATTCTTTAATAAACTACAAGAAAATTATTGGCATTTTGTTTATTAATTTATCAATTTTATCCATGTATTTTGTTTTATATCAACCTAGTTTTATTTTGTCCTTACATTCTATAAACCCGACTATAAACTGGATATATGCTGGAATGAAAGAGATAGTATTATTTTTTTATGGTCAGGAGGTAGGTTATTTTGGATATGTGACATCTGCACAAAGAATAGTCTTACCAGATGGAATTTCACAAATTTTCGGGCAAGGAACTAGATTGATGGGGAACACAACACTTAATATGGCAGGTACAGATATTGGTTATATAAATGATATTTGGTTAGGTGGTTATATCTATTTGATCTGTATTTTTATTATTGTAATTTTAAACTTAGTACGAGGGTATTTATTAAGTGAAAATCGAAATCTAATGTATACACTATTTGTATTTTTTACGCTTATTTTTGTAAATGTTAAAGGATATATCTTTTCATATAATGCAGTAATGAATTTTTTAGTTATTTTATTGATTTCCCTATATTATTTTAATCCTCTCACTCAAAGTAAAAAAATACTCAATGATTAAAAAATCAAAAAGTTTAGTCAATGTGGTACGAAATTCTGATAAAAAATAATATAGGAGCAATAATATGGATAGATTAGTTTCAATAATAATTCCAGTATATAATTTAGAGGAATACTTAGAAGTGTCAATTCCGTCAATACTTAATCAGACTTATCAAAATTTAGAAGTAATAGTTGTTAATGATGGTTCTACTGATAATAGTGTTGATATTTTAGAAAAGTATTCCGCTGATAGGAGGTTGAAAGTTTACTCTCAAAAGAATGAGGGGCTTTCAGCTGCTAGAAACCTTGGGTTGGAGAAGGCAAATGGATTTTACATATATTTTTTTGATGGGGATGATTCACTTCATCCAATAGCAATAGAAAAATGTGTTGAAGTATTAGATAAGAACAATTTGGATGTATTTTCATTTAAGTCTAAAGATGTATTTTCTAAAAATGATTTACAAATTTACAATCAAATAAGTATGGAGTCTGCTTGTTTTCAGGAAGTTGATTTTAACTACTTTACTGAGAATGTGGTTAATCAAGATTTGATAAGATATGAAATGTGGACTAAAGTCTTTAGAAAAGATTTCTTAGTTGATATTAAGTTCAAAGTGTCACAACCTTTTGAAGATGTTTATTTTAACTTGGAATTATTAAATCGTAAACCTAAATATTTTGCTAGTAATTATGTTTTCCATAATTATCTAAAGCAAAGGTCGGGAAATACTAATACAAGAAGTTTTAGCTATACAAGATTATGGGTTTATCATGAGTTTGAGAAATGGTTGACCCTTTTAGATAGAGATGAAATTAGAAATAATTTTGTATGTTCGATTCTTAAATTCACATTTGGACAGTATCAAATATTTTATTCTGATAAATATGCAAAGCAAATATTCCATATTCAGTATAAAAAATATTATTCATTTCCTAAAGTGTGGAACTCTAAAAATACTTTAGGTAAGAAAATAGCCTTAATTCTTTTCAGATATTTTCCAGCTCTTATTAGCATTATTTATAGGGGGAAATAATGGTTAAGAGTTCATTATTTAAAAATACTGTCTTATTATACTTATTAAAATTTTCAACAGTATTTTTTTCCATGATAACTATTCCATTACAAGCTAGAGTATTAGGTATTTCATATTATGGAGAATTAGGTATTGCAACTGCCCTAATGACATACTTTACCTTATTTATTGATTTTGGATTTACTATTTCAGCGACGGGATTAGTTTCAAAAAATCGAAATAATCCAGTATATATTACTGAACTTTTTTGGAGTGTATCTGTAATTAAATTACTTATTTCAGTAGTATCAATCATATTTCTTTGGATATACTTAATCTTATTTAGAGTTGAGAGTAATTTTTATCCTTTGTATATTTGGTTTCTAATTGCAATACTAATTAACGGCTTCTTACCAGACTTTGTTTTTAGAGGTTTGGAGAAAATGCAGTCGTTTACTTATCGGACAATTTTTATTAGATTAATTTTTACATTACTGCTTTTTATTTTTTTAAAAACGAAAGAGGATTTGAATCTTATTCCAGTTGCTACCTTAATTGGAAATGCGTTGGCTTTGGTGTGGGCATTGATTGATTTAAATAGGATTGTGAATGTTTTTAAATATTTTAGATTTAATTTTAAGTTAATTTCGGAGATATTTTTTGATTCAGTACAGTTTTTCATTTCCAGAATTGTCTCTGTAGTATACTCCACAGCAGGAATATTTATTCTTGGAGTACTAGATCCTTCAAAAGTAGAAGTTGGTTACTATTCATTTGCATTTAGAATTGCCCAAATGGTCTTTTCAATTTATTCACCTATAGCAGATAGTCTGTATCCATATCTTATCAGAACAAAAGACCTAAACATTATCTATAAAATTTTAAAAATTACCATACCCGCATTAATTATCATTTCAATTATTTGTTTTATTTTTATTAAAGAATTAACAGTTTTAATTTTTGGAATGGAATATATCGGGGCGATAGATATAATAATTTCATTAATCCCCAGTATGATTTTAATGTTTCCAAATTACCTATTAGGATTTCCAGCATTGTCAGCAATTAATAGAGAAAAATACGCAAATATATCAATTTTTCTTAGTTTTACAGTCTATGTATTACTATTATTAGTTCTATGGATCTGTCATAGTATTAATCCAATTAGTTTAGGTTATTTATTTTCTTTGACTACAATAATTGAGGTTATTTTCAGAGCATTAATTATTAAAAAATATAGCTAGATTATAAGGAGTATCTATGCATAAAATAAAAAAAATAATAAAAAAAAATAAGATTATTTATGACTTATTTTTAAAATTGAATAATGTTTTACTATTACCAAAAAAGAGAAAAATGAGTAAGTTTTTACTAGAAAATGGAGAATTAGTTTCTCAAAAACTAGATAGTATTTTTGATGCATCTCCATATACTTTTTTTTATGCTAGTGGTAGTGCCTTGGGTCTCTATAGAGACGGAAAATTTATCAATGGAGATATTGATATTGATGTAGGAATCTTGATGGATGAGCAATTTAATTGGTTAGAGTTTGAAAAATTTTTAGTTTCTAATGGATTAGAAAAAATTAAGGAGTTCAAAACCAATAACACAATTACGGAGCAGGCTTATCTTCTTGAAGGAGTTAATATTGATTTCTTTTTATACGTGAACTCTAATGGAAAATGTCAAACTCAAGCATACTACAGAGTCCCAGGTGTTGAGTATTCAAGTGATAAAGAATTTACATCAATTAATCTAATCTTGCCATTTGAATTAGCTGTAGCAAAATTAGAAACAGCATTAGGTATTAAGTCTCTTCCAGAACCTATCGAACCTTATTTAGAAACTCTATATACAAGGGACTGGAGAACTCCAAATCCTAATTGGAAAGATTTTGATTCACCTTCATTTCATATTGACACTCAACTCTTTGGTCATTTAGATGATTAGCATATTCAAATAACGGAGGACATATTTTGAAAAGAGTTATTACATATGGTACTTTCGATTTATTACATTATGGGCATATTAATTTATTAAAACGTGCTAAGGCATTAGGTGACTACCTAGTTGTAGTTGTCTCATCTGATGAATTTAACTGGAATGAAAAACAAAAGAAATGTTACTTTACATATGAACAAAGGAAATCACTGGTTGAGGCCGTTAGATATGTCGATTTAGTGATACCCGAACAAAGCTGGAATCAAAAAAAATCGGATGTACATGAATACCATATAGATACTTTTGTTATGGGTGATGATTGGGAAGGAAAATTTGATTTTCTTAAAGAAGAAGGAGTAGAGGTAGTTTATTTACCAAGGACACCTGAAATTAGTACTTCACAAATAAAAAAGGATTTATATTCAATAGAACCTACAAATAAGAACTCAGATTTATAACATTAAAGTTTAAATATTAACTCAAATTAATATGGAGAGACTTATGAAGTTTGCTTATAAATTTTATAAAAAATATTTTGAAAGTATCAATGAGAAATTTACTAGAGCCAAATTTAAGTTATTTTCGAATGTAAGCTCAGGTGTAAATATTAGAGGGGGGTATCCTCTGATCATTTAGATCATATATATATTGGTGAAGACACATTTATAAGCTATGATTGTTTTTTTCATTTCGGAGATCAGTTGAAAAAGGACACAAAGATTACAATTGGAAAGCGAGTTTTTATCGGACCAAGAGTATTTATTGGGACTGCTACGCATGAAGTTTCAGAACAAAAACAACGTGCATCTAGTAAAACAGTTTGCAAGTCAGTTATTATTGGTGATGGCACATGGATTGGTGCTAATGTAACAATATTACCTGGAGTAACTGTTGGTAAAGGAGTTGTTATTGCTGCAGGTTCTGTTGTGACCAAATCTATTCCAGATAATGTCATGGTCGCGGGTGTACCTGCTGTGATTAAGAAAATTTTGGATTAGCTCTATATAAAAAAATAATTTTTATTATAAATAAGAACATACTAAGATTAGTAGCGAAGAAATCTCCGTCTGGAGAGAGTATTCACTACTTTTTCATTTTCAAGTTGATAAAGTCGTGGTGACTTGTGAAATAATTTTTGCCGGTTGTCGCAAAATAGAATGGAAATACAACTGGTTTAGGAAATCGGTAATAATAGTATGTGAGAATTCAAATATTGAGTATTTAAAGTTACATCATTGAAACAAGAAATCAAACAACATTAAATGGTAATATCATGCGAGTAGTTTTTGGGATTGACGGGAGTAAGGCAAGTTCAGGAGTGTTAATGCTTGTCAATGGTGAAAAGCTACATAAGCTAACATATAGTGATGCCGATATTCGTTTTCTCCTTCTTTATGTCCAGGGAAACCTATATTCTTATCAAAGTTCCTAAAATCAAATGCTCTTCGTTTTATTACTTTGATATGAGTATTGGTCTCCTTCTGTTTGGTATTGGATTATGGCAACTCTAGAGTGTTCGATTCCTTAGTTTGGTCAATTGTCAAATTCCAATTCCCCAATAGATGAAGAACGTCGGAATCATTTTTATAGGAAATTTGGTTTTTCATTCATTGGGAATCAAACTATATAAGTATTGTGAGATGCTTTCTTACCTCCTCATTCAAGTATAAAATAGATTATTATGAAAAATTTGAGTGATTTTATAGGTTATTTACTAATTTGCAGCGTTAGCTGTACGAAAATATTTGTTCTTTAGTATTGATTAATTTGTTGCAACTATATACAACAAATGATATACTTTTTGTAACGTTTGTGTAATGAGGTGTTAGAATGAGCAACAAAGTTTTTTCAATTGAAAAGTTAAAATCAATAGTCTTCGAAAATAGAAAACAGTATGGCTATTCTCAACAAGAACTGGCCAATGCGACCGGCATCAATCGTGCCATGATCAGTAGGATTGAGAAGGGGGATTATATTCCATCCATTCCTCAGCTTGAAAGATTGGCTCAAGTCTTGGATTTTGACCTGGCTTCTTTATTCTTTTCGAGTAGTAAAAACTCTTCAGTAACCAAAGTTTCAAAGACAAAAATTGCAGTCGCAGGTACAGGCTATGTTGGTTTATCCAATGCCGTTCTCTTGGCTCAGCATCATCAGGTTGTGGCTGTGGATGTGATTCCTGAAAAGGTTGATTTGATCAATGCTAGAAAATCCCCTATTCAGGACGATTATATTGAAAAGTATTTAGCAGAGAAGGATCTGAATTTGGTAGCAACACTAGATGCAGAAACAGCCTATAAAGATGCAGAAATTGTTGTGATTGCTGCACCGACCAACTACGATAGTGAGAAAAATTATTTTGATACAGGCCATGTTGAAAAGGTGATCGAGACTGTCTTGAAAGTAAATCCTGACGCCTTGATGGTTATCAAGTCAACTATTCCTGTTGGATATACCCAAGCAATTCGTCAGAAATTTGGTACTCCAAATATCATTTTCAGTCCGGAATTTTTAAGAGAATCCAAAGCTCTTTATGATAATCTCTATCCTTCACGAATCATTGTTTCTTATGAGAAAAATGATAGTGAAACTGTTATTGCGGGTGCAGAAAAGTTTGCGGCCTTACTACAGGAAGGTGCCTTGAAGGAAGATATTGAGATCCTTCATATGGGGTCAACAGAAGCAGAAGCAGTTAAGTTATTCGCTAATACTTATTTGGCATTGCGTGTTTCTTACTTCAATGAATTGGATACCTATGCGGAGTTAAAGGGACTTGATACCTTATCCATTATTAGAGGTGTTGGTCTGGATCCTCGAATTGGTGAACATTACAATAACCCTTCCTTTGGCTACGGTGGCTACTGTTTACCAAAAGATACTAAGCAGTTGTTGGCCAATTATGATAAGGTACCTCAAAATATGATGTCTGCAATTGTCGAGGCCAATCGAACTAGAAAAGATTTTATTGCTGACCAGGTACTGAAGATGGCTGGCTACTATGCTTACTCAGAACATGATTCCTATTCGCAACAGCAAGAAAAGGATATCACGATAGGAATTTATCGTCTGACCATGAAGAGTAATTCTGATAACTTCCGTCAAAGTTCTATCCAGGGAGTTATGAAGCGTTTGAAGGCTAAGGGAGCAAGAGTGATTATTTATGAGCCGACCCTAGAGAACGGGACGACATTTTTTGGCTCCAAAGTCGTCAACAATCTTAAGAAATTTAAAGAAATGAGTCAAGCTATTGTCGTCAACCGATACGACTTGAGTTTGGATGATGTTCTTGACAAAGTCTATACGCGGGATATTTTTAGGAGGGATTAAATATAGGGTATTTGAACTTGCATGTGGATAGGACGAATTTTCATTCTTTCTTCAGGCAAAGTAGAAAACGTTCCATAGTCAAGATGGCTTTGGGACGCTTTTTAGTAGTTGCTGTAATAGGAAAGTGACTTGAAAATTTTAGCTACCGTGCTATAATATAACTAGAAACTTTTCCGAATAAATAGATAAGGAGTATTTCTCGATTACTTTATTCGGAGGAGAGTAGATGACAAAACGCCGTCAGGCAGTCAGTCCAATGGCTGACATTATTGCAAAAAAGATTTTCAATGACCATGAAATCACTATTGATTTCATCAATACTTTTCTAGGTTTTCGCCCCAAGTCTGTTCAGATTTTGAATGGGACTATTGCGGATGTGAAAAAGGAAAAGACTAGCCACTTTAGTACTACGGTGGATATTTTGGCTCGTATGGATGATAGAACACAGGTCATCATTGAGATACAGGTTGCCTATCAAAATAGTTTTATCAAGCGCTTATGGACCTATTCCTGTCAACATTTGGTCAAGGACTAGCCCAATGTTCGTGACAAGGTCACACAGACACACGATATGTATGATAAAATCTCACCGATTTATTCGATTGCCTTAGTTGCTAGTTAGTATTTTGATGATGACCAGCCGATTCACAGTTTTGTATTAACTGAAAAAGATAGGGGTCAAGTCTTGGAATTGCCATTTGGCGAATATGAAGAATTAAGAAAACCATTTGAAATGGTCATTATTGAACGGAAAAAATTCCGAAAGGGTCAGCTAGAGAAAAGTCAACGCCAATGGATAGAATTTTTCGCTAATCGAGCATTTAGTCAAGCTACATCACATAAAAGGCAGAACATCTGAGGGTTAGAAATACATGGACAGAGGAGGAAGTCGAAATGGTAGATCAATGGTTACGTAATGCTTCCAACCACTTTGGAGAATTGGAAAGCTCCTACATACGTGGCAGACGGCGAGGTAAGGAAGAAGGTCGGCTTGATGTCGCTTATCAAATGTTACGTGAAGGTTTTTCGAATGAAATGATTGAAAAATTAACCGGTCTATCTTCTGCACAAATTGATCAACTTTCACAAAATCACCAGGTTTAGGAGAAAAATACAAAATATATGAAACATTACGACTATCTAGTTGTCGGTGCTGGTTTGTTCGGTGCGGTCTTTGCCCATGAAGCAGCAAAAAAAGGGAAAAAAGTTAAGGTTATCGAGAAGCGTGATCACATCGCTGGTAATATCTACACCAAAGAAGTAGAAGGTATCCAGGTTCATGAGTACGGTGCGCATATCTTCCATACTTCTGAAAAGGAAATCTGGGACTATGTTAACCAATTTGCGGAGTTCAACCGCTACACGAACACACCAGTTGCCAACTATAAGGGTGAAATCTACAATCTACCATTTAACATGAATACCTTTAACAAGCTTTGGGGTGTAGTTACTCCTGCTGAAGCTGAGGCTAAAATTGCTGAGCAACGCGCTGTTTTGGGAGGAAAAACGCCTGAGAACTTGGAAGAGCAAGCTATTTCCCTTGTAGGTACGGACATCTATGAAAAATTGATTAAGTCATATACAGAGAAGCAGTGGGAAAAACCATGTACGGAACTTCCAGCCTTTATCATCCGTCGGTTGCCAGTGCGTTTGACTTATGACAACAACTATTTCAACGATACTTATCAAGGTATTCCAATCGGTGGTTACACGCAGATTGTTGAAAAGATGTTGGCTCATGAAAATATCGATGTGGAGACAAATGTTGATTTCTTTGCAAATAAAGAAGAATACTTGGCAAGCTATCCAAAAGTTGTCTTTACAGGGATGATTGATGAGTTCTTTGATTATGAACTGGGTGAATTAGAGTACCGTAGTCTCCGTTTTGAAACGGAAGTCTTGGCTATGGAAAACTACCAAGGTAATGCGGTTGTCAACTACACTGATTGCGAAACACCTTATACTCGTATCATCGAACACAAGCATTTCGAATTTGGTACTCAAGAGAAAACCATTATTACACGCGAGTATTCGAAGACTTGGAAGCGTGGTGATGAGCCATACTATCCAGTCAACAATGACCGCAACAACAAACTCTATACTGCCTACAAACGTCTTGCAGAACAACAAGAAAATGTTATCTTCGGTGGTCGTCTTGGTCACTATCGCTATTACGATATGCACCAGGTTATCGGAGCTGCCTTGCAGTGTGTGAGAAATGAAGTGAAGTAGTGGGATAGCTGGCAGGGTAGTATGCACTGGCTGATTTCTTATATAGTAAAGTGTACAGTCTGATATTGTCGATTTTTAAGTGATGCATCAATTGTTCATCACACAAAGCAGATTAAAATCCCAAAGTGTAGGCTTTGGGATTTGTCGTTATTGTTTAAATTTCTTTAAAATTGTAGCAAGTAGGTCTTGTTCTTCTGAGCTTAACACAGAGAAAATCTGACCGACATGATCATAGTGCTCTGGTAGGATGGATTCAATCGTCTGGCGTCCTTTTTCTGTCAGGGCAATCAGGGAGGCACGACGGTCGCTTGTGTCACTGGTTTTATAGACATAGCCATCTCGTATCATATTTTTGATGACGACTGTCATATTTCCAGATGTGCTGAGGAGTTTATCAATCAAGTCTTGGATGCGGAGGTTTCCCTTGTTGTAGAGGGCTTCCATGACTCCGAATTGACAGACGGTCAGTCCGTATTTTTTGATGGTTTCTAATTCTGATTTTGAGATGGTATTGGCAGCGCGTCTAAAAACAACTAGGCTGTGTAGTGCATGCTTATTTTCATTTAAAGATTGTTCAACAGTTTTCATGAGAATATTTTAGCAATAATTCGTCGGATAAGCAAGTGAAATGGGAAGTTGGGGTCTGTAAAATTCTTATTCTATCGCTGAAAAAATGGAAATCTCCTGTAACTTGTAGTATAATAGGACTACTATGGAAAAAAAGATAATTCAACTATTGGAGTGGATGGCATCGAAGGCTGGTCAGTTGGTGCTAGGCTCTTTTATCCTCCTCAGTGTTGTAACTTTTTCAATTTTTACTATTTGGGATATTGCTAGGGCTCCTTTCAATAGTGCGCGCAGTCAAGCAGTCGCAGTGGCTGCAGAATATGCAGATCTGCAAACGGTAAGCAACTTCTCTATTTACAATGGAACCGAAACCTATTTTAGTGTACTCGGTGCCAACAGTCAGGGAGAGGAGATTGCAGTGCTGGTTCCAGAGGCTTCTAGTACAGTCTATGTCTATCCTTTGACTCAGGGTATTTCACAAGAAGAAGCGCAAGCGATTGCCAAGGAAAATGGTGCAGGCCAAGCAGAGCGAACTATTCTAGGATTTAGGGATGGCAAACCAATTTGGGAAGTCAAATCTGGGACAGCCTATTATCTAGTAGAGTTTGAAACAGGAAGTTTTGTCAAGAAGGAGGGCTTATGAGCAAGTTATCAAAACGTGTCTTAGAAATGGAAGAAAGTGTCACGCTGGCAGCAGGTGCGCGGGCCAAGGCTTTGAAGGCAGAAGGACGCGATATTTTAGAGCTGACCTTGGGTGAGCCAGACTTCGTCACACCGAAAAATATCCAAGAAGCGGCCATCAAGTCCATCGAAAATGGTAAGGCGAGTTTTTATACGGTAGCTTCTGGTCTTCCAGAGTTGAAAGACGCGGTCAATACCTATTTTGAGAATTTCTATGGCTACTCTATTGAACGCAATCAAGTCATTCTTGCGACAGGTGCTAAGTTTGTTCTTTATGCCTTCTTTGCGGCGGTCATCAATCCTGGTGATGAGGTGATTATTCCAACGCCTTACTGGGTATCCTATGCTGACCAGATTAAGATGAACGAAGGAGTGCCTGTCTTTGTCACTGCGACGGAAGAACACAATTTCAAGGTCACAGTTGACCAGCTGGAAGCGGCTCGTACGGATAAGACCAAGGTCCTCTTGCTCAATAGTCCTTCTAATCCGACGGGCATGATTTACAGTCGTGAGGAGTTGGAAGCTATTGGAAACTGGGCTGTAGAGCACGATATTCTCATCTTGGCAGACGATATTTACGGTCGTTTGGTCTATAATGGAAATAGCTTCACACCGATTTCAAGCATTTCAGAAAGCATTCGTCAGCAGACTATTGTTGTCAATGGGGTGGCCAAGGCCTATGCCATGACAGGTTGGCGGGTTGGCTTTGCGGTTGGCAATCCTGAGATTATTGGAGCTATGAGCAAGATTGTCGGACAGACGACATCGAACTTAACAACTGCTGCTCAGTATGCGGCCATTGAAGCCTTTACAGGTCCGCAAGATACGGTAGAAACCATGCGTCAGGCTTTTGAAGAGCGGCTTAATACCATTTATCCCTTGCTGGCAGAAGTCCCAGGTTTTGAGGTTATCAAGCCAGAAGGTGCCTTCTATCTCTTCCCTAATGTCAAAAAGGCTATGGAAATCAAGGGCTACACAGATGTGACTGAATTTACCACAGCCATTTTGGAAGAAGTCGGAGTAGCCTTGGTGACAGGTGCAGGTTTTGGAGCTCCTGAAAATATCCGCCTCAGTTATGCGACAGATATGGACACGCTCAAGGAAGCAGTGGCTCGACTACACACATTTATGAAAAAATAAAAAGAGGAAAAATAATGTCTAGAAAATTGATTACCATTAACCAAGTAAAAGACTATGTCGGTCAAGAAGTGACCATCGGTGCCTGGGTTGCCAACAAGTCAGGCAAGGGCAAGTTGGCTTTCTTGCAGTTGCGTGACGGAACAGCCTTCTTCCAAGCTGTTGCTTTCAAGCCAAACTTCATTGAAAAATTCGGCGAAGAAGCAGGTGCGGAGAAGTTCGATGTAGCAAAACGCCTCAGCCAAGAAACGTCTGTCTATGTGACAGGGATTGTCAAGGAAGACGAGCGTTCTAAGTTTGGTTATGAGTTGGATGTGACAGACCTTGAAGTCATTGGTGAGTCACAAGATTACCCAATCACACCGAAAGAACACGGTACGGACTTCCTTATGGACAACCGTCATCTCTGGTTGCGTTCGCGTAAGCAGGTCGCTATCCAGCAAATCCGTAACGCCATCATCTATGCGACTTACGAATTCTTTGAAAAGAATGGCTTTATCAAGTTTGATAGCCCAATCTTGTCTGGAAATGCGGCAGAAGATTCGACAGAGTTGTTCGAAACAGATTACTTTGGTCAACCAGCATATCTCAGTCAATCAGGTCAGCTTTATCTTGAAGCTGGTGCTATGGCACTTGGTCGTGTTTTCGACTTCGGTCCTGTTTTCCGTGCGGAAAAATCAAAAACTCGTCGTCACTTGACTGAGTTCTGGATGATGGATGCCGAGTATTCATTCCTCAGCCATGAAGAGTCACTTGATTTGCAAGAAGCTTATGTCAAAGCCTTGATCCAAGGTGTTATCGACCGTGCTCCACAAGCCTTGGAAACTCTGGAGCGTGATGTGGATGCCCTTAAACGCTACATTGCAGAACCATTCAAACGTGTGGCTTATGATGATGCCATTACCCTTCTGCAAGAGCATGAGGCTGATGAAGATACAGACTACGAACACATCGAGCATGGTGATGACTTTGGCTCACCTCATGAAACATGGATTTCAAACTACTTTGGTGTACCGACTTTCGTGGTCAACTATCCAGCAAGCTTCAAGGCCTTCTACATGAAACCAGTTCCTGGCAATCCAGAGCGCGTGCTTTGTGCAGACTTGCTTGCACCAGAAGGCTACGGTGAAATCATCGGTGGTTCTATGCGTGAGGACAATTACGACGCCTTGGTAGCTAAGATGGACGAGCTTGGCATGGACAAGTCAGAATACGAATTCTACCTTGACCTTCGTAAATACGGCTCTGTGCCACACGGTGGCTTCGGTATCGGTATCGAGCGTATGGTAACTTTCGTCGCTGGTACAAAACACATCCGTGAAGCCATTCCGTTCCCACGTATGTTGCATCGCTTGCATCCATAAGCAAATCAATAGATAGCCAAACAGACTACAAACGTGGTCTGTTTTTTGAGGTTTCAGTAGATTTGAATAAAATAAAAGGACCAGATAATTTTGGTCCTGAAAAAATTATAGATTATTGATAGCTAGTCTATTTTGGTAAGCTAACTCAAAAAGATAGGTATAGAGTGGAAGTATGTCAGTTTGTTTTGGAAATTCAAATTTATGATGGATGAGATGTTCACGGTGAGATTTTAAATAGATATTTTCAAGGTAGGTAATCGTAATTTCGCTATCATCCAAACCGAAACCAGCTGTTTCCATCTCTACATTAACAATATTTGCTAAAAATATCGATTTAATGGCTGTTTTCTTTCCAGTAGCGCCTTGTTTATCAACAAAAATAATTCGGATATTGGTAAAAATAATGGCGTCTCGAATAAGAACATACCCATCTTTTATTTCCTCTCCACTTATTAAGTAGGAAGAATATTCTGCATTTAGGGATTCTTTACTTTGTTGGCTAAAGTTTCCTGCAAGTCCTTGAGTTAATTTTCCAAAATTGATGGCCATAACATGTCTCCTTTTTATATTAATGTGATATAAATCATAATAATATAAATGCTATAGTTAGTCAATAGTTGAGCTAGTAATAAAGTTTAAAAATCTAATTTCTTGCAATAAAATGCATATAAAAAATATTTAAATATACAATAAAATCCTTGACAAAATGGGGGGTAGAATAGTAAGAAAAATATTAAATGGGGTGAAGGAATGTTTTTGAATAAAAAACAAATATTTTCTATTCGTAAGACTAGCCTAGGAGTTGGAAGCATCTTAGGAATGACAACATTAGCAACAGGTCTTGCTTTTGCTACTCATCATCGTCGCAAAGAAAGAATGGCTTGATACACGTTTTGCTTTAGTTAACGACAATCTCCATAGGGTTTAGAAGTTAATTGAGAATAAAAATATTTTATGGAACAGACTACAAACGTGGTCTGTTTTTTGAGTGTCCATTGACATTTTTGCGTAATTGTTATACAATGTATTACAAGAAGAAAGTAGGTGGAATGATGGGAATTGTATCCTTGCGATTAAATGAAACTGAAGAGGAAATTTTCAGAAGCTATGCCATTCATACTGGAAAAAGCCTGTCTGAGCTATTCAAAACTGCACTTGCTGAACAGATAGAAGACCAGTTGGACTATGAAATTGGTATCAAGGCCTTGAAGAAATTCCAAGAAAATCCTGTTACACACTCGATTGATGATGTTCTTGCGGAGTTAGAAGATGGCCTATAAACTTGTTATCAGCGATGATGCCTTGAAACAGTTGAAAAAAATGGACAGGCATGTGGGGCTGATGCTTGCTAAGGATTTGAAAAAACGTTTGGACGGTTTGGAAAATCCAAGACAGTTTGGCAAGGCTCTGGTTGGAGACTATAAGGGCCTGTGGCGGTATAGAGTGGGGAATTACCGTGTGATTTGCGATATTATTGATAACAAAATGGTCATCCTAGCTCTTGAAATCGGGCATCGTAAAGAAATCTATAAAAAGTGAAGCTCTAGGAAACTAGATTAGAAATAGCCAAACAGACTACAAATGTGGTCTGTTTTCTTATGAAAGGTGCTTGTCGGAACAGTCGGGGAGATTTTACCTTACAAGAGAGCTATGCTGGGCTCCTTTTAGCACTTTAGTATGCTATAATAGACTTAGAAAGAATAAAGGAGATTGACAGATGAAAACCATTCATACAGATAAAGCACCAGCAGCTATTGGTCCATACGTACAAGGTAAGGTTGTAGGAAATTTCCTCTTCGCTTCTGGTCAGGTTCCCTTGTCACCTGAAACGGGCCAAGTGGTTGGGGAAACCATTCAAGAACAGACTGAGCAGGTCTTGAAAAATATCGCAGCGATTTTAGAAGCGGCTGGCACAGACTTTGACCATGTAGTCAAAACGACTTGCTTCCTCAAGGATATGAATGACTTCGTGGCTTTTAATGAAGTCTATCAAACAGCCTTTTCAGCAGATTTTCCAGCTCGTTCAGCGGTGGAAGTGGCGCGTTTGCCACGTGATGTCAAGGTTGAAATTGAAGTGATTGCAGTAGTAGAGTAGAAAGTAAAGGAGGGAATGTCATGTCAGACAAACTCCATTTAGTGATTGTGACAGGGATGTCGGGTGCAGGTAAAACAGTAGCCATCCAGTCTTTTGAGGATTTGGGCTATTTTACCATTGACAATATGCCGCCGACACTCTTGCCAAAATTTTTAGAATTGATTCGCCACAGCCAAGACAATAATAAGATTGCCTTGGTGGTAGATATGCGGAGCCGGTCTTTCTTTTCAGAAATTCGAGAAGTCTTAGATGAGATTGAGGCGGCAGAAGATTTGGATTTCAAGGTCTTGTTTTTAGATGCGACGGACAATGAACTGGTAGCACGCTACAAGGAAACCCGTCGGTCTCATCCTCTTGCAGCAGATGGTAGGGTCTTAGACGGCATTCAGCTAGAACGTGAACTCTTGGCTCCCCTGAAAAATATGAGCCAGAATGTCATCGATACGACAGAGCTGACACCTCGTAATCTGCGGATGGCCATTTCAGAACAGTTTGCTAGTCAAGACAACCAACCATCCTTCCGTGTGGAAGTCATGTCTTTTGGTTTCAAATACGGTCTGCCCTTGGATGCGGACTTGGTTTTTGATGTGCGCTTCTTGCCTAACCCATATTACCAGAAGGAGTTACGAAATCTGACCGGTTTGGATGCTCCTGTCTTTGACTATGTCATGGACCATCAGGAATCGGAAGAATTTTACAGCCATCTTATCGGCTTGATTGAACCCATTCTGCCTGGCTATCAGAAGGAAGGAAAATCTGTCCTGACTATAGCTGTTGGTTGTACGGGCGGTCAACACAGAAGCGTTGCTTTTGCCAAACGCTTGGCAGATGATTTGGAGAAAAACTGGATTGTCAACCGTAGCCATCGTGATAAGGACAGACGGAAGGAGACGGTTAACCGCTCATGAGAAAGCCAAAGATTACAGTGATTGGTGGGGGAACGGGTATTCCGGTTATCCTAAAGAGCCTGCGGGACAAGGATGTGGACATTACGGCCATCGTGACCGTAGCAGATGACGGTGGTTCTTCGGGTGAGATCCGCCAGGCCCTGCAGGTCACGCCACCGGGGGATTTGCGCAATGTTCTCTTGGCTATGTCCGATATGCCTAAGTTGTATGAACAGATTTTCCAGTATCGTTTTGCGGATTCGGATGGGCCTTTGGCTGGGCATCCTTTGGGTAATTTGATTATCGCAGGAATTTCTGAGATGCAGGGTTCGACCTACAATGCTATGCGGCTATTGACCCGCTTTTTCCACACGACTGGTCGGATTTATCCTTCTAGTGAACAGGCCCTGACCCTTCATGCTGTTTTTACCGACGGTACGGAGGTTTCTGGTGAAAGCAAAATCGCCAAGCACAAGGGCATGATTGGTCATGTCTATGTGACCAATTCTTACAATGATGATGAGCCCAAGGCCAGTCGTCAGGTGGTTGAGGCTATTATGGAGAGTGATATGGTGGTCTTAGGACCAGGTTCCCTCTTTACATCCATCTTGCCCAATCTCATGATTTCGGACCTTGGTAAGGCTCTGAAAGAAACCAAGGCGGAGGTCACCTATGTCTGCAATATCATGACCCAGCGTGGTGAAACCGAGTTTTTCTCAGATGCCGACCATGTGACCGTCTTGAATGGGCATCTGGGTGAGAAGTTTATTGATACTGTTTTGGTCAATAGTGAGCCTGTACCACACGACTACATGAATACCCACAAGTTTGACGAATACTTGGTGCAGGTCAAGCATGACTTTGCTGGCTTGCAAGAGCAGACCAAGCGCGTGATTTCGTCCAATTTTCTTCGTTTGGAAAATGGCGGAGCTTTTCATGATGGTGATTTGGTGGTAGAAGAGTTGCTCAAGATTTTGCAGGTGCGGTCATGAGTTTTACCATAAAAGTCAAAGAAGAACTCTTGATCCAGTCCAGTCAAAATAAGAGTGAGCTGGCAGCCATAATTAAACTGTCTGGCAGTCTCGGGCTGGCTTCAACAGGCTTGACCCTGTCTATCTCGACTGAGAATGCCAAAATTGCCAGACATATCTACGAATTGCTATTGCATTTCTACCAAGTAAAAGCAGAAATTCGTCACCATCAAAAGCCCAATCTCAAGAAGAATCGTGTCTATGCGGTTGTCATTGAAGATGGAGTCAATGACATCTTACATGATTTGCATTTGGCAGATAGTTTTTTTGGACTGGAAACCGGTATTTCTCCCCTTGTCCTTGAAAATGATTCTTGGAGCCAGGCCTATCTGCGTGGCGCTTTTCTGGCAGCTGGCTCAGTCAAAGATCCTGAAAAAGGACGGTACCAGCTGGAAATCGCATCGGTTTACAGCGACCATGCCCAGGACCTGGCCAATTTGTTGCAGAAGTTTCTCTTGGATGCCAAGGTTATTGAGCGAAGCAAGGGAACTATTACCTATTTGCAACGGGCAGAAGATATTATGGATTTCTTGCTGGTGATTGGAGCAGAAGAGGCCAAGACAGCCTTTGAAGATATTAAGCTTCTACGTGAAGCTCGTAATGACCTCAACCGGGCCAATAATGCTGAAATGGCAAATATTGCTAAAACGGTCAATGCCAGCATGAAAACCATCAACAATATCATCAAAATTATGGATACCATTGGCTTGGATCAGTTATCGGGTGACCTGCAAGAGATTGCCCAACTCCGTATTCAGCATCCAGATTATTCCATTCAGCAGTTAGCAGATAGTTTGACGGTGCCCATTACCAAGAGCGGTGTCAATCATCGTCTGAGAAAAATCAATAAGATTGCGGATGAATTATAGTTTGTAGCGTTTCTATCATTTTCAAATTGGGAATCGAAACACTATAGCAGTCATTATCACTATTCCATATTTGAAGTGGAATTTTGGATAAAATAGGTCTATTATCTAATATATAAGAAAAAACATATCTAACAAAAACTAGGAATAGGTCACTTGCCTACTCCTAGTTTTTTGTTTTAAAAATGGGAATATATTTTGTCATCAAAAACTTATTCTTTACTTGTGTGTCGCTTTCCAAGATTGAGTGCTTGCTCTTCTGACATCTCAACAACCCTAGAGAAATTAGTGTTTGCTGGCATATTTTCCTTTGAGTACCAATAAACATCCGCATTCCCATTCCTAGCGACATAAACGATTGGTGCAAGTTCAGTAGCAGGTTGAGTAGTTTGCGGGCTCTCACTTACTTGTGATTCAGCAGTTGTGCTAGAGGGACTAGGTTGACTACTTTCTTCAGTTGGAACTAGAGAGGGAGCCGCAGTACCTTTCAAATAATCTATTGTTGCATTTTTAGAGTAATTATCTAAGATGACAGTTGTAATGCCATACCCGTCGATTGATTCTTTCGGACTTCCTAAGGTTATGTTTATCAGATTTCCTGTTTCATCCAAACCAACATACTGAAGCGAGATTTGTCTAGGTATCAATTCATCTCCTGTATAAATCGGAGTTACTTTATAATCTAACCAATAATGAGGATGATTTGCCAGCCAACTATCCAGACGGTTTTCATAGTAAAGCATACCTTCAATATTGCTATCATCCGTTCCCTTGTAATTTCCGCTATTGGTCCAGGCGGTCAAAGGTACCAGATTTTTGCCTTCATCGGTAAGTCCACTAAATTGGTAGCCAATTAAATGTCCTCTGTTGAAAAGCCAGGATTTCTTACCTTGATTTCCAAAGGTCATTTTATAGTTATGCCATCCCACAGGAGTAAATTTTATTCGCGGTTCTCTCTGTTTTTTAGGTTCGTCCTTATCCTGAAGTTGAATATGAGCCGAGGTTGCTCTGCCTAAAGGATCAAATTCTCCGAGAACAATTTGTTTTGTTCCATTGAACCTAATCAAATGTAAGCTACTGTAGTCAATAGGATCTTGATTTGCCTTAACAGTTAAGCCACTTATAATAAATGAGAAAAGAGCGAGTATTACGAATACAATTCTTTTCATATGAAATCCTCCATGAAAATAGTATAACATAAGAAGTTGATAAAATGCTTGGAAATGGATACATTCATTGTCAAACACTGTAAAGTTGATTAATAGCGAATAGAAGCCTGAACGCTCAACGTCTAGTGCGGACAATAATTGATAATAGGTTAATTTTCATAGAAAAAGTTCCTTTTGAGCTGGTTTTTCTTTTTAAGCTTGCCTACAATCATTGGTACATTAAGTTAATATATGTTATAATTGTGATAGAATGTTTGGATAGGGGGAGCTTGAAAATGATCAGCCGTGAGCAGTATAGCTATCTTAGGAGCCATCCGACCTTTGAAAACCTGACACGAGATAGCTTTGACCAGCTAGCCAAGCATATCCGTTTTCGAAAGGTTCCCAAAGGGCAGATATTTTTTTATGCCCAAGATCCGAGGGATTATTTATTTGTCTTACAGAAGGGATATGCTCGGATTGAGCAGTATGATGAAACAGATAGTTTTTCTTACTTAGACTATATTCGACAGGGCGGTGCTTTTCCTTTGGCTGATATGTTTCAAGATAAGCCCTACCACTATACTGCGATTGCCATCACTGATTTGGAATGTTTGATAGTGCCCATGGGCTTGTTTGAATCCATGTCGAAAATCAACCCTCGACAATTGGTTTATATTTGCCAAAAACTATCTAAAATCCTGGGTTTTCAAGAACTGCGCCTGCGTAATAGTATGCGCTCTAAAGCTTCGGAACGGGTTGTTCAGGCTCTAGCCCTACTCTACTGGGATATGTGCCAACGGGATCAGCTGACTAGCTTGCCATTTGATATTCATATTCAGGAAATTGCTCGTCTTGCTGCGACGACGAGGGAAACGGTCAGTCATGTCTTGAAAGAGTTAAAGCAGGAAAAGAGGATTGCCTATCGACGAAAAAACTTGACGTATTTAGATATTGAGTATTTTTTAGCGAATTTGACGGAAACTTATTGAAGTTTTCGTTTTTTCTTTTAATTTTTACAAAAAATAAAAATTCACATAATGATATAGACAAGTAGAAATATGCATATTGTGGTGGGTAATATCGATATTTACCCAAAAATAAGGAGAAAAATGTGATGAATTTCTCAAAAAAATGTGAACGTTTTCAAGTTTTTATTTATCTTCTTTGATAGACTGTAGATGTCAAGGAAATATAGTCTTTTAGTTTACTTTTAGTACTAGGCAACGAGCTGTAGGCTGTACTGAAGTACGGCAAAGCGAGTTAACAACGTAATAAAAGAAAAACTAAATGACGATACATGTGGAAAGCGTACGGTCTGCATAATTTCCAATCAAGTCATAAATATAATAGGAGGATAAATCATGTCACATCATCCAATCCATGTCTTTTCAGAAATTGGTAAGCTGAAAAAAGTTATGTTGCACAGGCCAGGTAAGGAAATCGAAAACCTGATGCCAGACTACCTCGAACGTCTCTTGTTTGATGATATTCCTTTCCTAGAAGATGCTCAAAAAGAGCACGATGCCTTTGCACAAGCCCTTCGTGATGAAGGCGTAGAAGTACTTTACCTTGAACAATTGGCTGCGGAATCATTGGTTACCCCTGAAATTCGTGAGCAATTTATTGATGAGTATCTTGAAGAAGCCAATATTCGTGGTCGTGCTACCAAAAAAGCCATTCGCAAACTCTTGTTGGCTATTGAGGATAACAAGGAGTTGGTAGAAAAAACCATGGCTGGTATTCAAAAAGCTGAATTACCAGAAGTCCCTGCTGAAGAAAAAGGTTTGACAGATTTGGTTGAATCTTCTTACCCATTTGCGATTGATCCAATGCCAAACCTTTACTTCACACGGGATCCATTTGCGACCATCGGTAACGCGGTATCTCTCAACCATATGTATGCGGAAACCCGTAACCGCGAAACCTTGTATGGTAAGTATATCTTCACCTATCACCCAGACTATGCAGGTAAGGTTCCTTTGGTTTATAACCGTGAGGAAACAACCCGTATTGAAGGTGGTGACGAGCTCGTTCTATCTAAAGATGTTTTGGCAGTTGGTATTTCACAACGGACCGATGCAGCTTCTATTGAGAAACTCTTAGTAAACATCTTCAAACAAAATGTTGGCTTCAAGAAAGTATTAGCCTTCGAATTTGCTAATAACCGTAAGTTCATGCACTTGGATACTGTCTTTACCATGGTCGACTATGATAAATTCACTATTCACCCAGAAATTGAAGGAGATCTTCGTGTCTTCTCTGTGACTTATGAAGATGAAACACTTCACATCGAAGAAGAACATGGAGACTTGGCAGAGTTGTTGGCAGCGAACCTTGGTCTTGAAAAAGTAGAGTTGATTCGTTGCGGTGGGGACAACATTGTCGCAGCAGGTCGTGAGCAGTGGAATGACGGCTCTAATACTCTGACCATTGCACCGGGCGTCGTTGTTGTTTACAAACGCAATACTATCACCAATGCCATTTTGGAATCCAAGGGTCTTCGTTTGATTAAGGTCAGCGGAAGCGAATTGGTACGCGGTCGTGGTGGACCACGTTGTATGTCTATGCCATTTGAACGGGAAGACCTCTAAGAAGAGGAATGAGTTAAAAAGAAACATAGGAGAAAAACAATGACAAACATTTTTAAAGGCAGACACTTCCTTGCAGAAAAAGATTTTACTCGTGCAGAGTTAGAATGGTTGATTGATTTTTCAGCACATTTGAAAGATTTGAAAAAACGCAACATTCCTCATCGCTATTTGGAAGGAAAAAACATTGCCCTCTTGTTTGAAAAAACATCAACACGTACTCGTGCTGCCTTCACAGTAGCTTCCATTGACCTTGGTGCTCATCCAGAATATCTTGGTGCAAATGACATCCAACTTGGTAAGAAAGAATCGACTGAAGATACTGCTAAGGTTTTGGGACGCATGTTCGACGGTATTGAATTCCGTGGTTTCAGCCAAAAAATGGTGGAAGAATTGGCAGAATTCTCTGGTGTGCCAGTATGGAATGGTTTGACAGATGCATGGCACCCAACTCAAATGTTGGCGGACTACTTGACAGTCAAAGAAAACTTTGGCAAATTGGAAGGTTTGACCTTGGTTTACTGTGGTGATGGACGTAACAACGTTGCCAACTCACTGTTGGTAACAGGTGCCATTCTTGGTGTCAATGTGCATATCTTCTCACCAAAAGAACTCTTCCCTGATGAAACAGTTGTAGCATTGGCAGAAGGCTTTGCCAAAGAAAGCGGAGCACGTGTATTGATCACGGACAATGCTGATGAAGCAGTCAAAGGCGCAGATGTTCTCTATACAGACGTTTGGGTATCTATGGGTGAGGAAGACAAATTCGCAGAACGCGTTGCCCTCTTGAAACCATACCAAGTCAATATGGAATTGGTGAAAAAAGCAGAAAATGACAATCTTATCTTCTTGCACTGCTTGCCAGCCTTCCATGATACAAACACGGTTTATGGTAAAGATGTTGCTGAAAAATTCGGCGTAGAAGAAATGGAAGTAACAGACGAAGTATTCCGCAGCAAGTATGCTCGTCACTTCGACCAGGCTGAAAACCGTATGCACACAATTAAAGCGGTTATGGCGGCTACTTTAGGTGATCCATTTGTTCCACGTGTGTAAAATCTAGTCATCGCACCTCCTGGGGGCTTGTACCCGGCCCCCTTTTATGGAGTTGAAAATGTAAGCGATTTCTAATTGAAAGAGAGGCGAAAACATAAGATATGGTAAATCGTAAAATTGTAGTAGCCTTGGGTGGCAATGCTATTTTATCTTCCGACCCATCGGCTAAAGCCCAAAAGGAAGCCTTGGTACAAACAGCCAAGCACCTTGTTAAACTAATCAAAAATGGTGACAACTTGATCATCACGCATGGTAATGGTCCTCAAGTCGGAAACCTCTTGCTCCAAAACCTGGCAGCTGACTCAGAAAAGAACCCAGCTTTTCCACTGGATAGCTTGGTAGCTATGACAGAAGGCTCCATTGGTTTCTGGTTGCAAAATGCCTTGGAAAATGAATTGATCAAGGAAGGCATTGAAAAAGATGTAGCTTCCGTCGTTACCCAGGTTATTGTTGATAAAAATGACCCAGCCTTTGAGAATTTGACCAAACCTATCGGACCATTCTACACAGAGGAAGAAGCCAAAGCAGAAGCTGAAAAGACTGGCGCAACCTTCAAAGAAGATGCTGGTCGTGGCTGGCGTAAAGTCGTGGCTTCGCCAAAACCAGTAGGTATTAAGGAAATAGGTACCATTCGTACCCTTCTCAATGCAGGTGAAGTGGTCGTAGCTGCTGGTGGTGGAGGTATTCCAGTTGTCCAAGAAGCAGACGGTACTCTTACCGGTGTGGAAGCAGTTATCGATAAGGACTTTGCTTCTCAATGCTTGGCAGAATTGGTTGATGCAGACCTATTTATCGTTTTGACAGGCGTAGACTATGTCTTTGTCAACTACAATAAACCAGACCAAGAAAAATTAGAAACTGTTACCGTAGCTGAATTGGAAGAATACATCAAACAAAATCAATTCGCACCTGGTTCCATGCTACCGAAAGTTGAAGCAGCTATTGCTTTTGTAAACAATAAGCCGCAATCAAAAGCAGTCATTACCTCATTAGAAAACTTAGGCGCTTTGATTGAATCCGATAGCGGTACTATCATTGTCAAAGGCTAAGTAGCTGTATGTATCGTTGAGGCTTCTATTTGTTGATTTACTCTGCATGAAAATATAGTTTTTAAACTAGACGGGTTATTTATTGATGGAGTTAGGGGAGTGGAAGTATTGATAGTCCTACAAGGGTTCCCTTTAATCGAAACATGAAGGTCTGGGCTTCTAAGCTCCCTCCCCTCTCATCCATTTCCTATCAAGTATCTATCTATAAGCAATGATTTCAGATAATAGACTGAAGGAGATAGACATCTCTTGAAGATAGGTGGATATTTGATACGGTCATTTCGGATACAAGATTACTTTAAAAATATTATAGGAGGTTTTTGCGATGAGCGAAAAAGTGAAAAAAGGCTTTAAAATGCCTTCGTCGTATTCTATTTTGATGCTCATTATTGCCTTTATGGCAGTTATGACATGGATTATTCCAGCTGGTCAGTATGAGAAAGACGAAGCTGGGAAATTTATCACAGGCACCTATCAGGCTGTAGCTCAAAATCCGCAGGGGATTTGGGATATTTTGATGGCACCTGTTCGGGCTATGTTGGGTCACGGTGATACCAGCAAGGCTATCGACGTTGCCTTCTTCATCCTGATGGTTGGTTCCTTCTTGGGTGTGGTCAATGAAACGGGCGCGCTTGATGTAGGGATTGCCTCTATCGTGAAACGTTTCAAAGGCCGTGAAAAAATGTTGATTTACATTCTCATGCCTTTGTTTGCCTTGGGTGGCTCCACCTATGGTATGGGTGAGGAAACCATGGCCTTCTTCCCACTGCTAGTTCCAGTTATGATGGCGGTTGGTTTTGACAGTATCACTGGTGTGGCTATTATCTTACTTGGTTCTCAAATCGGCTGTTTGGCTTCTACTGTAAACCCATTTGCGACAGGTGTTGCTTCTGATGCGGCAGGTGTGTCTTTGGCAGATGGTATGATTTGGCGGATTATCTTCTTTATCGTCATTTTGGGCTTGGGCGTTTGGTTCGTTGCTAACTATGCTGAAAAAGTGCAAAAGGACCCGACTAAATCACTTGTTTACAAACAACGTGAAGCAGATATGGCCCACTTCAATGTCAATACTTCAAAAGAAGAAGTAAATGCTGTCTTAACCCCTGCTCAAAAACGTGTTCTTTGGGTATTTGTGTTGACCTTTGTTGTCATGATTTGTAGCTTTATTCCTTGGGAAGACTTGGGTGTCTCTGTCTTTGCTGATTTCAATACTTGGTTGCTTGGCTTGCCAGGTATCGGTCAAGTCATTGGTAGCTCAACCTATCCATTTGGCTGGTGGTACTTCCCTGAAGGAGCTATGCTTTTTGCAGTAGCAGGTGTCTTGGTCGGTGTGGTCTATGGCATGGATGAAGCGCGTCTTGTCAAGGCCTTTATGAATGGTGCTGCGGACTTGCTCAGCGTTGCCCTTATCTGTGCAGTGGCGCGTGGTATTCAAGTGATTATGAATGATGGTATGATTACGGCGACCATTCTACATTGGGGCGAAGTTGGTTTACAAGGTCTATCTTCACAGGTCTTCATTATTTTGACCTATCTCTTCTACTTACCGATGTCCTTCTTGATTCCATCCACATCTGGTCTTGCAGGCGCATCAATGGGTATCATGGCACCTCTAGGCGAATTTGTCAATGTACCAGCTCATTTGATTATCACAGCCTTCCAAGCAGCTTCTGGTGTATTGAACTTGGTTGCTCCTACATCAGGTATCGTAATGGGTGCCTTGGCTCTTGGTCGTGTGGAAATCGGTACTTGGTACAAGTTTGTTGGTAAATTGATTGCAGCTATCGTCCTTGCCTCAATCGCTATCCTTGTCATTGCGACATTCTTCTAATCGAAAATCTGGGTCAGTTTCTATCTTTGAAGCAGATGAAATCTGGCTCAGTTTTTCCTTTTGTGATAGAATGGAATTAGTAAGAACAATAGTTTAATCTGTTGAAAGGAGTAACAATGGAAACAAGTTTTATTCAAACTACTCATCAGGAAGAGTGTGTCCAGGCTATTAAAGATTTGGTGGCTTTTCCGTCTGTCCTACATGAACATCAGGCTGACACACCATTTGGTCAGGCTATTCAGGATGTCTTGGAACACACCCTAGCCATGACTGAGAAGATGGGCTTTACTACCTATCTGGATCCAGAAGGCTATTATGGCTATGCAGAAATTGGTCAGGGGAAAGACTTGCTGGCTGTTCTCTGTCATTTGGATGTCGTACCTGCTGGTGATCTCAAGCAATGGAATACACCGCCATTTGAAGCAGTCGTAAAAGATGGCTTCCTGATTGGTCGCGGTGTTCAAGACGATAAGGGACCATCTATGGCAGCCCTCTTTGCGGTCAAGGCTTTGATGGATGCAGGTATCACTTTTACCAAACGTATTCGCTTTATTTTTGGTACCGATGAAGAAACACTTTGGCGCTGTATGAATCGCTACAATCAAAAAGAAGAAGTAGCGACCATGGGCTTTGCACCGGATTCTTCCTTCCCTTTGACTTATGCTGAAAAAGGCTTGCTCCAGGCCAAATTGCATGGACCAGGTCACTCTTGTCTGAGTATTGATGCAGGAACTGCCTATAACGTAGTACCTGCCAAGGCTAGTTACTCAGGTCACTTATTAGCTGGGGTCATGGCAGAGTTGGACCAGCTGGGCTTTGATTATGAAAGCAATGATGACCAAGTGACCGTTCTGGGTATTTCGCGGCACGCCAAGGATGCTGCTGAGGGGGTTAATGCCATCGTACGTTTGGCCAAGGCCTTGGACAAATTTGAAGACCATCCGACTTTAAACTTTATTGTCCATGCTATCGGTGAAGATGCCACAGGCTTCAAGCTGTTTGGCGATGTAACCGACGAGCCGTCAGGTACCTTGAGTTTCAATATTGCGGGTCTGACCATCCATGCCAAGAAATCAGAAATTCGATTGGATATTCGTATTCCTGTAACTGCGGATAAGGAGGCTCTAGTTACTACATTACAAGCTAAAGCGCATTCCTGTGGCTTGACCTATGAGGAGTACGACTACCTTGCTTCCTTGTACGTCCCACTAGATAGCCAGTTGGTATCAACGCTTATGTCCGTCTATCAGGATAAAACAGGAGATCTGGACAGCCAGCCTATCTCATCTGGGGGAGCGACTTTTGCTCGAACCATGCCAAACTGTGTGGCCTTTGGAGCTTGTTTCCCTGACACAGAGCAGACGGAACACCAGGAAAATGAACGCATGCCATTGAAAGATTTGTACAAAACAATGGACATTTACGCGGAAGCTATTTATCGTTTGGCGGCGGAATAAAAGAAATGTTCTCAGATTGTTTGGTCTGAGAACATTTCTTTTATTCGACAGCTTTCTAATCAAGCCTTGCTAAAGAAGAAAGGAGGAGCATACTGTTTGAGGTACTCAAAACAAGACTGGGCACTTTCATTATCCTCACAGATAATCAAGCAGACATCATCGCCACAAACTGTCGCGATGATTTCAGGGATTTCCATTGCATCCAAAATAGAGCCAAAGGAATTGGCCAGACCAGGCAGGGCTTTCAAGATGACCTGATGCTGAACAGGCTTGAGCATGACCAAGGCATCCTCCATATAGAGCCGAAGGCGTTTTTCCCAGCGACTTGGAGCAATGGGATTGATGACATAATGAGAAGAATCATCTTCATTGACCTTGACCAAATTGAGCATCTTAATGTCGCGGGATAGGGTGGACTGGGTGACAGTTACACCGTTCAAATTGAGGAGTTCTTGTAGTTCTTGTTGGGTATGGATTTTTTTCTCCATAACCAAGGACAAAATCAATTGGTGACGACTTTCAATCTTGTTCATAGGAACCTCCTACAAATATGGTTGTACATGGAAAATTCATCAGAAAGTCTTGACTGGATTGGCCATGGACAAGGAAAGTGTCGCTATTGAAGAAACATAGCATCTCCAAAACTGAAGAAGCGGTAGCCTTCTTCAACAGCGTGTTTATAGGCATCTAAGACGAATTCTCGACCTGCAAAGGCAGATACCAACATAACCAAGGTTGATTTTGGTAGATGGAAGTTGGTTGAAAAGGCATCGATGATGCGGAATTGGTAACCAGGTTTGATAAAAATATTGGTCCAGCCAGAATCAGCTTCTAAGCGACCATCGAATTTATTTCCGATGGTTTCCAGGGTGCGAATGGATGTGGTACCAACTGCAACAATCCGACCGCCCTGGTCTTTGACCTGATTGAGCGTTTGAGCTGCATCGGCGGATAGGTTATAGAATTCGGAGTGCATTTCATGTTGGTCAAGATTGTCAACGGAAACTGGTCGGAAGGTACCTAGACCAACATGAAGGGTCAAATAGACTAGCTTGACACCCTTGGCTTCAATTTTTTCTAGTAGTTCTTGGGTGAAATGAAGGCCGGCGGTCGGTGCGGCGGCAGAACCATTTTCTTTGGCATAGACTGTTTGATAGCGTTCACGGTCTTCTAATTTTTCATGGATGTAAGGCGGAAGTGGCATTTCGCCCAGACTTTCTAAGACTTCTAGGAAGATACCTTCATAGGTAAATTCCACAATTCTCCCACCGTGTTCTAATTCTTCTACAATAGTGGCGGTTAGTCTGCCGTCACCAAAGGCAACTGTGGTGCCGACTTTCAGGCGTTTTGCTGGTTTAGCAAGCACTTCCCACTGGTCACCTTGGGTATTTTTCAAAAGTAAAAGCTCCACATGACCCTTGGTTTCGGGCTTGTAGCCATAGAGGCGGGCAGGGAGCACGCGCGTGTTGTTCATGACCAGAGCATCCCCAGGATTTAGCTGGTCAATGATGTGGTCGAAGTGGCTATCGACCATGGTTTTCTGCTGGCGGTCGAGAATGAGTAGTTTTGAGCTGTCGCGTTTTTCAAGTGGAACTTGGGCAATCAGTTCCTCTGGTAATTCAAAATCAAAATCTGCGGTATTCATGTGTTCTCCTTATGAAAAAATGGTAATAAAATAGAAGAGTAGGCCAAATGGAAGCAAGACCAAGGGAAGTCCAATCGTGAAAAATACGATTTTCAATGTTCTTGAATTGGTAATAAGATAGCCTGCTAGGCAGTTGAGAATACCGAGAAAAAATAGGTATATAAGTACAGTTGTCATACCTTTATTATACCATAGTTGCATCCCTAAGTCTTGACGAACGAAAAGGAATGAGAAATAATTTTCTAATTTATTATACTAATTTTTATTGAAAAATATAATGTGATAAGCTTGACAAAAATTGGTCTATACCATATAATAGGTTTATAAAATCGGTCTATACCAAAAAGGAGAAATAAGAATGAAAGTTCATATCGTGAAGAATCAAGTGGAAGGGGCAGCTATTGCCTTTGATATTCTCAAGCAGAAATTAGCAGATGGTGCGCAGGTTCTGGGTTTGGCTACAGGTTCCAGCCCGATCGAATTTTACAAGCAGGTTCGTGAAAGTGATCTGGATTTTTCTGAGGTGACATCTGTGAATCTGGATGAGTATGTTGGTTTGGGTGAAGACAGTGACCAGTCCTATGTCTATTTTATGAAAGAGCATCTTTTTACTGCTAAACCATTCAAGGAAAACCATTTGCCAAACGGTTTAGCTACTGATCTTGATGCGGAGTTGGTGCGCTACAATGCTATTTTGGAAGAGCATCCTGTTGATTTCCAAATTCTAGGTATCGGTCGCAATGGTCATATCGGCTTTAATGAGCCAGGGGCTTCCTTTGACGGAGTTGCCCGCGTTGTGGATTTGGCGCCATCAACCATCGAAGCCAACGCTCGCTTCTTTGCGGATCCAGAGGAAGTGCCTAAGCAGGCAATCTCCATGGGCATCGCCAATATTATGGCAGCCAAGACCATTGTCCTCATGGCTTATGGTCCTGAAAAAGCTGACGCCATTAAGGCGACAGTGGAAGGTACCGTGACGGAGGAAGTTCCAGCAAGTGTCCTCCAAAACCACGATGACGTCGTTCTCATCATTGACGAAGCCGCAGCAAGTAAATTGACAAAATAAGAGTTAAAAACCGGCCACCTTTTTAGGCAGTCGGTTTTCTTATTTTCTTCCAACTTGCTAGTATCCATATTAGCAAACGTGATTTCGGAATGGCTAATCCCATAAGCGGACAAATGCGACAGTTAACTTAGCCTGCGTGCCTTGAGCAAGCATAAAGTAAAACACCCATGGCGGCCAACCATGGGTGTTTTACTTTATGCTTAACTTTACCGAACTTTTAAGCACAATGATTATAACATATATGTCTCTAGTTTTCAAGTGTCCAGTCTAAGTCAGGGCCAACTGGGACAATACCTGTTGGGTTAATGGTCTTGTGGCTACCATAGTAATGTTGCTTGATATGGTCGAAGTCAACCGTTTCCGCAATACCAGCATGATTATAAAGTCGCTTGGTATAGTCCCACAGATTTGGAAAGTCAACCAAGGCCTTGATATTGCACTTAAAATGTCCAAAATAGACAGGGTCAAATCGCACTAAGGTAGTAAAGAGGCGAATATCAGCCTCTGTCAGCTGATTGCCCACCAGATAGTCCTTATCTGCCAAATGCTCTTCCAATTTATCCAAGGCAGCAAAGAGATTGTTGACTTCTTTCTCATAAACTTTCTGGTTGGTTGAAAAACCTGCCTTGTAGACACCGTTGTTGATGTTGGGATAGACAAAATCATTCATGGCATCAATCTCAGCTTGTAGGTGTTCTGGATAGTAGTCATCGTAGTTGCCTGTAATGTCATTGAAGGCAGTATTGAACATGCGCATGATTTCAGCCGATTCATTGCTGACAATGGTATTGGTTTCTTTGTCCCAGAGAACAGGAACCGTTACTCGACCAGTGTAATTAGCATCTGCTTTCAAGTAAACTTGATAGAGATAGTCGCTGTTAAAAATTGGGTCCTTGATCACACCAGGACCGTCTGCGAAGGTCCAACCATTTTCTAACATGAGCGGATGGACGATAGAAAGCGAGATGTGTTCTTCCAAGCCTTTCAGTTTTCGCATGATCAAGGTCCGACTGGCCCAAGGACAAGCCAAGGAAATGTAGAGGTGGTAACGACCAGATTCTGCCTTGAAACCGCCGTTTCCTGTTGGACCAGCCTGACCGTCTGGTGTAATCCAGTTGCGAAATTGTGTGACAGTACGGACAAACTTACCGCCTGTTGACTTGGTGTCATACCATTGGTCCAACCATTTGCCATCTTGTAAAAGTCCCATAACGTTCTCCTTTTCTTTACTAGGAAATCACCCGATAATTAGTTGAGTTCTTTCTTTATATCACTAATTAGTATTATAAAAGATTTTAAAACAAAGTCAAGTCAGATGTTTTATGCTAGAATAGTGCTATGAGATTGGATAAGTGTTTAGAAAAGGCAAAAATTGGCTCCCGCAAGCAAGTAAAAAAATTATTTAAGGCCCAACACATCAAGATTAACGGGCTAGTTGCTCAAAGTCTCAGTCAGATTGTTGACCCAGGCCTGCAAGAAATCATGGTAGCTGGTAAGAGGGTTGAGCAGGAGGGTAGTCGTTATTATCTGCTCCATAAGCCTGCTGGTGTCGTTTCTGCCGTGTCTGATAAGGACCACCAGACTGTCATCGACCTGATTTCACCAGAGGATAGGGCAGACGGGCTCTATCCTGTCGGTCGCTTGGACAGGGACACCGAAGGTCTAGTGCTCATCACCAACAACGGTCCACTTGGCAACCGCATGCTCCATCCTAGTCACCATGTAGACAAGGTCTACTATGTGGAGGTCAACGGCCCCTTGGGTCAGGATGCCCCGACATTCTTTGCTTCAGGCGTTACCTTTTTGGACGGCACCCGTTGCCAGCCCGCAGATTTGACTGTTTTGGAGGCTTCTTTGGGCCATAGCAGAGCGACCATCAAGTTGGCAGAAGGCAAGTTTCATCAGGTCAAGAAGATGTTTTTAGCCTATGGTGTCAAGGTCACCTATCTCAAGCGGATTTCCTTTGGAGGATTTGAGCTGGGGGATTTGGAACGAGGTGCATACAGACAACTTAGTCCCAATGAAATGGACCATCTACTCACTTATTTTGACTAGAGGAGGGAAAATGATGAGTATTTATGATTTTACAGTACAAAAACAAGATGGGACAGACCAGTCCATGGCTGACTATCAAGGACAAGTACTTTTGATTGTCAATACGGCAACAGGCTGTGGATTAGCTCCTCAATACAAGGAATTACAGGAGCTCTATGATAGCTATAAAGACAAAGGATTTGTGGTACTGGATTTTCCTTGCAATCAATTTTTAAATCAGGCACCTGGTTCTGCTGAAGAAATCAATCAGACCTGCAGTTTGAACTATGGAACAAGTTTCCCACGATTTGCAAAAGTGGCTGTAAACGGTGTAGAAGCTAGTCCGCTTTATCGCTATCTCAAGAAAGAAAAATCAACCTTATTAGGAGGTCGAATTGAATGGAATTTTACCAAGTTTTTGGTCGATAGACAGGGGCGCGTGGTCAAACGCTATTTACCAACGACTAGTCCATTAAAACTGAAAGAGGACATTGAACTTTATTTGGAAAAGTAAGAAGAAGGCTGGAGAAATCTAGCCTTCTTGTTTTAATAAGAATAGAAAATAGGGCGCTCCAATTATGGTAAGTACCAAACCAGTTGGTATACCTGTACCGACCAAGAAGGAACGGGCGACCATGTCAGCAAGAACCATCAGGATACTTCCAATCAGAAAGGCAGTGGGTAGGCTGACTTGATGTTGTTTACCAACTATTTGTTTGGCCAAATGACCAGCCAGTAGGCCGACAAAGGCAGTATTACCAACCAGTAGGGAACTAAGACTGGCTAGGCTTGTTGCTATTAAAATGACCATCAGGCTTTCTTTCTGCCTATTTAGACCCAAACCAGTTCCCAGGCTGGCTTCTAATTGCAGAATATTTAGTCTGGAGAAACGAATGAAGCTCAGCAAGCAGAGGACAAGCAGGGCTGGACCGACAAGACTGATGGTTTGCCAGTCATCTCCGACATATCTCCCTGTTAACCAACCGATAATGTTTTCCAACTTGTAGCGGTCAAACCGGACCATGAGGCTAATCATACTGCTGGAAAACAGGCTAGCCAGACCAACACCAGTTAGGACCAGTCGCGTCGGTTCTATCCCTCGGCCCTTTTTATAAGCCAGTAAATAGACCAAGCCAGTTGCTAGAAATCCCCCTGTAAGAGCCAGAACTGGCTGCGAAAGTGGAAAAGTTACGTTCCATGTCAGTGCAAGCGTCAGCAAGAGCCCTGCCCCCGCATTGACACCCAGAATGCCAGAATCTGCCAAGGCATTTCTTGTCAATGTCTGAAATAAATGTCCACTAACTGCCAGAGCACCACCAGCTAGAATGGAAACCAAAAGACGTGGCAGGCGGATTTTCCAGAAAATCAACTGGGTCGCTGTGTTTGCCTGTCCGCTTAAGGTTGCGAATAAATCTGTCAGCCCAAGTTTACTGTAGCCTATTATTAGGGAGAGCAAGGAAAGGACGGTCAGAAGGAGTAAAAGCAAGAGCAGAATATCCTTTTTCTTCATGCTTGAAATTCCCCCTTTCGAATGAGCCAGAGAAAGATTGGAAGTCCGACAAAGCTAATCAAACTGCTCAAGGGAGTTTCATAAGGTGGATGGAGGGTTCGACTAATCAAATCCAGCCAGATTAGAAAACCAGCTCCAGCCAAGGATGAAAAGGGTAAGATATAACGGTAATCTTTTGGAAGCATGGAAGTCAAGAGGTTGGGGATAATAAGTCCGATAAAGGATAGGGAACCAACTAAGGCGACAGAAGAAGCTGACAAGAGTACAACGATGGCCAGGAAGAAGATGGTCATCTTATGAGTATCTTGTCCCAAGGCAGTAGCCACTGTATCATCCAAACTCAGAATGGTCAAAGAATGGGCAAAAACTTGTGCAAGTAGCAGCCCCAGTAAAATAAGAGGGGCTAACCAGTATAAACTATTCCAGCTAATGTTGGTCAGGCTACCTGCTTCAAGACCAACAATGTGGTTGGACAAATCATATAATAGAGCTATTCCCTGTCCCAAGGCTTGCGTGAGAGCAGTGACCATGATACCTGCTAAAATAAGTTGGAGTGGACCTTTAGAATGCTTTTTTTCTTGGCTGAGAAAGATGACTAAGCTAGCTGAGCAAGCAGCTCCCACTAAACAGGCAAGAATACTAAGGAGCTCAGAAGAATGGGGCCAGAAGACCATTTTCAAAATCAGAAAGAGCCCAGCTCCAGCAGGAATTCCCAGTAGCCCAGGGTCTGCCAAGCGATTACGCGTCACGGCCTTCATGATAGTTCCAGAGGTCGCAAGACTTGCCCCAACCAGCCCTGCCGCCAAAATCCGAGGTAAGCGCAATTCAATTAGAACATCTTGAAGTTTTGACTGACGCAAGGGATTTTTTAAGACGGAGAGGATTTGGTCATGAGAGTAAGAAATAGCTCCCAAACGAAATCCCCAGTAAGAACCCAGCAAGAGAAGAAAGAGCAGGAGGAAAAAAAGAGGGGAAGGCGATAGGCTAACCTTGAAGTTAGCTGCAACCTCTTCCCCATTTTTTCTCTCCAAGTGTTTCAAAAACATAGAGAATCAATCCTTATTTTGTGATAGCTTCCTTGAGAATGTTCAGTTGATACTCAAGTGAAATCGGGTCGTTGAAGTAGAAGGCCTTGCTATCTACCTTGATGACACGATTGTTTTGAACAGCTGGAAGGTTTTTCCACAAATCGCTGTTCAATAGACCTGCGGCAACACTTTCGTCTTCAACAGCCAAGATAATGTAGTCCCCTGCGTAGTCTGGCAAAACTTCCTGTGACACAGCAAGGAAACCTGGACCGAAGACTTCATCCTTGACTTTTTGAGGAGCGGTATAAGCTAGTTCTTGGTAAATAATCTCTCCACCACGTCCCCAGTTATTACCGAAGAGGTAGAGGTCTTGACCAAGATAGCCCATGATGGTAAAGGTTGCATTGTCGCCTGTTTTAGCCTTAATTTCCTTGGCAGCACTTGCAACATTCTCTTTCCAAGTAGTTTGCCATTCTTCAACAGCGGCTTCTTGTCCAAAAATTTGACCAAAGACTGTCAAGGTTTCAGCATAAGTATGCTTGCCATATTCAAGGGAAATGGTAGGAGCAATCTCAGCAAGCTGTTCGATTTTTTCATCTGTCGAGCCAGTCACGATAAGGTCTGGTTCCAGCGCAGCGATAGCTTCCAAATCCTCGCTAGTAACAGCAGTAGCATCGCTTAATTTTTCAGCAAAGGCTGGATTTTCCAAGTCGTAGGAAGTCGCACCGACCACATCAAAGCCCAGCTGTAACAAATAACCAGTGTTAGCAAAGTTGAGGCTGACCACCTTTTTAGGCTGAGCAGGAATGTCTCCATAGTAGGCAACTCCCTCGATAGTGGGCATGCTCGAAAGGGCTGTTTGGCTTTCCTTTTGGGAAATAGCAGAGCAGGCAGTCAAGACAAGGACTGACAAAACAAGACTGAGAGAAAGTAGAAACTTTTTCATAAAAACTCCTTTATGTTAATCGATCATGGTGTGCGAGTGTAGGTGGCTAGAATGGGATAACCATAGTGACTGGCAGGCAGAATTTCTGCTTCAATACCAAAGATTTGTCGCAGATGTTCAACAGTGATAACCTCATCTACGCTTCCTTTATGAAGGACCTGTCCATCTTTCATGGCAATGAGGCAATCAGAGAAGCGGGCAGCGTGGTTGATGTCATGCAGGACCATGACAATGGTTTTGCCGTTTTCTTGATTGAGTTTCCTCAGTAACTGCAAGACTTCTAGTTGATGCTGCATATCCAGATAGGTGGTCGGTTCATCTAAAAAGATGGTATCCGTATCTTGTGCCAAGGCCATAGCTATCCAAACCCGTTGCCGCTGCCCACCTGATAGGGATTGGACAGATACTTGAGCGAATTCCATGGTTTGCGTCACTTCCAAAGCCCAGTCAATTTTTTCTCTATCGAGGTCCGTCAGTCTGCCAAAGGCATGCTGGTGAGGAAAGCGGCCATAAGAAACCAAATCATAGACTCGAATCCCGTCCAAACTTTCCTGTACCTGTGGGAGTAGGGCCAACTGTTTAGCAATCTCCTTTGTCGGAATTTGTTGCATGTCTTTTCCATCCAAAAAGACCGCTCCCTTTTCAGCTGGTAAAATACGGCTGAGAGCCTTTAGTAGCGTGGATTTTCCACAGCCATTGGCACCGATAATACTGGTGATTTTTCCAGTAGGAAAGTCTATCGATAGGTCTGCTAGGATTGATTTTTTCCCATAAGAAACGACCAAATCCTTGGCTGATATGGTAGCCATACACCCTCCTTTACTCACATTGAAATCCATTATATCATAGTTTTTAGGATAAACAAAGATTTTTCTGACAATTTTAATCTAATAAGAATGATTATAAAAATGCTAACTAAGCACAGGGGAATGCTGGGCGGAAGCAGAATTATATTTGTTTAGTATTTTCTATAATGTTATAATATCTATAGAAATAAGATATAGGAGGAATGTTCTATGAATAGCCTATGGCGAGAAGATAGAAGTCTATTGGATAGCTATCTATTGAGTGCCCTTTGTATATCTAGTATGCTGTTGGTGCTGACAAGCCTGATCCAGTTTGTCCATGACAAAGACTATAGCCTCTTTTTCCTCCAGTTGTTTCTCCTTCCCATTGTGTACCTGCCCTTCTTTCACAAACCAAGTAGGAAGAGATTTTTGCTAGTCACTTTTTTAGGGGGACTGACTAGCAGCCTTCTGCGTGACAGTGGAATAGTTGGTTTTGCAGTGCCCAATAAGATGGTCTTCTTCTATTTGTTGGTCTTGCTTACTCTTTACCTTGTTCGCCATTATTTGCTAGTTAATAAGAAATTGTCAGAATGACTGAAACAAGCCATCGCTCCAAAGGGAACGATGGCTTGTTTTGGGTTTATCGATATTTTTTAGCGATTTCAAGGTCGCCTGCATAGTCTTGACGCTGGTCATTGACAATCTGGTAGGCATCAGCTCCCTTGCCTGCAATGATGACGGCATCTTGAGAAGTAGCAGTTTGGCTCATAGCTGTGCGAATGGCTTCTTCGCGGTCTAAGATGAACTCACTTGGTCGGGTCATGTGGGCGCGGATTTGCTGGGCAATTTCAGCAGGGTCCTCACGGTTGGGGTCATCAGCTGTCAGAATCACCTCAATCTGCGGATAGTCATTGAGCAGCAGACCGAAGTCCTTGCGGCGACTTTCTCCCTTATTGCCAGGAGCTCCCAGAATTAAAATCACCTTGCCTGTCTGGTGTTCCAAGACGACATCGATTAGCTTTTTCACACTGTCACCGTTGTGGGCGTAGTCTACAAAAACCTTGGCTCCGTTTTGTTGAGTCAGGACTTCCATACGGCCAGGGACATTGGTTTGGGCAATTCCTGTGTGAATGTCTTCCAGACTTGCACCCAAGCGGAGACAGGCCAGTCCAGCTGCGATGGCATTTTCTTGGTTGAAGCCACCGATCAGTTGGATGTCATAGTGGCCAGCTAATTTGCCGGTCGCTGTGAAGTCAAAACCTGCTGACTGGGTGATTTCATTTTCAGAAGTCGGTCCATAAAAGTCATGGTCTTTGGAGATGACTTGCTCTTTCACCACTTCAAAATGGTCCATGCCAGCATTGACAATAACTGCTCTGCTATTGTCCATCAAAAGACGCTTGTGGTAGAAATAGTCCTCAAATGTCGGGTGCTCAATGGGCCCAATGTGGTCGGGGCTGATGTTGAGGAAGACGCCGACATCAAAGGTCAGCCCGTAAACCCGCTTGACCAGATAGGCCTGGCTGGACACTTCCATAATCAGGTGGGTCATGCCGTTTTGAACCGCCTCCGCCATCATGGCAATTAGGTCCAGACTTTCAGGAGTGGTCAGGGCAGATTTGAAGAAGGTTTTGCCGTCCAGGGTAGTGTTCATGGTCGAAAGCATGGCAGGCTTGTGGTTGATGTTGAGAATGTTAAAGGCAAAATAAGCCGAGGTTGTCTTACCCTTGGTGCCGGTGAAGGCCAAAAGTTTGAGCTTTTTCTGGGGATGACCATGAAATTCCATGGCAATCAAGCTCATTGCCTGCTTGATGTCCTTGACCAGAATGGCAGGAATACCGACTGCATGGTCGATTTCAGACACATAAAAAGCAAGTCCGTTTTCAATAGCCTTTTCCAAAAATTCCTTCTTAAAGGCCAAACCCTTGGCAAAAAAGAGGGTCGTAGGGCTGACCGTTCGGCTGTCATAGCTGAGAGCGTCGAACTGGACATCTGTCCAAGTGCTGTCAGTCTGATTATTTTGTTTGATCTGGCGGAAGTTGTCATCCGCTTTTAAGGTGTCTAATACTCGTTCAATTGTAATCATGTTTCTATTGTAAACCTATCTAGTGGTTTTTACAAGTCTGGACTTTGTAAATAAAGGCTTTTTGATTGTTAAAATGATTACATATGACATTTCTTCCTGAAACAAATTTATGCTATAATAGGAGGGATTGAAAAAGGAGAAGTCTATGTTTTATTCTTATCTACGAACGCTATTAACATTCTTGTTGTGGGCCATCAATGGTAATATTCATTACCATGACAGAGAAAATATTTTGCCGCAGGAGGAAAATTATATTCTTATCGCTCCGCACAAAACCTTCTGGGATCCAGTCTTTCTGGGCTACGCAGCTGCTCCTAAGCAGTTCATCTTTATGGCCAAAAAAGAACTTTTCAAGGACCGCGGTTTTGGCTGGTGGATTTCAAAATGTGGAGCCTTTCCCATTGACCGTGAAAATCCTGGTATGGCAGCCATTAAGTATCCAGTTAACATGTTGAAAAAAAGTGACCGTTCGCTTGTTATGTTCCCATCTGGTAGCCGTCATTCCTCTGAATTAAAAGGTGGTGTGGCGGTTATTGCCAAGTCTGCCAAGGTCAAACTCATGCCAGCCACCTATGTGGGTCCCATGACTATCAAGGGGCTCTTAGCTGGTGAGCGAATCGATGTGGTTTTTGGAAATCCTATCGATGTTTCGGACATCAAGCGTATGGATGATGCAGGTACAGCAGAAGTAACTAGCCGAATCGAGGTGGAATTCAAGCGATTAGATGACCTTGCTGCCTCTTTCCAAACCAAGAAGAAACCAAATATCTTGACCTATATCTATCGTATTCCAGTTCTGATACTGGTTGCCCTTATCTTGGGCCTGACCTATGTCTTTAGCTATATTGCCAGCTTCTTCTGGCAACCAAGTACTAAACTCGATAAGTAAATTTTTAAACTCGCTTTTGCGGGTTTTTTGTTTGCAATCATTTTAGGCAAAGCCCTTAATTGTGCACATGTGTTTTGCTTTCAACAACACCGAGCATGCTCTTAAGAATAGTCATTCTAATGATTAGAAATAATTGAAAAAATTAACAAAAAAATTTTTTATGCTCTTTACATTTCTGGAGAAATTGATATACTATATTTATAATATATAAATATCTACATATAAGGAGTTTTTGTGATGAAACATTATAAAAAACTGTTGCTGATGGGAATGGCTGCCTTGACCTTGGGAGCATGCGTACCTACTCAAACAAGTCCAGGTGGAACCAATACCACTATCAATATTGGTTATTCACAATTGCCAGCTAATATCCATCCTGCTGAAGATTATAATGGCTGGTTCACAGTCCGTTATGGTGTGGGGGAAACCTTGTTCAAATTGAACAACGATTTACAAGTAGAACCTTGGTTAGCTGAAAAAATCGAATCAGTCAGTGATGTAGAGTGGAAAATTACCTTAAAGGATAACATTACCTTCCAAAATGGTGAAAAAATGACAGGGCAGAAGGTAAAGGAGTCGCTAGAGTATCTTATTTCTAAAAGCGATCGTGCCAAGGCAGACTTGGGGATTGTGTCTATCAGTGCAGATGGTCAAACAGTTATTATAAAAACAGAGCAAAGACAACCGATTATGGCCAATCTATTGGCAGAACCCTATTCAGTCATTATAGATGTTGCTGCAGAGCCAATAGCCAAACAAGGACCAGTGGCAACAGGACCTTATAAAATGATGAAATATATACCTGAAAGCGGTGTTGAATTAGAAGCCTACGAGGGATATTGGGCAGGAAAACCAAAAACAACGAACATAAATATTAAGTATTTTACAGATGCAACAGCCATTGCCGCTGCGCTCAAATCAGGTGAAGTAGATGCTGTTTATGGCTTGCCGTATGCTAACTTAGAAACCTTCAAATCAGATAGTACCAATTTTAAAACCAGTGAAGTTGAGGGTTCAAGATATGTTCAATTTAGCTATAACTTGGAACAACCAGAAGGTCAAGATAAAACATTCCGCCAAGCCCTTGATAGTTTAGTGGACAAGGAAACCTATACGTCCTCCTTATTTAAAGGAGCAGCTAAGGTGGCAGATACAGCCTTTCCTAATAATTTTGAATTTGCCTTGGGAACAAGTGTTCATGAATACAATGTAGAGAAAGCAGTACAATTATTGGATGAAGCTGGCTATAAAGATACAAATGGTGATGGACTAAGAGAGGCAAATGGTCAAAATATCAAGTTAGATTTGATTACATATAACCGTCTTGCAGAAATGCCTTTATCCGTTCAAGCCTATCAACAACAATTAAAGGAAGTTGGTATTGATTCGGAGGTCATTACTGTGGATAAACCGACTACGGCGGTTTCTGAGAATAAATACGATGTCTTAACCTATACCGTTGTTGCGGCACCGATCGGTGATCCATATGCTTATTACAAGAGTGTCTTTTATACTAACGGATCTGCCAATATTGCCCACTATTCAAATCCAGCAGTAGATAGCCTTATTGATCAGTTACAGGTAGAGCCTGACCAAGCAACGCGTAGTGAATTGAGTAAACAAATTCAAAAATTGGTAGATGAGGATTATATCTTTACCTACATTGGTCATTTCAAAGTAGCACTTGTCATGAACAACAATATTCAGGGATTTGAATCTCACGCAACCGATTACTATCATGTAACAAATCAGATTGTGAAGGAATAGAAGATGTTACAGATCAACCAGTTAACCATCTCATCTCCAACAAATGATATTCTGCAAGGAATAACTCTTCACTTGAAAAGTGGAGAAAGTGTAGCGATTGTTGGTGAAAGTGGGAGTGGTAAGACAACCTTAATCAAGGGTATCCTAGCTCTTCCTCTTGCAAATTTAAGGCAGACGGCTGGGCATATTCAGTTTGAGGACCAGACAATCGAATTAACCAATAAAAGGCAAGAGTTGCCTTTTATTGGTATTGATATTGCTTGGATTACCCAGAATGCTACACTAAGTTTTAATGAAAAACGAACCATAAAATCACATTATAGAGATTTGTATCAGACCTACAGCAAGTATAGGACTGATTTGCGAACCTTAGAAGAATGTTTTGCCTTGGTAGACTTGCCTTATAGCAATGAAATCATCAATAAGTATCCCTTTGAATTTAGTGGGGGACAGATGCAACGGATAGGAATAGCGCTTGCCTTGGTAGCAAGACCTAAGTTACTCTTGGCAGATGAGCCGACCAGTGCCCTAGATGCTTTAAATAAAAAAACATTAGTCAATCTTTTAAAACGATTGCATCAAAATGAAGGGGTGTCCCTGCTGATTGTCACTCATGATATGAGCGTTGCCAAGGATATTTCAGAAAGATTGGTTGTGATGAAGGATGGCAAGATTGTTGAAACTGGAAAGACAGGTGAGGTTTTGTCTAAACCACAAGAAACCTATACAAGAAAGTTACTGGATGCCATTCCAACTATAAGAACAGTATAGAAGCAGGTGTAGAAAATGAAGCGTATTTTACAATGTCACAATCTAACATACTTTTATAAAAAAGATGTAGGTATAAAAAATATCAGCTTTGAGTTGTTTTCTGGGCGTGCACTTGGATTGGTTGGTGAAAGCGGTAGTGGAAAAAGCACCATTGCTCAGCTTATTTGTCAATTACTGACCATTCAAGAGGGGGATGTTCAATTACTAGATCGATCTTTCCAAACATTTTCACCTAAGGAATTCTATAGGGCGGTACAGTATATTCCTCAAAATCCTCAGGAGTATTTTCATCCTAAGAGGACAATTAAGGAAAGTTTAGAGGAGGTCATTGATAATTTTAAGCTGTTTCCTGGTGAGCAAAAAATAGATGTCTTGGTAAGAGCAGTTTCAGAAGTTGGATTAAGAGAACAGCATCTTTATCAATTTCCCCATCAATTAAGTGGTGGTGAGTGTCAGCGTGCCAGTATTGCCAGAGCCTTGTTACTGCATCCCTCGCTTATCATTTGTGATGAAGTGACCAGTGCCTTGGATGTGACCATTCAGGCGGATATTATGAAGTTATTGGGAGAAATAAAAGAAAAGCATGATGCCGCTTTTCTTTTTATCGGTCATGATATTGCCCTGGTCAGCCAGTTTTGTGAGCAGATTATTGTTTTAAAAGATGGTCAAATCATTGAACAGGCAGATACCTTGACCTTGGTCAATCACCCTCAGACTAGTTATACTCAGTTGCTTTTGGAAGCCTATGGAAGATTTTAGTGATGATTGAACTTATAGAAAATACTCCCAGTCACACACTGGTTAGGGCTTATATGCCTATTACGGATGAGTATTCGATCCCCTATACATTGATAAAAGGAAGAGAGAGTCATCCCTTGGTTTTGATTACAGCAGGCATACATGGTTGTGAATATGTGGGAATGAAAACCAGTATGTCTGTAGTAAAGGACATTGAGGCGAAACAATTCGAGGGGTCTGTCTTGCTTTTTCATGCAGTAAATCTGACAGGCTTTTATCAAAAAATAACGACTCTGGTACCAGAAGATAGGGTAAACCTCAATCGGATATTTCAGGATACTAACTGTTATCAGACCGTGAGCTATCAAATAAAGCAGGTTTTTAGGGAAAAGTTGCTACCTCATGTTGATTATCTCTTAGATTTACATGGAGGGAATAAAGAGGAACTTCTAACGCCTCATGTTTATTATTCTCTACTAGGAGATATGGCGACTATTCAAGCTTCTGAACGACTTGCCCAAGTAAGTGGAAGTCCAATTATTTTTGCTTCTTCGAATGTAGGGGGACTTTATCAGGCAGCAGCTATTGACTATAAAATACCCAGTATTCTAATAGAGCAAGGAGATAGTGGAACTTGTTTGCCAGAAGATATTCAAAAGATGAAAGTTTCTTTGCTTCAGTTGCTGGAATATATTTTTGAAGAGAAAGAATCTGATCAGACACAGCAGGTTTATTACAAAAAATATTATTCATTTAGTAGCAGTTATTTAGCTTGCTGGTTCTGCTTTGTAAAACCTGGAGATAGGGTTGAAAAAGGTCAGTTTATCGGTCAGCTACATACCATACATGGGGAAGTATTGGAGGATTTTTTTGCCTTAGAATCGGGGACTGTCCTTTATCAGAAGGCAAATCTAATCACCGGTAGAGGAGAGTCTTTGATAACCATTGCTTACTAGTTCGCAACTCATCAATAAATTGAAACAGCTGCATCAGCGTTTGTAGATGACTGTCTATATCAGTTTATGTGATTGAGTGGAAGGAGAATCATGTTAAAAAGTATTGCAAAGATATTGCTTAAATTTATCATCATCTTATTTTGTGTAAGTTTTATCTCATTCTTGCTTTCTTACTTGGCACCTGGAGATCCTGCTGAAGCTATTTTGAACCAGGAAGGTGTTCCAGTCACACAAGAATTACTGGATTTAACGAGAGAAAAATTGGGTTTAAACGATCCTTTCCTTACTCAGTATTTTAGGTGGCTTTCAAAAATTGTGGTCTTTGATTTCGGTGTGACCTACAATACTGGTGCTCCTGTTTGGGATCAGTTGGTATTTTATTTCCCTAATACCCTCTATTTGTCCATGTATATTCTTTTGGCAACCTTGTTGCTATCGATTCCTACAGCCTTGGTCATGGCCTATAAGAAGGACAGCTTGTTTGATAGGACCCTTATGTCATTACTCGGGATTTTAAATGCTATTCCTACCTTCGTTTTTGGAATTATTCTTATTTTAATTTTCTCTGTACATTTAAAATGGTTTCCAGTGCAATCTACGGCTAATTCCTTGGGGATTGTTTTACCGGTTGTCACCTTGGCTTTGGCCATGTCCTCAGTTTATACCCCTCAACTTCGGACAGCTTTTTTAGAGGAACTTAATATGCCTTTTGTAGAAGGAGCAAGGGGACGGGGAATTAGTGAATGGCGTATTATCATTTTCGATGTTTTAAAAAATACAGTTCCGTTCATTATTACCCTAGTCAGTCTTTCTTTGGGGGCCTTAGTTAGTGGAGTAACGATTATTGAGCATTTGTATTCTTGGCCAGGTATGGGAAAGCTCCTTGTTACAGTAGTAGCTAATCAGGATTATCCAATTATACAAGGGACCGTACTCTTTGTAACAGTGGGTGTTTTGACGGTCAATCTGGTTTCACAAGTTTTGATTGCTTGGTTAAATCCGAAAATACGCTTGGGAAATAAATAGGAGTCTGTATGCAAATAAGAAATAAACGATTATTGATTTTAGGAATAATCCTCCTAGTTTGGCTGGCTATGATGTATCTATTGCCCTATTTTTTTACTGACAGTATTACCAAGGTGGACTTATCCAATGCTTTGCAGGGACCAAGTCAGACGGAGTGGTTTGGGACTGATGCGCTTGGTCGGTCAGTCTTTGCGAGGGTAATGAGTGGTGGTAGAGAAAGTATTTTTTCGGGTATCTTAGTCTTATTTACGATTGTAGTCATTGGTTCCGTCATTGGTATTTCTAGTGGTTTAATTGGTGGGAGAGTTGACCAGGTGGTTCTACTGATTATCACTGCCTTTCAAGCCTTTCCAGCCATTGTCTTGGTGATTGCTATTGTAGGGATTTTAGGTGTGGGGCTCCAGCAAACAGTCTTGGCTATGTGTATGGTTGCTTGGACCAAATATGCTTATCTGACACGTTCCATCACCCTACAGCTAAAAGAAGAGTCCTACATTAAATCTGCTAAAATGTACGGAAATAGCTTTTGGTCAACCATACTAAATTATTATTTGCCCATGATAAAGCCTCAGATTTTAACAACCATGAGTTTTGATGTGGGCATTGTTATCATGGAGATTTCGGGTCTGAGTTTCATTGGCTTGGGGGCGCAGGTACCTAGTCCGGAATGGGGAACCATGATCAATGATGGTAGGATTTATATCCAAGAAGCACCATGGATTGTTATTTTCCCGTGTATCATGCTCATGATTACGATTTTGATCTTTACAAAATTTGGAGATGAGTTAAAGAAATATTACAATAATGAGGTTTCAGGTTAAAAAGCTTATCAAGACAGTATGTTTGAGACAAGTATCTTAGAGGTATTTGTCTTTTGTAATTATTTTGTCAGTCCTGCTTTGTTTAAACATAAAAAATCACCCACTATTCACCATTTCTAAAGTAGTTGGATTTTTCCAACTGCTAGATAGGTTATAGACGGGTGTTTATTGTTATCGAGATTAGAAGGCTAGAGGGCATATTCTACAGTGATGTACTCGTGATGTTGTTTGAGCGTATTGAGGATATGTGGCTTTTTGGCAACAAGTTGGCGCATAATATCATGTTCAACATCCTGCAAGTGGATTTTAATTCGAACCTGCATGCCTTGTTTGTAGATATGAATATCCACATCCTCAGTTTCCTCTAGGTACTGTTCTAAAATCTCATAGAGACATTCTTGAATTTCAGGTAAATGGACAGTACCGTGGGCTAGTTCTTTGAAGGAATAAATGAGTAGGGTGAGGGGCTCTTTAAATGAAATGATGGCAAGCGTAAGGGTTACGAAGAAATCACCTGTATAATGTAGGAAATCCAGAGAACTGTTGTTTGGGATAAAGGCTAAGAATAGAAAGGCAAGACCAATGGCGGCTGAAATCAAGCCGTCAATTAAGTTGCCCTTGGCCTCGGCAGCAATAATAGTTGAGATATTGCCGATTTTTTTATTCATGTAGCGATTGTAGCCATACAAGCTAAAACAAATAAAGAGCATAATGCTTGTATAGGGTAGGACAGGACCCGTGGTCATCTTGTGTGCAATGCCGTGGACAAAGTAGGCAAAGGCGGTTGCGGCTGTTTCAAGAACAGCAAAAATCAGCAAGAGTAAGGTTGCCAAGGATTTCATAATGGCATAGAGGGGCTCTAAAAAGTGTAATCCTTGGGGGAAGGTTTCAGTTTTTCTATGACTGTGTTTGGAAATATGAAAAGCGACCAGTGAGGAAACAAAAGCAATGAGGGAAAACACCCCATCAAGCAGGAGGGCGTTGAGGTCTGTCATAATATAGACAGCCAACCCTGCCAACCTGTTTAAGCCATTGATAAGAGCTGAAACGGTCAAACAACGTGCTTCGATTTGTTTTGGGGTCATGGAAGTCCTCCTTAACTGGTTTATTATATATTTATCATATCAACCTTTTCAATGTTTAGCAAGTTTGACTGCCTACAACTAAGATTTTTGTGAATTAAAAAAAAGAGCCGTAGCTCTTTCCTATAAATAAGATTACATGTCAATTTCCATAACAATTGGTGTATGGTCTTGGCGAGCACCAGAGTCAATCATGTCTGACTTAGTGACCTTATCAGCGATACGGTCGCTAACTAACCAGTAGTCGATTCTCCAGCCTGTGTTGTTGATTTTGCTGGTGCGGCTGCGTTGTGCCCACCAGGTATAAGCATTGAGGACATCCCCATGCAAGTGGCGGAAGGTATCTGTGAAGCCCTTGGCTAGCAAGTTTGTAAAGCCTTCCCGTTCTTCGTCTGTAAACCCTGGTGACTGGCGGTTGCTGGCTGGGTTTGCAAGGTCGATTTCCTTATGGGCAACGTTGTAATCACCTGTAGCTAAGACAGGCTTTTGGCTGTCAAGCTGTGATAGGTATTGGGCATACTGAACGTCCCAGATTTGGCGGTCGGCCAATCGCTTCAAGCCATCTCCAGCATTTGGCGTATAAACTTGGGTAACATAGAAGTCGTCAAACTCAAGCGTGATGATGCGTCCCTCAGAATCCATAGTAGTCGGAGCACCAATTTCTGGGAAGGTGATGGTTGGTGTCAGGTGATTTTTATAAAGGAAGAGGGTCCCTGCATAGCCCTTGCGTGCAGGCTCGACAGATGAACGCCAGGTATTGGCATAGCCTGGGAAGTAGTTTTCTAAAATTTCCAAGTGTTTCTTGGTTGGGCCCTTGTCAGAGAGTTTGGTTTCCTGAATGGCGATAATGTCGGCATCTTCCGCAACGAGCGTGTCAATCACGGCGCGGGATAGGAGGGCGCGTGGGGATTCTGCTGTCAGAGCAGCGTTGAGGGAATCAATGTTCCAAGAAATGAGTTTCATATGGGTTCCTTTTTCTAGTTTTATCGTGTTTTATTATACCAAAAAACCTCCCCCCTAGCGAATGAGGGAACTTGAAAAATTTTTGTCATTTTTGTGTTACAGTATTAAAAGTATGGTACAATAGTAGCAAATAAATCTTTGTTTACGGAGGTTGTTATGAAAAGAAAATTGATTGGCTTTGCTTGGCTAGCCCTCATTCTCGAAATGATGGTTTACTACTGGTATCAGTTGCCGGCTATCAACGTCTTTAGCCTTGGTTTCTGGATATTCGTCTTACAATCGACAGCTTTAGCCTGGTTGATTTTACTCTTTAGCAATCCTGCTGGGCTTGTTCAACAGGCTACCAAAGTGACGGGCAGACAGCGTCAGGTCACGACCTACAATATCAATCCGAAATTACCTGCCTTCCTATCTTGGACAGGTCGCCTCTGGCTCGTAGTAGTGCTTGGTCTTATTGGACTTGGTATTTTTAACTCGCCTATCTTCCGTGCCAAGGATTATGCGGCTGTCATTTCGGTGACAGATGCGGATTTCAAGTCAGACTTCCCTGAAACCGATATTTCCAAGCTGGCTCTTTTGGATCGGGCTTCGGCAGAAAAGATTGGTGATACCTATTTGGGCACTATCGACAAGGTTTCCCAGTTCGGCATTTCCGATGATTACCGTCAGATTACCATTGGTCAGCAGCCTTTCCGCGTATCTCCCTTGGAGTACAAGTCTTTTTGGAAATGGCTGAGCAACCACCAAGACGGGATTGGCTATTATGTAAAGGTCAATCAGACGACAGGGAAAGCTGAGCTTGCCAAGCTGAGCAAGTCCATGCACTACTCAGATTCCGAGTATTTGTTCAATGACACCATGCGGCATCTCCGCCTTCAATACCCAACGACGATATTCGGGAAACCGTCCTTTGAAGTGGACGACCAAGGCAATCCGTACTACATCGCAACGACCTACCAGCCAAAATTTGGTCTGTCTTCTAATGATCCAACCGGTGCCATTGTTTTGGATGCTGTGACAGGCGAGAGTAAGGAGTATAGTCTAGCAGATATTCCTGAATGGGTGGACCGTGTCTACTCTGCTAGCAATGTAATCAGCCGTGTTGATGACCACTATACCTATCAAAATGGTTTCTGGAATACCATTTTCAGCCAAACAGGTGTCAAACACACAACGGATAGCTACAACTACATTTCTATCGGTTCTGATATTTACCTTTATACAGGCATTACCTCCGCAACGGCCGATTCATCCAACCTTGGTTTCATCCTTGTCAATATGCGGACCCGTGAAATCACCAACTACAAGCTGGCTTCTGCAACAGAAACCGCAGCCCAAGAATCCGCCGAAGGAGAAGTGCAGGAAAAAGGTTATCAAGCAACTGCTCCAAGTCTGGTCAAATTGGCAGACACAGCCTACTATCTAGTTTCTCTCAAAGATGATGCTGGTCTGGTCAAATCCTATGCATTGGTCGATGCGGAAGATTACCAGCAAGTGACCGTCAACAATGACGTTGCCAACCTGATTTCTCAGGTAACTGGAAGAGATGCCACAAGCCTAGCAGGATTGACTGCGACCGGAACTGGTGAGGCTAACGAAGAGACCGAAGTCATTTCTGGTAAGGTAGAAGCCTTGGCCAGCCAGATGATTGCTGGCTCAACCGTTTACTATATCCAGTCAGCAGGTCAGATTTATAAGGTTAAGGCAACAGAGGATAGCACAGACAAGTTGCCATTTATCAAGGTCGGAGATAGCTTTACAGGTCAGTTGGATAAGAACAATTACCTAAAAAATGTCACCCTTAGCCAAGAATAAGAAAGAAGAGCAGGACTGCCCTAGGGGCACCCTGCTCTTTTCTTTGCCATGATTGGTGCTTAATGCTTGATTTTATGGTATAATGTGGCGGTGCCTATAAGGAAACTAAACGACTATATACCAATAGGCCATCATATAAAAAAGGAGTATCTTGTGGATTTATTTAGGAAGAAACAAGTCGGTGAACGGAGCAGTCACATGCGGCGTCACTTGGGCTTGGTAGATTTGATTTTATTAGGAATTGGTTCCATGGTTGGAACAGGAATTTTTACAGTCACTGGTTTAGCGGCTGCGCAATATGCTGGTCCAGCCCTGGTTATTTCCATTGTTATCGCAGCGATTTCAGTTGGGTTAACGGCCTTGTTCTACGCCGAATTTGCTTCCCGTATTCCAACCAATGGTGGAGCCTACGGCTATCTCTATGCGGTATTTGGTGAATTTCCTGCCTGGCTTGCAGGTTGGTTGACCATTATGGAATTTTTGACAGCAGTGTCCAGTGTGGCTTCTGGCTGGGGTTCTTATTTGAAAGGTCTGTTAGCCAATTTTGGTCTTGCTCTGCCTCCGGCCTTGAATGGTACTTTCAATCCAGCTCAAGGTACCTATATCGACCTTTTACCAGTTTTGGTCTTGTTTTTTGTAGTGGGTGTTGTTCTGTTGAACTCAAAGGCTGCTCTTCGCTTTAACTCGGCATTGGTTGTATTGAAATTCTCAGCCCTGGCTTTGTTTATTGTAGCTGGTATTTTCTTCATCAAACCAGAGAACTGGTCCAATTTTGCTCCATTTGGTTTTGGTGCGGTCTATGGTGGACAGGCAGGGATTATGGCAGGGGCTTCTCTGATGTTCTTTGCCTTCCTTGGTTTTGAGTCCATTTCATTGGCGATTGACGAAGTGAAAAGCCCTGAGAAGAATGTGCCTAAGGGCATTGTCTTGTCCCTGTCTATCGTAACCATTCTCTACATTGTCGTGACCTTGGTTTTGACGGGTATGGTTCACTATAGCAAACTCAATGTAGCAGACGCAGTTGCCTTCGCCCTACGTGAAGTTGGTTTGGGCTGGGCGGCTAGCTATGTATCTGTCGTGGCTATCTTGACTCTGATTACGGTATGTATTTCCATGACCTACGCCCTCTCTCGTATGGTCTACTCCATCAGTCGTGATGGGCTCTTGCCCAAATCTCTCAGCCAATTAACGGCGACCAGTAAGGTTCCAAAAAATGCAACCATCTTGGTGGGTATCTTTGCGGCAATCTGTGCGGGTATGTTCCCCTTGGCGAGCATTGCCAGCTTCCTCAATATCTGTACCCTCGCTTATCTGATTATGCTTGCCCTTGGACTTATCCGTCTCCGTCAGGTTGAGGGTCTGCCAACAGAAGGTCAATTCAAAACGCCATTTGTACCGGTCTTGCCAATCCTTTCCATCATTATCTGCCTGTCCTTTATGTTCCAGTACAGCCTAGATACCTGGATTGCCTTTGGAGTGGCGCTCATCGTAGGAAGTTTGATTTATCTTTTCTATGGCTATAAACATTCGGAAGTTCATTCCAAATAATACTCAATGAAAATCAAACTAGGCCACGAAGACGAAGATAGAACTGAAGTTCATCAAATCAAATCAAGTCAACAACGTTTGAGTTTGATTTTCGAAGAGTATAAGTAAAAAGAGATGGTTAGGCGCCATCTCTTTTGCTTTACAAAATAAAGGGTTCAATGTTGATATCAACTGTTTCACCGTATTTGGCCTGCAAGTCAGCTGCTAGAGGATGATAGAGGGTTCTCAGCTGTTCAATTTTATCTGGAAATTGCTTGCCGATGTAGTCAAACTTGCACTCGATGGTTAAAAAGAGTTGGTGGAAGAGTTCGTTTATCTGATTCAAGCGGGCAATCATTTCTTCATCCTCTTTGAGGAAATCAGGGATTTCTGAGCGATTGTTGACAAAGCCGTCAATGAGTTTTACGGGGAAAGAGCCGTATTCTAGGACAAATTCGTACATGGGGTTCTCCTTGCTATTGATAAAACTATTGTAGCACAGTTTGGAATGTGACAAAAGGATTTCAACTTTATTGCAGTTTAAGTTTTGTTTAACATTACTTTTAGTTTCGTTTAAAGGTTGGGGGTTAAACTAAGACTGTAAACGAGGCAGGTAGGAGCCGAGTAGTTTTAGATAAAGAGGGAAAAAACATGAAAACTAGAATCGTACAAAAACAATTTAAACGCAAGGAAACCAAATACATCGTTGATAAAGAAACATTTGCACTGCTTGAAAAGGATTTAAAGAAACACATGGTTTCAGATGAGTTTGCGACTTCGACTATCACAAATATCTATTTTGATAATGAAGACTTCGACATGATTCAAGATTCCATTGCCAAGAAAAATGGGCGTGAGAAAATCCGTATGCGTATCTATGATGCCCAGCCATCTGCAGGCAGTCAGGCCTTTTTAGAAATCAAAAAGAAAGAGAATAAAATTGGCTACAAGTACCGTCTGACTTCCAATCCTCTATCGGTGACCAACTATATCGAAAAAGGTGTGGTAGATAAGACCATAACAGATGAAATGGTTACTTCAGAATTAGAAATCTTACGTGAACGATACGGAACCATCAAACCAAAGATGTATATCTATTATGACCGTGTATCTTATAAAGGGATTGAGGATAAGAAAATCCGCTTGACCATCGATAAGAACTTGCTTTATCGTGATTACCATGTTTCTGCAACAGATGGGAAATTTGGAGAGGCTCTCCTAGATCCCAACAAGGTCATTATGGAAATCAAGGTACCAGAACAACTTCCAGACTGGTTGCTCGACTTGTTAGAAAAATACCAACTGGAAAAACAATCATTTTCAAAATATGGAAATGCCTACAAGCTGGCTCATCAAATGAGCGGAGAGGAAGTAGCCCTATATGCAACTGTTTAATAGTATCTTTTCAACTTCAAACAATAACATTACCCTCCTTCAGATATCCCTAGTCTTCGGTGTCAGTCTGGCCATGGGGGTCATTCATGCGGCTGTTTACAAATACAAGGCCAACTATAGCAAAGAATTTGTCATCACCCTCAGTTTAATGCCCGCCCTGATTGCTGTTATTATTGCCTTGGTAAACGGGAATTTAGGGGCCGGTGTAGCGGTGGCAGGTACCTTCAGTTTGATTAAGTTTCGTTCTGCTGCAGGTTCATCAAAAGAGATGTTGGCCATCTTGTTAGCGATGGCTATCGGTCTGGCAACGGGTATGGGCTTCCTAGGTCTCGCTATCTTTATGACCCTTGTCTTGTCAGCTTGTATCTTGCTGTTTGAAAATAGTAGTTTTGCACAGGTCAATCAAAACCGCCGTCATCTCTTGGTGACTGTACCGATTGACTTCAACTATGACCAATTTTTTGAACAACAATTTGGTAGTTCATGCAAGCAGTCAGATTTAATGTCCCTCAAATACAAAAAGAAAAAAGAAGCCCTTGTCTTAGAATACCAAGTCCTTCTCGACAAGACCATTACAGATAAGCAACTGGTCGATACAGTCTTATCAGCAGGTCCCTTGGATGTCGTATTGAATAAGCAAATGCCTAAGAAGAAATATTTGTAATAGCAAAGAAGCCCTGGATTTCCAAGGCTTTTTCTCTTTCACTTAGAATTGGGATGAACAAGTGAAGTGCTTATATGGAAGTGCTGAACTGTGAATATAGGTTCTTAGCTTATTCTTCATAAAAATCAACGCTGTAATCCAGCAAAGTATCTCCATCGTAGCGAAAGCAGGCAGAGAAGAAAGGACGGTTTTCCAAGAGCCATTCCTGAAAATGCCGATCGCCTTCCCAAGTCGGTTTGGATAGGACTTGGTCATAAGGAACCCATTCCAAGTCGCCTTCTGTGCAGTCAATCAGACTTCCCTCAAAACCAGTTATCTTGAAGACGTAGGTGTACCAGTCTGTGTTTGGAGTAAAGTCTGGGAAGGTGATAACTCCTTTGAGAGCGTGTTTGGTGACGGTCAGACCCGTTTCCTCAAAGACCTCGCGAATGGCACAGGCTTGAGGCGTTTCACCAGCTTCCAGCTTGCCACCGACCCCAATCCATTTTCCTTGGTGGACATCATTTTCCTTCTTGTTTCGATGGAGGAGGAGGAATTCCTTGCCATTATCAATGTAGCAAATGGTAGCCAGTTGGACAGGTTTTTTGGTCATAATAGCTCCTTGAATGTGATTTCTTTCATTATACCATAAAGCCTATTGACTGGGATGATGAAACTGTTATCTGGCAGGGGACAGTTTTTGTATGAGAATACTGAAAGCCCTTTTCTGAAAAGGGAATTTAGGGTATAATAAGAACATCAAACTATTTAAGGTGTATTATGTCAAAACAAGAACAAATTGAACAAACCATCTATCAGTTGTTGGAATTATTGGGCGAGGATCCTAATCGGGAGGGCTTGCTGGATACGCCAAAACGTGTAGCCAAGATGTATTTGGAGATGTTTAACGGTTTAAATGAAGATCCCAAAGACCAGTTCACTGCTGTTTTTTCAGAGGGACATGAGGAAGTGGTCTTGGTCAAGGATATTCCTTTCCACTCCATGTGTGAACACCATTTGGTGCCCTTCTACGGAATTGCCCACGTGGCCTATATTCCAAGCAAGGGCAGGGTGACAGGGCTGAGCAAGTTGGCGCGTGCAGTCGAAGTGGCTAGCCGTCGTCCTCAGTTGCAGGAACGTTTGACTCATCAGGTTGCCCATGCTCTTCAAGATGCTCTTGAGCCAGAGGGTGTCTTTGTCATGGTAGAAGCAGAGCACATGTGCATGAGTATGCGTGGCATTCGCAAGCCAGGTAGCAAGACAGTCACGACAGTTGCCCTTGGCAAATACAAGGAAGATGCTATTTTGCGTCGTGAACTCTTGTCCATGATCCACAATAAATAGGAGGTTCTATGTCCATTCAAGATTTAGCAAATCAAGTGACTATCATGGGAATTCTCAATGTGACTCCAGATTCCTTTTCTGACGGCGGTAACTATAATGAAGTAGAAGCAGCTCTAGTTCAAGTCGAAAAATTGTTGGCAGACGGCGCGACCGTCATCGATGTCGGTGGTGAGTCCACTCGTCCTGGCGCAAGCTTTGTGACGGAAGAAGAGGAGATTGCGCGTGTGGTTCCGATTATCCGTGCAATTAAAGAAAATTACGATTGTTTGGTCAGCATTGACACCTATAAAACAGGTACAGCCCGTGCAGCCCTTGAAGCGGGTGCAGATATTTTAAATGATGTTTGGGCGGGTCTGTATGACGGGGAAATGTTAGCTCTGGCTGCGGAATATCAGGTGCCTATCATGCTTATGCACAATCAAAAGGAGGAAAGCTATACGGATGTTGTTGGCGAAGTCAAAAGCTTTCTAGTTGAGCGTGCTCAAGCTGCTTTGGATGCTGGTATAGCTGCAGACAAGATTTGGTTGGATCCAGGCTTTGGCTTTTCTAAGAATGTTCAGCATAATTTGGATCTCTTGCAAGGTTTGGATCAGATTACTGGTCTTGGTTATCCGGTTTTATTCGGGATTTCCCGTAAGCGCGTGGTGGATTACTTGCTTGGGGGCAATAGTTTACCGACTGATCGGGATCAAGCTACAGCAGCCCTGTCCGCCTGGGCAGTTCAAAAAGGCTGTAAAATGGTTCGTGTCCATAATGTCGCTGCCAATCGAGATATCGTCAAGGTCTGGGATCAACTTGTAAATGGAGGGGCAAATGGATAAGATTTCCCTCAATAAATGCCGTTTTTACGGCTATCATGGGGCATTCAAAGAAGAGCAGGTCCTCGGTCAGATTTTTACAGTAGATTGTGATTTGTATGTCGACCTGACAGCTGCCTCGCAAACAGACCAGTTGGAAGATACGGTCCACTATGGCATGGTCTTTGAAACCATTAAAGCAGTTGTGGAAGGCAAGCCCTATACCCTTATTGAAAAGGTGGCAGGTGTCATCTGTCAGGAGATTTTTGATCAATTTCCAAAGGTGGAGAAGATTCGCTTGGCCATTTACAAGGAGAATCCCCCTATTGCTGGTCATTATGACTCTGTTGGGATTGAACTGGAGCGTGAACGCCCATGAAACACTTAGCCTATCTCAGCATTGGCGGAAATATGGGAGACCGTCTAGCTTATTTAGAAGCTGCTTTAGAAGCCCTAGACCGTCATCCTAACTGTCGACTTGGTTTGGTTTCTTCCATTTATGAAACTCCAGCTTGGGGCAAGACGGACCAGGCTGATTTCCTCAATCTAGCCTGTCAGGTTGAAACAGATTTATCTGCCCAGGACTTTTTAGCTGTCTGCCAGCAGATTGAATTGGACTTGGATCGGGTCAGGATTGAAAAGTGGGGCCAACGCACCATCGATTTAGACATTATTTTTTGGGATGAACAAGTGATAGAGGAAGAAAACCTCATCATTCCCCATCCATATGCCCATGAGCGGGCATTTGTTCTTTTACCCCTGGCTGACATTGCAGCAGATTACCGTCATCCTGTCTTGCAAAAGACGGTGGCAGAGCTCTTGCTTCCCTTGAAAGATGAAAGAATTGAATGTTTAGATAAAAAAATTTAGAAAAATGTTAGGAGAACTATGGAAATTTTAGCGATTTTAGGAGTGTTGTTGGCTGTTGTAGCCATTATTTATTTGACATCAAAGAATTTGCACGTTATTGTGGCAGCCCCTGTTGCTAGTTTGATTATTCTGGTGACCAACCAGATGAACATTATCGAAGCTATGTTGGGAAAGGAACAGTCCTATATGGCTGGTCTGGCTGGCTTTTTAATCAATAACTTTGTGATTTTCATGTTGGGCTCTATTTTGGCTCGCTACATGGAAGCCAGTGGAGCAACCCTGACCATTGCCAATAGTATTTTGAAGGTTATGGGAAAAGATAGTCCTTACAAGGTTTTGCTGGCTATTGCCCTTATCACAAGTATCTTAACCTATGGTGGTGTGAGTATCTTCGTTGTAATCTTCACCCTCTTACCTCTGTCACGTCCTCTTTTCAAGGAGTTGAATATCAACTGGGCTCTCTTTCCGCTTCCAGTTTTCATGGGGGCTAGTACCTATACCATGACCACCTTACCCGGGACACCGTCCATTCAGAACGTTATTCCGACCAAGGTTTTGGGAACGAGTTTGACAGCTGCTCCGCTCATTAGTTTAGCAGCTAGTTTGGTTCTCTTGCTCTTTGGCCTCTTCTACATGGCATATTGCCTCAAGAAAAGTTTGGCAAATGGGGAAACCTACACCGAGGATGATGACGATACTGTTGTTGAATTGGCTGAAAAAAGACCAAATTTGCTCTTTTCTATCTTGCCCTTGCTTAGCTTGATTGGGACTATCTTCCTCTTGAACAAGACGCCTAATGTCTTGGCTATCGGCTTGTTGGTGTCTATTGTTTTGTCAGCTATCTTGTTCTACCCCTACCTGCCTAATCAGAAGGAACTTTTGAATTCAGGTGCGACAGCTTCTATTGTTCCTGCCTTTGCTACATCTAGTACGGTGGCATTTGGTACGGTCTTGACCTTGTCAGCTGGTTTCGCAGTTATCCAGGAGTGGATCCAACAAATTCCAGGTTCGCCTTTGATTAGCTTGTCTGTGTCAACTGCCCTGCTCAGTGGTATTATTGGTTCATCCTCTGGTGCGGTTGGGATCGCTTCAAGTAATTTCTTACCAGCTTACTTGGAAATGGGGATCAATCCCGAAATCCTCCACCGTGTAGTTGTAGTGGCTTCAGCTATTCTGACCGTTGTACCACAATCAGGTGTGATGATTACCTTCCACAATCTGTCAAAATTAAGTATGAAGCGTGGTTTGAAGTATTCATTTGTACTGGTAACTGTTGGACATATCTTGGCTCTCATGGTTATTTTAGCCTTGGTAGGCTTACTTTATTAGAAGAATTGAAATGGAACTTTCTTTGGAAAGTTCTATTCTTTTAGAATAAACTTAACCGTTTTATAATTAACTGGTTGACTATTTGTCTTTGAAGGTGTATACTTAACTGGTAAAATACTTATTTTTATCAAGGAGAGTATGGTGAAGAAGAAACGAAATCTTGCCTTGACAGGCATAAGCTTATTGTGTGGTTTGACCTTGTTGGCCTGCCAGCAGAAACAAGCTACACAGGTGCTTGACGAAAAAGTAAAGCAGGAACAGGTTCAGAAAGAGGAAACAGTTTATGTCGTTGCGGAGTTGACAGAGGATGGTTATGTCCTTATCCACGGCGATCATCAACATGTGGAAAAAGGCTCTGTACCCTACGAAGCCAAGTTCCTAAAGGAAACCTTGTTAGAAGATAAGAACTATCAATTTAATGAAAAAGATGTCTTGTATAAGGTACGAACAGGCTACATCATTCAAGTCAATGGCAAGGTCTATTATTATCCTAAGAAGACTGGGGACGGCATTGTCACTTTAGAGGAAGCGCGGAAACTAACAGCAAACAATCCTGAACATGACCACCATGGCCACGATCACAACCATGACCATACCCATGAAGAGCAAAAGCAGTCATCGACCAATCAGGCAGGTGTAGCTGGAATTGATAGACCAACCAGCGATGGCTTCTTATTGAGCGATGCCAAGCAAATTTCTAGCAAGACGGATACGGGCATTATCGTAGAACACAATGGCCACAGCCACTTTATCTTTTATGGTGATTTGAAAGGCAGTAAGTGGGAGTACCTTATCCCAGCCGGAGCTGACATGACCAAAAAACAGGAAAGGAACACGGCTGGTACATCATCCAATCAGGCTGGGCAGGACCATTATCAATTTAATCCTGCTGATATTGTGGCAGAAGATGCCAATGGGTATACGGTTCGCCACGGGGATCATTACCATTATATTTTAAAACAAGCTGTCGGTGGAAGTCTGGGAAATCCTGCCCATGCAGCTGCTAGTCAATTTGCTAGGGGGGCAGTGGCACCATCGGTTATGGAAAATCAGTTGGTGACTTTACCTGTTTCCCCAATAGCTACTTCACCAGTTCCAACAGTCACTGGAGGTGGTAACCAAGGAGTTTCGGGAACTTCTGCTCAAGGAATTGCTGGAATTGATTATCCAACTAGCGATGGTTTTCTCTTTGATGGAAGTGGGGTTATTGGTCAGAATGCTGTTGGACTGCTCATTCAACACCAGGGGCATATCCATGTCTTGCGTAGGGAGCAGGTAGCTGCTTCCAAGTGGGCTCATTTACTAGAAAATCAAGCCAGTCAAGTAAGTCCAATCCGTCCCCTGCCAGATGTGGTAACAACAGTAGCTGCAAAACCTGTGGAAAAAACGGAAGTAGCAGCCGTTCCAAGTATTTCCAGTCAACCACAAGCAGCAAGTCCAGTACCTATTGCTCCGACAGAGGAGGTTGTGGCAGACGAAGTTACGTCTAAGCGGAACTATCTAGCCCAAGCCCTCGGTTTGCCAGCCAGCTCCATTACTCTTTTGGACACGCCACAAGGACAGGCCTTCATGTACCCCCATGGCGACCATGACCATCTGGTGCTTTTGAAGAATATTGACTTGACCAAGCCTTTTGAAAGTCCAGAGGAGGAAGCCACTGACCATTCTCCAAGTTCTCCATCCAGCAGTGAAATGAGTTCATCAACGTCGCTGTCATCTAGCACCGCTAGCTCAAGTAGTTTGCCAAGTCAATCTACCGAAACACTTCCATCAATGTCAGAAGTCGTTGAACCAGCTCAACCAAGCCAACCGACACATTCTGAGATCGTTTCAAGCACGGTGCCATCAGTGCCGACAGAGGTGACTGTCGAGGATGAGGTCGCAGCTAAACGGAACTATCTGGCCCAATCCCTCGGCTTGCCAGCCAGCTCCATTACTCTTTTAGATACCCCACAAGGTCAGGCCTTCATGTACCCCCATGGCGACCATGCTCATTTGGTGCTTTTGAAGAATATTGACTTGACCAAGCCTTTTGAAAGTGAAGAGGACTTGGCACGAAAAATTGACTATATTTCCAAGGTCTATGGAGTGCCAAAAGAAGCCATTCGAGTTTCGGATACGACCTTTAGTTTCAATGATCCAAGCCATGCCTATGACCCGACCCATGTCCATCCCTATGTGATTTTACGGTCCATGTTGGTCATTCCAGAGGTGACAGGGGATCCAGAGAGGGACTTTGAAGCGGAGCTTTTGGCGGTAGCCAAGCGGACTGGTATCGCACCATCTAAACTCATCATTCGCGATAAGAAATTCGTTCTGCCACATGGTAGCCATGACCATGTCTTACACATTCAGGCCGTGGAGGGCATTGAGCCTTATCTTGCCAATAAATTGCCAGCCATTTCAGGTAGCTATCAGGAAGGGGAATTTGACCGAGCGACTGTAGATAGTCAGCTTGCTCATTTGCGTCAAGCGGCGGCTGAAAAATTTGGGGCAAGCAGCAAGGAATACCGTCGTATCGAACGGGCTTTGGACGACTTTGCTAGCAATTTAGATGAACTTGTGACCAATTCGACCAAGGGGTATTTGGCAATGTTGGAACAATTTGAAAAGGTCCATATCTTGCAGGAAGTTACTCATTCTACAGAGGAAAATACAGACCCACTCTACCCATCTATTCTGGAACAGATCCGCTTACTTGATACCAGCAATCTGCCAGTAAATAAGGAAGGATTAACCAACCAACTCAATCAAGCCAGTCAAGCTAAGGACAGACAGACCTTGCTCAATTTGGAACATCTCTTGCAAGAGTTGAAACATTTCCAAGACCGTCCAGATATTACAGTGATGGAATATATGGATTACTTGCTTGGTCAGTTGGATCAAACCTATCTTGCACCTGATTTGCAGGAAAGATTGGCGAGCACATTGGATCGTTTATTCCAAGCAACCTTAGGTGGCAATGGTTCCATCAAACCACTGGACTTGTCCAAAGAATTGGTTGACCTGAAAATTGCTCTCCATCTTGCCAAGGCAGCCAATCAGACCTACCCTATCCAAACCAGTCCTGCCTCTGAAAAATTGCAGGAAAACAGGGAATTCATGGAAGCATTTGTGGGGGACATCCGTGAGATGTTTACCAGACAGATGACCTTCCCTGAAGTTATGGAGAAAGCAGAGCATGAAACTTCAACAACATCTCCTCATCATGTGATGGATAATCAGGCTTATCAGGACCTACTTGCCCTATTAAGACAGACCAATATAACAGGGACAGTGACCTCGCAAGCTAGCTGGGTTGACCAAATCAACCAAGCTAGTCTGAAAGGAGATGAGCGTGAGTTGGCACGGATTTCCCATAGTTTGAAGGAGATTCAGCAATTCCAAGACCGAGCAGAAACTCGTTTGATGGAGTATATGGATTATTTACTTGCCCATATTGATAGTCCTTATCTTCAAGCACCTACTCGTCAGGAGGCTGCTCGCCTCATCAATCAAATCTATGGTTTGGTTGTTCGCAGAGAGTTGGCTGCCAGTCCAATCTCTCTGGCAGAAGACTTAATTGCCAGCAGTATTGCAGTTGCCAATGATGTGAAAACTCAAGTCCATCAGCAACTAGAAATGTCAGATGACTATGGCGTGATGCAGATGAACCGCCTAGAAATGAATATGTTTGTTGAAGGAACTAGGGATTTCTTTGTCAGTCCTTTGAGCTTTCCAGAGAAAGTTCTAGCAAGATCAGAGCAGACAAGTCCTATCCCAGTAAGTGAGGAAGGTGTAGGTCTAGCTAGTCCAACCAGTCAGGATAGTCCTGAAAGCTCATCTGGTCCAATCCATGAACATGAAAGTGAAAGTCTATCCAATTTATCACAACCAGTTGAAGAAAGTTCTTCTTCAGAAATTGAGACCAGTTCAGAACAGGCAACCAGTCCTACAGAAGTTGGCGAGGCAGAAGCTACTGCCCCAATAACTAGCGAAAGTGCAGAAGAGGAGAGTGCTTCAAGTGGCTCAACAAGCCCTGCAGAAGTGCAGGAAATCCCGTTAGTAAGGGATGAAACAACTAGTGAACCAGTTTCAGAACCAACTGATACAGCAGTAGAAGAGCAAGCTTTACCTAGCGAAAGCACCGAGGAAGAAGATGTGGAATTATCCGATGAAGACCTGGAATGGCTGTCCGATATTTTTGGTGAATTTATAGGTTCAGGTTTAGAAGAGGAAAATGAAGACATCGGCTTGACCTGGAAACCGTTAGGAAGCTTGGTTGATTCTTTTGAAAATGAATCTGCCGAATAGCCTTGCTAAATCATTTTCAGGCTTCTAACTTTCAGAGAAGCAAACAAAAGCCCTGCGAAACAGGGCTTTTGTGGTGCACGAATAGCAAATATAGATAGAGGACTAGGACCAGAATTTTGCTGCGATATCTTGACCTTGCTTGATTTTAGCCCACTGTTGCGGGATGGCCAATTCATTACCTGAATCACAGGACGCGAAACCACATTGGTGAGAGAGGTAGAGACGCTCTTTCGGAATAATCTTGCTAGCTTCCTCGAGTAATTTGTAAACGCGTTCTTCATCATCAAGGTCAGAAGTCTTACTTGAAAGTAAACCAAGTACAACTTCGACATCCTTATCACGCAAGCTCTCCAAGGCTTTCAAATCACCCGCACGCTCATCATCCCATTCAAGGAAGAAACGGCTGTAACGCTGGTTTTTAAGGAATTTCTCAGCAATAGCTTCATAGGTACCACCTGCAGCAGAACGACTTTCATAGTTGCCACGGCAGTTGTGGGTCCAAACAGCTAATCCAATCTCATGACCATAGTCTGCGACAGAGTTGTTGATGGCGATAAATTCATCTGCAAGGGCAGCCAAAGCTTCCGGGTCATCTTGCGGTAAGAACGGAACTGGGTTTGATGGATCGAAGAGTTCCCATAGGCAATCGTCAAACTGAATAATCTGACCTCCAGCAGCCTTGTATTGGTCTAAAAATTCTTTATAGGCAGCGATGAGACCGTCTTTCAATTCATCACGAGTCTTGTAAACGTGATCAGGTCCAACTTGTCCATTGAAAAGGATTAATTCATTAAAGGCGTGGGCTGGCCCAAAAATAGTTTGTTTCGTTACAGTGTCCCCTGCTAATTCTTTCACTTGTTTGTAGATATCAATGTAGTGATGATTTTTTGATGAAAGTGGTGCAGTGATGCGGAGGCCGATATCCTTACGTGTTTCGTATGGTTTCCCATCGTGGTCTTTGAAAGGATAGCCATGTTTAGCAATGTAGCGTTCGATTCCCTCAAAACCCCAGAGAAAGTCTAAGTGCCACATTGAGCGACCAAATTCGCCATCTGTCACAATATCCAAACCGTTTTCTTTTTGTTCTGCAACAATTTTTTGGATAAGTGAAGTTTCGGTTTCTTTGTACCCATCGAAGTCATCATAGAATGGGTATTTGATGTCATCGCGAGCTTCGATCTGACGTTTAAATTCTCCTAAGTTTGCAGGACGGAGAAGTGAACCTACTAATTGGAATCTTGATGTTGTCATGTATATATCTCTCTTTCGATTTGTGATGAATTTATTCTAACCTAGAAAGTCTCATTTGAAAAATAGTTATTTCTAGGGTAAAAGTATAGTTAATAGCTATAACGAAAATTAAAATAGAAAAATAACTTTCTATCATTTGTCAAGTGTGATATAATCGAAATTGCTGAAATCCGAACGTTTTTATTTAGGAGAAAAAAATGAAAAAACAATCACCGTTTATTGTGGCAGGTATTATCATGTTGGGTGTGGTCATGCGTGCCCCTTTTACAGCCCTTCCTGCCATCTTGACAGACGTAGCATCTGGTCTGGGAGTTGAGGTAAGCTCACTAGGCATTTTGACCTCTATTCCCTTGATTATGTTTGCACTCTGTTCTTCCTTGGCTCCTCGCCTAGCCGCGAAATTTGGCATGGAGAAACTCATGGCCATGGTTCTTCTAGTCATGGTAATCGGTTCAGGTATGAGGGTACTCAATTTGCCAGCTCTTTATATGGGGACCATGCTGGTTGGTGCTACTATTGCCTTTATCAATGTCCTCTTGCCAAGTCTGGTCACGGCTAATTTTCCTAAGAAAATTGGGCTTTATACTACTATCTACATCACCTTGATGGGGGTTGCTGCGACGGTGGCTGCTATGGTTGCAGTGCCAATTGTGTCAGCCAGCTCTTGGCAGACCTTTATCCTTTTGATAACAGCAGTCGTCTTGCTGGCTTTTCTTATTTGGTTGCCTAATGTTGGCAACAACCATCGCTTTGAAGCAACAAAACAAGACCAGCAGCAAGGTTCTATCTGGAAGAATAAGGCCGCCCTTGCCTTTCTGATGTTTGGTGGGCTACAGTCGGTACTCTACTACACAGAGATTACCTGGTTGCCAACCATTTCCCAATCAGTTGGTTTTACCAAGGCTGAGGCTGGTTTGATGGCAGGGCTCTTTAACTTTACTGCCATTCCCATGTCCATGATTGTTCCAGCCATCCTTTCTCGTCAGACCAAGGAAATGCGTCGTAATATCATGCTCAGCACATCGTCAGCTACCCTTTTAGGTCTAGCCTTGATGACCTTCCTACCCAAGGATTTTATTCTCTGGTCAGGATTGAATATCCTTCTTAGTTTCTCAAATGCAGCCCTCTTTCCTTATATGATGTTGAGCTTTACTTTGAAAACAAGCAACAGCCAGGCTACTGCCCAGCTATCAGGCATGGTACAGACAGGCGGTTATCTCATTGCTGCCTTTGGTCCAGGTCTTCTGGGATACAGCTACCCCCTATTTAATAGCTGGCTACCGCTCATCATTGCTCTAGCCCTTGTGACCCTCGCTATGATGTGGACCATTGTGTTGATTGAGAAAGAAGATATTATTTTATAAAGTGTTATCTCTTAGAGAGCCTATTATGTTTCTTTTGGAAATAGCAGAGCTTCTAAGGGATTTTTTGTAAACAAAAAAAGCTGGACATTCACCAGCTTTTTAGTGTGCCACACGTTTACGTGCTGCTTTTTTACGATTTTCCTCGATGAAGGCTTCTTTCTTTTCTTCTGGTTCAATAATTGTTTTGTGAACGGTGAAGATAGCACCTGCTGCAAGAGCAACTGTAGAAAGAACACCTGTCAAGAAACCTTTGCCAAAACCTTTAGCCATAGTGAATTCTCCTTTACTTGTGTTATAATAGATTTTAGCGAAAAAACAAAATATTTTCAAGGAAAAAGATGAAAACTAAAGTAATTGTGGTCATTGGACCGACAGCGGTAGGAAAAACTGCATTAGGAATTGAATTGGCCCAGCGCTACAATGGAGAAATTATCAGCGGTGATAGCCAGCAAGTCTATCGCAACCTAGATATCGGCACGGCAAAAGCTAGTCCTGAAGAGCAGGCTGCGGCGGTTCATCACTTGATTGATGTCCGAGATGTGACCGAGGGCTATTCGGCTTATGAATTTGTAGCAGAAGCTAAAGCTTTGATTGCAGGCATTACCAGTCGTGGCAAGCTGCCCCTTATCGTGGGTGGGACAGGCCTTTATATCCAAAGTCTACTGGAAGGCTACCATCTAGGTGGTCAGGTTGACCAGGAGCAAGTTCTGGCTTATCGGGCGGAACTCGACTGCTTGTCTGACGAGGTTTTGGAAACAATGGCAGAGCAGGCAGGTTTGACGGTCGAGGGAAACAGCCGGCGGAGAATCATTCGTGGGTTAGAGTTGAAAAAATTTGGCAAGAACTTAGAAAATACAGAGTCAGAATTTGAGCCTCTTTACATCTGCCTGACGGATGACAGACAGGTTCTTTACGACCGCATCAATCAGCGAGTGGATAAGATGATGGCGGCGGACTTACTAGATGAAGTTAGCTGGCTCTACCAAGAACATCCCCAAGCCCAAGCTGCTATGGGAATTGGCTATAAGGAATTTTTCCCATACTTAGCAGGTCAAATCAGCCTAGAAGAAGCAGTTGATAAGGTCAAGCAAAATAGCCGCCGCTTTGCCAAACGCCAATTAACCTGGTTCAGAAATCGGATGCAGGTTCCCTTTTATTCAGTAGACCAGCCAGATTACAAGTCTCAGATTTTCACCGCCGTGGAGGAATTTTTAAATGATTGAAACCCAGAAAGAACAAGAACGTGCCCTCCTGGTCGGAGTGGAATTACAGCAGACAGAAAATTTTGACATGTCCATGGAAGAGTTGGCAAGTCTAGCTAAGACAGCTGGGGCTCTGGTCAAGGGAGTCTACACTCAAAAACGTGAAAAATACGACAGCAAGACCTTTGTTGGCTCAGGGAAACTAGAAGAAATTGCCCAGATGGTCGAGGCTGACGAGATTGATACCGTTATTGTCAATAACCGACTAACACCCCGTCAGAATGTCAATTTGGAGGAGATTCTGGGGGTTAAGGTCATCGATCGCATGCAGTTGATTTTGGATATTTTTGCCATGCGAGCACGGAGCCATGAGGGAAAACTACAAATCCACTTGGCCCAGCTCAAGTATATGTTGCCACGCTTGGTTGGACAAGGTATCATGCTCAGTCGTCAGGCGGGTGGTATCGGCTCTCGTGGACCAGGTGAAAGCCAGTTGGAGCTCAACCGTCGAAGCATTCGTAATCAGATTCATGACATCGAACGCCAACTCAAAACGGTGGAGAAGAACCGAGCGACTGTCCGTGAACGCCGTCTGCAATCAGGCGTGTTTAAGATTGGCTTGATTGGCTATACCAATGCTGGTAAGTCCACTATTATGAATGCCATGACCGATAAGCGACAGTACGAGGCGGACGAACTCTTTGCGACACTTGATGCCACGACCAAGCAGATTAACTTGGCTGACAAGTTCAACGTGACCTTGACCGATACGGTTGGTTTCATTCAGGACCTGCCGACTGAGTTGATTTCTGCCTTCAAGTCCACCTTGGAGGAGTCCATGAACGTGGACCTCTTGCTCCATGTCATCGACGCCTCTGACCCCAATCATAGCGAGCAGGAGCAGGTAGTCTTGGACATTCTAAAAGACCTGGATATGCTAGACATTCCACGTCTAGCTCTCTACAACAAGTTGGACAAGACCGATGACAGCTTTACCCCAAGTCAGTTTCCTCATGTCATGTTGTCCGCCAAGGATGAAAATGCCAAAGGCCATATACAGATGATGGTCTTGGCCAAGATTAAGACCATGTTTGAACGATTTGAGGTCAGGGTTCCACTGGCTGAAGCCTATAAATTGCATGATTTAGCTACTCTAGCCCTGATTGAAAATCGGACTTATGAAGAGGATGTGGAAGTGGTATCAGGCTATATCGCTTCCAGCAATAAATGGAAGTTGGAAGAATTTTATGACGGATTATCTTGATTTGGCAATCAAATACGGTGGCTTTACCAGTCTAGACAAGGTCTATCTGGCGAAGAAATTAGCTGACTTGAGCGACCAGCAGAAGTTGGACTTCATCACACCACCGCCTTCAGTTATCAATGCTTATTTTGCGGAAATCTACCAGAAACAAGGTGCAGAAGAGGCGACGAACTACTATCTCACTCTATCTCAGCAGCTCTGCCTTTTTCCAAAAGAACCCAGCTTTGCTGAAAGCAAACCATTTGTCCGACTGAATTTATCAGGCAAGTCTTTCGGCTTTGCCTATGTGTCGGCTGACGGTTTGGCCCAGGTCTTTTCGGAGCAAGAGGAGGAAGTGACGGATAGCTTGCTCTTTGAAATCGCCCAAGTCTTTCCCCACTATGTCGTCTTTGTGGAGGAGGGCAAGATTTTCATGAAAGCCAATCCCTTTGAGGACGCCGAGTTAGAGGAAGTTGAAACAGACTACCTCTTGACCCAGGTGGAAAAGACAGAAGGTTTGGTCAAGATTTCAGGATTTAATCAGGAAGAAGTGCTGGAAGTAGCGGAAGGTTTTTCTGGTCAGTCATTTTTTGCCTGGTCGGGTCGCTCAGCGATAATATTTATAGAAAATAGAAAGTAAACAATGCAAATTCAATTTTTAGGTACGGGGGCTGGACAGCCCTCTAAGGCTCGAAATGTATCCAGTTTGGCCTTGAAACTCTTGGATGAAATCAATCAAGTGTGGCTATTTGATTGTGGCGAGGGAACTCAAAATCAAATTTTGGAAACGACTATTCGCCCGCGTAAAGTCGCAAAAATCTTTATCACTCATCTACACGGAGACCATATTTTTGGACTGCCTGGTTTTTTATCCAGCCGTTCTTTCCAGTCAAGTGAGGAGCAGACTGATATTGATATTTATGGTCCTCTTGGCATTCGTTCCTTTGTCTTGGCAAGTCTGAAAGTATCAGGGACACGCCTACCTTATCGCATTCATTTCCATGAGTTTGATGTGGACACGGTTGGTCAGGTCTTAGACACCGACAAATTCACGGTATTCGCTGAAAAGCTGGACCATACCATTCCTTGTGTCGGCTATCGTGTTATCCAGAAAGATTTGGAAGGGACTCTGGATGCAGAGGCTCTGCGCGCGGCCGGTGTACCATTTGGTCCCCTCTTTGGAAAAATCAAAAATGGTCAAAATGTGACCCTTGAAGATGGGACTGAAATTATTGCTGGCGACTTTGTTTCGCCGCCACGGCCTGGTAAGGTAGTGACTATTCTTGGTGATACGCGCAAGTGTCATGCCAGCGTACGCTTGGCAGTCAATGCCGATGTCTTAGTTCATGAGGCGACCTACGGAAAAGGCGATGAACAAATTGCTCGCAAGCATGGGCATTCGACCAATATGGAAGCCGCTCAGGTTGCCAAGGATGCAGGTGTCAAGCAGTTGCTTCTCAACCATATCAGTCCACGCTTTTTGTCCAAGGATATCAGCAAGTTGCGTAATGATGCAAGCAAGGTTTTTGAAAATGTTCATATTGTCAAGGATTTAGAGGAAATTGAGCTATGAGAACCATTCTAATCACAGGTGCCTCAGGTGGCTTGGTACAGGAAATGGTGCCCTTGCTGAAAGATGATTTTTTGATTTTGTTGGGGCGAGATGTGGAGAAAATTGAGCAACTCTATGCTTACCATGAAAAAAAGGCTATCTTTGATGTAGACATCCGAGATGAAATAGCTCTGACGGTATTTTTTGAGGAGCTCGATAGTCAGTTTGGTCAGATTGATATTTTAGTCAATAATGCTGGCTACGCCATTTATGATGATTTTGAGAATTTCTCCAGCCAGCAGGTGCAAGCTATGTTTGACATCAATACCTTTGCCCTCATGACCATGTGCCGTTTAGTAGGTAAACGAATGAAGGCCAGACGGAGCGGGCAGATTATCAATATCATTTCCATGTCAGGCTTGATTGCTTCAAGCAAGTCATCGGTTTATTCGGCAACCAAGTTTGCAGCTATGGGTTTTTCAAATACCATTCGCTTGGAATTAGCCCAGTATGGTGTGACAGTTACAACTGTTAACCCAGGTCCAATCGCAACTAGCTTTTTCGACCAAGCAGATCCAGATGGAAGCTATCAAGAGAGCGTCAAGGCTTTCTTGCTACAACCAGACTATGTTGCCAAGAAGATTGTGGCGGCTATGGGAACTAGGAAGAGAGAAATCAACCTGCCCTGGACCTTGGCTGCAGCTCATAAGCTATATACTCTTTTTCCGAGGCTAGCTGATTATTTGGCCAGTACGGTCTTTAATTTGAAATAAAGAAAAGTGAACACATAATATGACCTAGATGGATTAATGCCATTCTAGGTTTTTTTGATCTAATCGGTTGACATTTTTTGACTACAAGTGTAAACTATAATTGTAAATCGATTACAAATGTAGACAGAAATAGGAGTTATCTTATGAACCATTCAAAAGAAAATAAGCAGGAACACCAACATACGATGCATTCTGAGGAAGTTGGTCAGACCAGCCATCATTCTCATCAGCAGGAGCATCCCCATGAAGAGGGGGGTCACGCCAATCATCATTCTGACCATCACGTCCATCACGACCATCATCATGTAGGGGGCTCTGACGTCAGTCATCATTCTCATCATTCTCATCATACTCATGATGCTCATCAGCATCACCAAGGGCATGACCATGACATGATGGAGCATGGTGGGCACATGATGCACATGGGGGATATGAATACAAAACTCAAAGTCGCAGTGGCAGTCATGATTCCCCTACTTGCCATTTCTCCAATTGCAGGTTTCACTCTTTTACGTTTTCCGGGTGTTGAACTTGTCCAGCTGATATTAGGTTCTATTATCTTCTTCTACTCAGGAACACCTTTCTTTAACGGAGCTAGAGGGGAGTTGCAAGCTAAAAAACCTGCAATGATGACCCTGATTTCCATGGGGATTATTGTTTCCTATCTTTACTCCGTTTATGCAACAATTTTAGCGCTATTGGGACAAGAAAGCATGAACTTTTGGTTTGAGTTGTCTACGCTGATTGTCATTATGCTGATTGGGCATATCATTGAGATGAAGGCGGTTATGGGAGCAGGCGATGCCCTGAAAGACTTGGCCTCTCTCATTCCGAAAAAGCCCATCTCAAGGATGGGACAGATGTTGCGGTAGAGGACTTGCAGATTGGGGATTTCCTCTTAGTCAAGGAAAATGAAAAAATTCCGGCTGACGGTAAGATTTTGAGTGTTGCTCATATTGATGAATCTATGATTACTGGGGAATCTCGAGCTGTCAAAAAAGAGGCGGGGGATAGGGTATTCGGTGGTTCGCTCAATCAAAACATGCCCTTTGAAATGGAAGTGACCAGTCTTGGTAAGGATAGCTTTTTGGCGCAGGTGACCGAAATGGTCCGTCAAGCGCAAAACCAGAAATCCAAGCTTGAAAATATGGCTGACCGCGTAGCCTCTTGGCTCTTCTATGCAGCTTTAATTGTGGGGATTTTGGCCTTTATTTATTGGACCATGACGGCTAATCTTGCCTTTGCCTTGATGATGGCAGTTTCTGTTTTTGTCATTGCCTGTCCGCATGCCCTTGGTCTAGCCATTCCCCTTGTTGTGGCGCGATTGACCACGATTTCTTCAAAAAATGGTCTTTTGGTTCAGAACCGAACAGCTCTTGAACAGGTTAACCAGATTCGGTTTGCCTTGATGGATAAGACCGGAACCTTGACCGACGGAAAATTTCAAGTTCGCCACAGCCAAGATTTGGTTGAGGGAGCGGATGCGCTGGCCAAAATGGCAGCATTAGAAGTTCTTTCAACCCACCCAATTGCCCTTTCGATTGTGGATGCGGCAGGTCCACTTTTCTATCAAGCAGAACGGGTTGAGAATATCCCTGGTAGTGGGATTCGAGGCGTCTTGGATGGAAGGATTTATGAAATTATGTCCTACAAAGGTCTGCAGGAAATAGGTTTGTCAGTGGATCAGGACGTGATTGCTCCATATCTTGATTTGGGTCTAACCTTGAGTTTTTTGGTGACTGATCATGTGGTCTTGGGATTTGTAGCCTTGGGCGACCAGATAAAAGAAGATGCTAAAGATTTTGTAGCAGGCTTGAAAGCGCAGGGTATTAGTCCTGTGATGTTAACGGGTGACAATCCAGCTACCGCACAAAAAGTAGCCATTCAGTTGGGCATAGAGGATTACCGAGCTGAACTTAAACCAGAGGATAAGGCAAAACTGGTCAAGGACTATCAGGCGCGTGGGGCAGTTCTTTTCATCGGCGATGGGGTCAATGATTCGCCTGCTCTAGCGACGGCAGATTTAGGCTTTGCCATTGGCGCAGGAACTTCTGTTGCCATCCACTCTGCAGACGTGGTCTTGGTTCAATCCAATCCATCAGCAGTCTTGGATATGTTGAGCATTGCCAAGACAACCATCCGCAAAATGAGGCAAAATCTCTGGTTTGGGGCAGGATACAACATCATTGCCATTCCTTTAGCTGCTGGAATCCTTTATCCAAGCATGGGCATTATGGTGGATCCTTTATTGGCGGCCGTGCTCATGAGTCTATCGACGGTTATTGTCGCTATCAATGCTATGGGTTTACGTTACGGTAAACCGTAGAAATTTTGACAGATAATATATATAAGTAAAACACCGGTCTATGTCGGTGTTTTATGATGTAGGAGATAGGGGTGCTGTTTTCAAGTAAGAACTGCGAGAAATCTACTGCGATAATTAGTAGGATATTTGACTATAATCTGGTATAATGGGAAAAAACATCGTGAGAGTGTAGTATGAAAAAATTGTGGAAAATTATTTATAGTCGGGTTTTTATAGTTCTTGCCCTTTTATTATTGACAGTCTTTGCGATAGTTTGGGTGGTTGGCTCACTAGCAGTCTATGTCCCAGCTATCTTGACGGCATTACAAGTTTTTTCTATTATTGTAGCCATTTCCATCATCAATCGCCCGATGAACGCCAGTTTCAAGTTGACCTGGATTGTTTTTGTCATCGGATTTCCTGTTTTTGGAGCCCTCTTTTACTATATTCTCCAATCTAACATTGAAACCCGTCGCTACCGTAAAACGTTTCAACATCAGGCAAATTTATTGGGACAGTATGGAAAGACTTCTGATAAGGTTATGAATGGCTTGGCTAAAGAAGACATAGAGCAGCTGAAACTGGCCCACTACATGAGCGAGTATGTTGGTTATCCACTTCATACCAATACAGATGCGGTTTATTTTTCGTCAGGCGAGGCCAAGTTTGAAGCTCTTCTTGAGGAGTTGAAAAAAGCAGAGCAGTATATCTTTATGGAGTACTTCATTGTTGATGAAGGCTTTATGTGGGAGTCGATCTTGGACATTCTCAAGGAAAAGGCGGCTCAAGGTGTAGAAGTCCGATTTATGTATGACGGAATGAATTCACTCAGTAATCTGCCTTATTTTTACTATAAAAAATTGAGGAGTTTTGGCATACAGACCAGGGTTTTTTCTCAGATTATTCCCGCCCTTTCTACCGTTCAGAACAACCGTGACCACCGTAAAATTGCTGTGATTGATGGTAAGGTGGCCTTCACGGGTGGTGTCAATATTGCAGACGAATACATCAATAGACGAGAGCGTTTTGGCTACTGGAAGGATGCGGCCATCATGATTAAAGGCGAGGCAGTATCCAACTTTACCCTTATGTTCTTGCAGATGTGGAACCACAATGAGAAAAAGCCAACTGACGATTTGAAATACCTGAAAGCTGCGCGTGAAGCTGAGGCAGAAGTCGTTGGCGGTGAGGGCTATTTCTTGGCTTATGGAGAAAGTCCATTTGATAATGATGAAGTTGCCAAGCGAGTCTGTCTGGACATGATTCAGTCTGCAACGGACTACATCTATATCATGACCCCTTATTTGGTTTTGGATGATGAGATGATTGACAACCTGACTTATGCCGCTAAACGAGGCGTAAGGGTCAAATTGCTTTTGCCTCATATCTATGACAAGCAGTCAGCCTATCTGGCCGCTCGGACAGATTTTAGAACCTATTTAGAAGCTGGAATTGAAATCTATGAATTCACGCCAGGTTTTGTCCACTCTAAAGTTGTCTTGGTTGATGATAAGAAGGCAACTGTAGGCACAGTCAATATGGATTTCCGTTCCTTCTACCTCAACTTTGAATGTGGCTTGTATGTTTACAACCATGAGCAAGTGCTAGCAGATATTTTACAGGATTTCGAAGAGTCCTTTGCCCAATCCGAGCGAATTACCTTGGTCGGTTTTGAAAATACCTATCCTTGGTATAAGCGACTTGCCGGCGCCTTGATGAATATTATTTCACCATTGCTTTAAAAATAATCTTGCATAGTTGGAGCAAGGGGTGATTGATTACATTCAGTCCTCCCTCTGCTCCATTTTTCTTTGAAAATGGTATAATAGTAGGACAGCTTAAAGGAGTAAAAAACGTGATAAAACCCAACTATGACTGGCAATTATTGACCGGTTTTTCTGATGAACAATTTATCAAAGTCGCTAAAAAAGAAGGATTGGACCCTGTAGCTGCAAAGTTACTCTACGAACGTGGTATTCAGTCGGCGGAAGAGTTGCAAGCTTTTTTACAACCAAGCCTAGAAGATCTCCACGATCCCTATTTGTTACATGATATGGACAAGGCAGTGGAGCGGATCCGTCGGGCCATTGAAGATTATGAACAAATCTTGATCTATGGGGATTATGATGCGGACGGGATGACCTCAGCCTCTATTCTCAAGGAAACCTTGGAAGAAATGGGGGCTGAAGTCCAGGTCTATCTTCCAAACCGTTTTACAGATGGCTATGGTCCCAATCAGTCGGTTTACAAGTATTTTATCGAGCAACAAGGCATTTCTCTCATTGTGACGGTGGATAATGGCGTAGCGGGTCATGAAGCCATTGCCTATGCTCAGGAAATGGGTGTCGATGTGGTTGTGACTGACCACCATTCCATGCAGGAAACTCTTCCCAATGCCTATGCTATTGTTCACCCAGAACATCCAGAGGGAAACTATCCCTTCAAACACTTAGCTGGTTGTGGTGTGGCCTTCAAATTGGCCTGTGCTCTTCTTGAAACCGTTCATGCAGACTTGCTGGACTTGGTTGCCATTGGGACTATCGCTGATATGGTAAGCCTTACAGGCGAAAATCGTGTCATGGTCAAGTATGGACTTTCTCTTCTCAAACAGACCGAGCGAGCAGGTCTTCAGGAATTGATGAAGATTGCAGGAATTGATGTAGATAGCCTTGACGAAGAAACAGTTGGTTTCCAACTGGCCCCGAGATTGAATGCTCTGGGGCGTCTGGACGATCCAAATCCAGCCATCGAATTATTGACTGGTTTTGATGATGAAGAAGCTCATGAGATTGCTCTCATGATTGACAGTAAAAATGAAGAGCGGAAGAGTATTGTTCAAGCTATCTATGATGAAGCCAAGTCCATGCTTCGAAGTGATAGACCCGTCCAAGTTCTGGCTAAAGAGGGCTGGAATCCTGGTGTTCTAGGGATTGTGGCTGGCCGTCTCTTAGAGGAATTGCATCAACCCGTTATTGTTTTGTCCATTGAAGATGGGAAGGCCAAGGGGTCAGCCCGCTCGGTCGAGGCAGTGGATATCTTTCAAGCCCTGAAAGACCATCAAGATCTCTTTATCGCCTTTGGTGGCCATGCGGGTGCGGCTGGTATGACCTTGGAAGTGGAAAAACTGGACCAGTTGGCAGAAACTCTCGCAGCCTACATTGCTGACAACAAGCTGGACCTCTCGAGCAAGTCTTCTTTGATTTTAGATGAAGAATTAGACTTAGAAGAATTGACCCTGGACACTCTCAAGTCCTTTGAAAAACTGGCACCTTACGGAATGGATAATAAAAAACCAGTTTTCTATGTCAAGGATTTCCAAGTAGAATCTGCACGAACCATGGGGCAGAATAATGCCCACCTCAAACTACGTATTACCAAAGCTGGCTCTGGTTTTGATGTCGTAGCCTTTGGCAAGGGCAATCTTGCCTTGGAATTTTCTCAAGCTAAAAACTTGGAGTTGGCCGTTACTCTCTCCGTCAACAAGTGGAATGGCAATACCAGTCTCCAGCTCATGCTAGTGGATGCCAGGGTCAATGGTGTTCAACTCTACAACATTCGCGGAAAACAACATCAGCTTCCAGTAGGTATTCCTATTGTGGATGTGGCCAATCCAGCGACGGATGTAAAAGCCATTGTCCTAGCTAGTTTGCCAGAGGACATGAGTAGTTTGCGCAGCTATTTCCAAGAAAATGACTTTGAGGCAATTTACTTCAAAAATGAAATTGCCAAGCCTTACTATCTGGATGGCTATGGTAGCCGGGACCAGTTTGCCAAATTGTACAAGACCATCTACCAGTTTGATGAGTTTGATGTGCGGTACAAACTGAAAGACCTGGCCTCTTATTTGAAAATCAAGGATACCCTCTTAGTCAAAATGATTCAGATTTTCCAAGAATTAGAATTTGTTACTATCACGGACGGTGTCATGCGGGTTAATAAAGATGCACGGAAACGGGAAATCGCAGAAAGTCAGATTTACCAAGACTTGAAGAAAACTGTTATCCAGCAAGAATTGATGGCACTTGGCACGGTTCAAGAAATCTATGACTGGCTATGTGGACGAGCTTGATGATGACTGTATTTCTGGGTCTTCTGCTTTTATTGCTTATCGTTGCACATATTCGATATACCAATCGCCGAAAGAAAGGTATGAAAGACTTGGAACAAATGGAACCAGTCCAGCAAGCCTTAAGAAAATTGAAGAAAGGTGGTTGGTCGGACAAAGCAATTCAGAAGGCCTTTCTAAGACCCTTGCTTCGATTGTCTAAGGAAGACATTTCAATCTTCACTAACAATTTCGTAGCAGAAGCGGTAGTGTTTGCCTCGGCTAGCTTCTACCAGTTGCTAAGGGCTGAAAGTCTTAATTTGACCCAGGATCAAGCACAGCGTTTGCTAGAACGAATGATGGAGAACTTGGTATTTCCAGCGGAACTTGACCACAGTCACTTGCCTGACTTGCTAGAAAAGATAGATTGCGACTGTCCTCCCCATCATCCATTTTGGTGGTATTTTGCTGGGCTAGTTGATCGAGCTTTTCCAGAACAGCAGCTTGCAGAGAATGGAGCTTTAAACCGACAAGTCCATCAATTACGCTATCTGATTTCCTACCAGCAGGCTAGTTGGGTGCGCCAGCATTATGGACAGGGGAAGACAGATTGGCAGGCCTTGGTAGCCTATCTAGCTAGCCTGCCTCGCTGGTCCTATCGCTTGAGGGAATCCGCTCGTCTGCATAATAAGAAAGGTTTTGGTCAATCAAGAGCAGAAACCTTACCGATCAATTTGAAAGTTCTCATCGGCTTTCATAGCGAGTTTATTCTGGCGCAAGATGGTCAATTTGCCTTGATTTTGGATGAAAAACCTTCTAAAAATGGAGTGGTCAATGGTGCTTCCTTTAATTATGCCAGAGCCAACAATAAACGCCATGCCCAACTAGATATGGCTCCAGTTGGCCCCCATGACCCAGCATTTCGGAAGAAAACGATCAGGTCTAAAGCTAGGACCTACCTATCTCCTAGTCGGATTTTTAAGCATCAAGTCAAACATCATCAGACAGCTTGGGAGCAATCCTACTTCAACCCCAATGGTGTTTTTTCCTTTCGGGGAAATAGCAGAGCAGGGCTTGTAGCTGGTTTGAGCAAGCGATTTGCCAAAGATATAAGATTTGAAATGTACCAAAAACTAATTTCATGGTATAATAAAGAGTAAAACTAAAAATTTAAAGAGAGACAAAAATGAATTTAAAAGATTACATCGCAACTATTCCTGATTATCCAAAAGAGGGTATTGAATTCCGTGACATCAGTCCTTTGATGGCTGACGGGAATGCCTACAGCTATGCCGTACGTGAAATTGTTCAATACGCGACGGATAAGCAAATCGATATGATTGTGGGTCCAGAGGCGCGTGGTTTCATCGTTGGTTGTCCAGTTGCCTTTGAATTGGGAATTGGTTTTGCGCCAGTTCGTAAGCCAGGCAAATTGCCACGCGAAGTTATCTCGGCTGACTATGAAAAAGAGTACGGTCTTGATACCTTGACCATGCACGCAGATGCTATTAAACCAGGTCAACGCGTTCTTATCGTAGATGATTTGTTGGCAACTGGTGGTACAGTCAAAGCTACCATCGAAATGATCGAAAAACTTGGTGGTATTGTAGCGGGCTGCGCCTTCTTGATTGAGCTGGACGAGCTGAAAGGCCGTGAAGCAATCGGTGATTACGATTACAAAGTTTTGATGCACTACTAATACTAGGGTATAGCCAAATCTTATAACTGGTACTTATTTTATTCTAATTGAATTGCATAACAACCTGTCTTATAATAAAGATAAGAAACTCAGGAGGTTGCTTATGCCAATTAAAATTGAAACATCATTACCAGCCGTAGATATTTTGAGAGAAGAGAATATTTTTGTCATGGACAGTGTCCGTGCCAGTCATCAGGACATCCGTCCTATCAAGATTTTAATTCTCAATCTCATGCCACAGAAAATTGTGACGGAGACTCAGTTGCTCCGTCTTTTGGCGAATACTCCCTTGCAACTGGAAGTGGAATTTCTATGTATGGCAAGCCATGAATCAAAAAACACTCATTCTGACCATTTGGAGCAGTTTTATAAGACCTTTGAGCAGGTCAAAGATACGTTTTTTGATGGTTTGATTGTCACAGGTGCACCAGTGGAGAACTTGCCCTTTGAAGAAGTGGATTATTGGCAGGAATTGACACAGGTCTTCGAATGGTCAAAAAGCCACGTTTATTCGACCCTGCATATTTGTTGGGGGGCGCAGGCTGGCTTATATGCCCGCTATGGTGTGCCTAAGCATTCCATGACAAGAAAGTTGTCTGGTGTCTATTGTCAGGAGGTAACCCATCCTACTTGTTCACTCATGCGTGGTTTTGATGACGAGTTCCGTTCGCCCCACTCACGCTATACAGAGGTCAAGGAGGCTGATATTGCCCATCTGGATGACCTGCTCATCTTGTCGCAAGGGAAGGAAGTAGGCTTGTCCATTTTAGCCAGCAAGGATTTGAGAGAAGTCTATAGTTTTGGACATTTGGAGTATGACAGAGATACGCTTGCCAAAGAATACCAGCGCGATTGCTTGGCAGGTAAAAATCCTCATATCCCAGAAAATTATTTCAAGCAAGATGACCCAACAAGTAGACCATCTTTATCATGGAACCTTCCAGCAGCACAATTCTTTACCAACTGGGTCAACTATGCTGTCTATCAGGAAACCCCTTATGATTGGAAAACCTTCGAGCAGTCAGCACTTTCAGCAAGTCTTTAATGTTTAAAGAGGAAATATGAACTATTCACAGCAATTTCGGCAGGGGCATTTGGTCCTTCCAGCAGCCATCCTATTTCATTATCAGGAGCTTTTTCCATCAGCAGATGATTTTTTAGTCTGGCAATTTTTCTTTTATCAGAATACGTCCTCGTTGGAGAACTTAGCCCCTAGTGAGATTGCTCAGGCGACGGGCAAAACGGTTGCCCAGGTCAACCAAGCTATTGAAAATTTGCAGGAAGCAGGTCTTCTGGACTTTAAGACCATCAGTATTGCTGGTGAAATTGAAATGATTTTTGATGCGTTGCCAGCACTTGAAAAATTAGATGAATTGCTAGCTCCTAAAGTGGAAGAAGAATTCCTACCAGTCGAAAATGACTTAAAAACCATTGTCGGTGAGTTTGAGCGTGAATTAGGTCGTCTATTGTCGCCTTATGAAATCGAGGATTTGCAGAAGACAATCGAAGATGACAAGACCTCTGTTGACTTGGTGCGTGCTGCCCTAAGAGAAGCAGTTTTTAACAATAAAACCAACTGGAAATACATCCAAGCGATTTTGCGTAACTGGCGACGGGAGGGAATTACAACTGTCGCTCAAGTAGAAGCCAAACATGCAGAAAGAGAAGCCCAGCAACCTAAAAATGTGACGGTTTCGAGCGACTTTCTGGATGCCATGTGGATGTGGAAAGATTAAAATGGAAACAAAATTATCAAAAAGACTGGCAGCAGTCGCAGATTACGTGCCCCAGGGGGCTCGCTTAGCAGATGTAGGGAGTGACCATGCTTATCTCCCTCTTTTTTTGGTGGAACAGGGCAGGATTGATTTTGCGGTCGCAGGTGAGGTGGTCCAAGGACCTTACCAGTCAGCCCTACAAAATGTGGAGCAGGCTGGTCAGTCAGAAAAGATTGCTGTCCGCCTGGCAAATGGTCTGGCAGCAGTTGAGCTGGCTGACCAAGTAAGCACTGTGACCATTGCAGGAATGGGTGGTCGTTTAATTGCCGAAATCTTGGAAGCTGGAAAAGACAAGCTTGTCGCTGTAGAGCGATTGGTTTTACAGCCCAATAACCGTGAAGATGATGTCCGACGGTGGTTGGTTGAGCATGATTTTCAGCTGGTTGCTGAGAAAATCTTGGAAGAAAACGATAAGATTTATGAAATCTTAGTGGCAGAGAAGGGCAGTGTTGACTTGGCTGCAGACCAGTTGCGGTTTGGTCCTTATTTGCTGGAAGAGCAGTCGGCAACCTTCCAGAAGAAGTGGCTCAAGGAGCTGGACAAGTTGACCTATGCCTTGGAACAAGTGCCTCTTGAACGCCAAGCTGACCGCTCTGCCATTTCCCAAAAAATCCAACAAATTCAGGAGGTGCTTCATGTTAGCAAGTAAAATAATCGAGCGGTACCAGGCTTTTTGTCCGCCTTCTTTGGCTATGGAGGGTGATGTCAAGGGCTTGCAAATCGGCACGCTAAACAAGGAAATCCGTCGGGTCATGGTGGCACTGGACATTCGAGAAACGACGGTGGCAGAGGCCATTGACAAGCAGGTGGACCTGATTATTGTCAAGCATGCTCCGATTTTCCGTCCGATTAAGGATTTGGTGGCGGATAATCTTCAAACCAAAATTTACTTGGATTTGATTAAGAACGACATTGCGGTCTATGTCAGCCATACGGATATTGATGTGGTGGACGGAGGTCTCAACGACTGGTTCTGCGAGCTCCTAGGTATTCAGGACACCACCTATCTGATTGAAACTGCCGAGGGGCAGGGGCTGGGTCGTGTGGGGACAATAGCAGAGCAGACCTTGGAGGAATTGGCCTTGAAAGTCAAGTCGGTCTTTGGTCTAGATGCTGTCCGTCTGGTGACCTATGGGCACCAAGCTCAGCAGTATGTCAACCGTGTGGCGATTTGTGGTGGCAGTGGTGGCTCTTACTACCATGAGGCTCTTGCCAAGGGGGCAGATGTTTATATCACAGGCGATATTTACTACCATACAGGTCAGGATATGCTGACCCAGGGCTTGCTAGCGATTGACCCAGGTCATCATATCGAAGCCTTGTTTATCAAGAAAATTGCAGATTTGTTAGAAACTTGGAAGGCAGAAGAGGGCTGGGATGTGGACATTCTACCCTCGACCGTTTCAACCAATCCATTTAGACACTTGTAAAAGTCACAAAAGTTGTGGCTTTTTTCTGTCTTCCTCTTGATTTTTTAGGATAGTTAGGGTATCCTAATTATCATACTATGTGCAGTTAAAAAGGAGATGTGAAATGGCTTGGTTTACGGAACAGTCTGTGGTTCTACAGGCGCTGCTGGGTGGTTTATTTACATGGTTTTGTACTATTCTGGGTTCAGCCATTGTCTTTTTCTTTAAGACGGTCAGTCGTCGTTTGCTGGATACCATGTTAGGTTTTGCAGCAGGTGTCATGATTGCAGCTTCATTCTGGTCCTTGCTGGCTCCGTCTATTGAATATGCTGAAGCTACCTATGGCAGTCTGGCTTGGATTCCAGCTGCAGTCGGCTTTGCAGTCGGTGGTATTTTCTTGCGCTTGGTGGATGCCTGGGTACCGCATTTGCACTTGGGACATGACAAAGAGCAGGCAGAAGGTGGCGATGAGAAGAACAGGAAAAATCTATCTAAGACAGCTCTGCTATTTTTAGCCATTACCATCCACAATATTCCCGAAGGCTTGGCAGTCGGAGTGACTTTTGGTGCCTTGGCTTCTAATTACAGTCCAGCTGCCTTTGTAGGTGCTTTAGGACTTGCGATTGGGATTGGCTTGCAAAACATTCCCGAAGGTGCAGCCTTGGCCATTCCGATTCGGACAGATGGAGCTTCACGTTGGAAGGCATTTTACTGGGGTTCCATGTCAGCCATTGTAGAACCGATTGCAGCCCTAGTAGGTGCGGTGGCGGTGACGTATATGACCCCTATCTTGCCTTACGCCCTGTCCTTTGCGGCAGGAGCCATGATTTTCGTTGTAGTGGAAGAATTGATACCAGAATCACAAACAAACGGCAATACAGATATTGCAACACTTGGGCTCATGGCTGGGTTTATCATTATGATGGTCTTGGATGTGGCACTTGGTTAAGGAATAAAAGGAGGAAGTCTGATGTTCAGGCTTTTTTCTTATGACATTATCTCTGAAAATATGGTATAATGAACTGATTATTAAATGAGGGAAGGTACTCTTATATGAAAGGTATTATTCTGGCAGGGGGGTCTGGTACTCGCCTTTATCCACTGACTCGTGCAGCATCCAAGCAGTTGATGCCCATTTACGATAAACCAATGATTTATTATCCTTTATCTGTACTTATGTTGGCGGGGATTAAAGAAATCTTGATTATCTCAACTCCTCAGGATCTTCCTCGTTTCAAGGATATGTTGGGCGATGGTTCAGAATTGGGGATCTCTCTTTCTTACGCGGAACAACCAAGTCCAGACGGCTTGGCACAAGCCTTTATCATCGGTGAAGACTTTATTGGTGATGACAATGTAGCCTTGATTTTGGGCGACAACATCTACCATGGAAATGGCTTGACCAAGATGTTGCAACGTGCTGCTAGCAAAGAGAAGGGTGCGACTGTCTTTGGTTACCAAGTTAAAGACCCAGAGCGCTTTGGTGTGGTAGAATTTGACGAAGATATGAATGCCATCTCTATCGAAGAAAAACCAGAAGTGCCAAAATCAAACTTTGCGGTTACTGGTCTCTACTTCTATGACAATGATGTTGTTGAGATTGCCAAAAATATCAAACCGTCCCCTCGTGGTGAATTGGAAATTACAGATGTCAACAAGGCCTACCTTGAACGTGGTGACTTGTCTGTGGAGCTCATGGGACGCGGATTTGCTTGGTTGGATACAGGTACGCATGAAAGCTTACTAGAAGCTGCTCAATACATCGAAACGGTTCAACGCTTGCAAAACGTTCAAGTGGCTAACTTGGAAGAGATTGCCTATCGCATGGGCTACATTACAAAAGAACAAGTGCATGAGTTGGCGCAACCACTTAAGAAAAATGAATACGGACAATACTTGCTCCGTTTGATTGGAGAAGCCTAATGACAGAAAACTTTTTCGGTAAAACACTAGCAGCTCGCCCAGTTGAAGCTATTCCTGGAATGTTAGAATTCGACATTCCTGTTCATGGTGACAACCGTGGCTGGTTTAAGGAGAACTTCCAAAAGGAAAAAATGTTGCCTCTCGGCTTCCCTGAAAGCTTCTTTGCAGTAGGGAAATTACAAAATAATGTTTCCTTCTCTCGCAAAAACGTTCTTCGTGGTCTTCACGCAGAGCCTTGGGATAAGTACATCTCCGTAGCGGACGGCGGTAAGGTTTTGGGAACTTGGGTCGATCTTCGTGAAGGCGAGACCTTCGGTAATACTTACCAAACCGTTATCGATGCTTCAAAAGGTATCTTCGTTCCACGTGGCGTTGCCAACGGTTTCCAAGTTTTGTCAGACTTTGTGGCTTACAGCTACTTGGTCAACGACTACTGGGCTTTGGAACTCAAGCCTAAGTATGCCTTCGTCAACTACGCTGACCCTAACCTTGATATCCAGTGGGAAAACCTAGAAGAAGCGGAAGTTTCAGAGGCAGATAAAAATCACCCACTTCTCAAAGATGTGAAGCCTTTGAGAAAAGAGGACCTCTAATGTTTCAAGCCTTTTTGGAAATAGCAGAGCAGTTAAACAAGCTTGGAATCATACCCTTGTTAATGGGCTCAGTTGGTTTAGAAAGGCGCACAGGGAGGGACTGGCAGGCAGGAGATTTAGATATTCATGTTCCGAGTGATCCGCGTGGCTGGGAAGCCCCAGATGACGAACGGATTTATCGTGCTGATGAGCTGATTGCCATGATGAACCAACTAGGCTATGTCCTTGTTGACCGTCATGAACATGAATTTCATAAAGACGGCTTATCTGTTGAATTCGGAGGCCTTCATTCACTTCCTGAATTTGCAGGTGTAGAGCTAGAAGATTTGGAAGAACTAGAAACAGCAGGTGTTCGCTATTACCTACCGACACTTAAACAATACCTAAAAATCTATCAAGCCTCCTCCAAAGATTCCTACCGAGCAGAAAATAACAATCAAAAAGACTTTGCCAAGATTGCTTACTTGAAAGAAATCTTGAGGTAGTCTGATAATGCAAGAGGGCGAGCAAAGCGAGCCAATCGCGATAGTTTCCGCCGTAGTGAAAATAGGAACCTGTATTCATAGTTCAGTACGTTCATCTAAGGCTATTTTTTCAGCTACTCATCGTTAGTTTTTTTCAGAATACAGTCAGTATTCCCTCAAAAAACTGCCTTGATTAGCGAAAAACTATCTCTTATATAAAAGCACTTCACTTGTGAATACAGGTTCCGAGATTACGTTTTACGTAATCTTGCAGGGAAATTTTGAAACCTTAGGTTCAAAATTTAGCCATGAAACCGAAGGTTTGCTGGCGCCCCCCACTACCTAAGCTGACACACAAAAAAGAAAAAACTTTTCGGAGAAAAAAATGTCTCAATTTAAAAATATTATCGTAACTGGTGGAGCTGGTTTCATCGGTTCAAACTTTGTACACTATGTTTTTAACAATCATCCAGACGTTCACGTAACTGTTTTGGATAAACTCACTTATGCAGGAAACAAGGCTAACTTGGAAGCTATTCTTGGTGACCGTGTTGAGCTTGTTGTTGGTGATATCGCAGATGCTGAATTGGTTGACAAATTGGCTGCTAAGGCAGATGCCATTGTTCACTATGCGGCAGAAAGCCACAACGACAACTCTCTCAACGATCCAAGCCCATTTATCCATACCAACTTTATCGGTACTTATACTCTTCTTGAAGCGGCTCGTAAATACGACATCCGTTTCCACCATGTATCAACAGATGAAGTGTACGGTGACCTTCCTTTGCGTGAAGATTTGCCAGGTCATGGCGAAGGTCCAGGCGAGAAATTTACTGCGGAAACCAACTACAACCCATCATCACCTTACTCATCAACCAAGGCTGCATCCGACTTGATTGTCAAAGCATGGGTACGTTCATTTGGTGTCAAAGCAACGATTTCAAACTGTTCAAACAACTACGGTCCTTACCAACACATCGAGAAATTTATCCCACGCCAAATCACCAATATCTTGGCAGGTATTAAGCCAAAACTTTACGGTGAAGGCAAGAATGTTCGTGACTGGATCCATACCAACGACCACTCAACTGGCGTTTGGGCAATCTTGACAAAAGGCCGTATGGGTGAAACCTACCTGATCGGTGCTGACGGAGAGAAGAACAACAAAGAAGTGCTTGAATTGATTCTTGAAAAAATGGGTCAACCAAAAGACGCTTACGATCATGTAACTGACCGTGCAGGACACGATTTGCGCTATGCTATTGACGCAAGCAAACTTCGTGATGAACTTGGATGGACACCACAATTTACAGATTTCTCTCAAGGTTTGGAAGAAACTATCCAGTGGTATACAGATAACCAAGACTGGTGGAAGGCTGAAAAAGAAGCTGTTGAAGCCAATTACGCAAAAACACAAGAAGTTATTAAATAAGACAATTGAAGGCTGGGGCTTTGGCCCAAGCCTTTCTTGAAACGAGGAGTAAATATGATTTTAATTACAGGTGCAAATGGTCAGTTGGGAACTGAGTTGCGTTACCTCTTGGATGAACGTGGTGTCGAGTATGTTGCTGCTGACGTAGCAGAAATGGACATCACAGATGCAGAGAAAGTAGAAGCCTTCTTTGCAGAAATCAAGCCAAGCGTTGTCTACCACTGTGCAGCCTATACAGCGGTTGATATGGCAGAAGACGAGGGCAAGGAACTCAACTACAAGATTAACGTAACAGGCTCTGAAAATGTCGCCAAGGCAGCCGCTAAATACGATGCGACCCTTGTCTATATCTCAACAGACTACGTCTTCAACGGTGAGTTGCCAGTTGGCCAAGAGTGGCAAGTAGATGACCAACCAGATCCGCAATCTGAATATGGTCGTACCAAGCGTCTGGGTGAAGAAGCGGTCGAGAAATTCGCAGACAAATTCTACACCGTTCGTACTGCCTGGGTCTTTGGTAACTATGGCAAAAACTTTGTCTTTACTATGCAAAACCTTGCGGAAAGCCGGGACACCTTGACAGTTGTCAATGACCAACACGGTCGCCCAACTTGGACCCGTACCCTTGCGGAATTTATGGTTCACTTGGTTGAAACTGGTCAAGAATTTGGCTATTATCATTTGTCAAACGATGCAGCAGAAGATACAACCTGGTTTGACTTTGCGACTGAAATCCTCAAAGATACTAATACCAAAGTATTACCAGTGGATTCTAGCCAATTCCCAGCCAAGGCAAAACGTCCATTCAACTCAACTATGAATTTGGATAAGGCCAAGGCGACAGGCTTTGATATCCCAACTTGGCAAGAAGCCTTGGAAGCATTTTATAACCAAGCTAAGAAATAAGGGAAGCGAGCACCGACTCGCTTTTTCTATGAAATCCAACTCAAATTATGGTATAATAGCCTGATTATATTTTCTAGAGTTAGGTCTTATGAAACACATTTTTATCATCGGTAGCCGTGGTTTACCTGCCCAGTATGGAGGTTTTGAAACCTTTGTCGAGCAACTGGTTTCCAACCAAGTCAGCCCCCATATCCGCTACCATGTGGCCTGTCTGTCGGACAGCAGTCACCACCAACACACAGAATACAAGGGGGCGGATTGCTTTACGATTAACCCTCCCAAGCTGGGCCCAGCCCGCGTCATTGCCTACGATATGATGGCCATTTCCTATGCCTTGGATTTGGTCAAAGCCCAAGGGATTGAGCAGCCGATTTTCTATATTTTGGGAAATACCATAGGTGGCTTTATTGCTCCCTTTGCTAAGAAGATTCACTCTGTGGGCGGAATTTTATTTGTCAATCCTGACGGCTTGGAATGGAAACGTAGCAAGTGGTCCAAACCTGTCCAATCCTATCTAAAATACGCTGAAAAGCTCATGGCAAAACATGCAGACTTATTGATTGCCGATAATGAAGGTATTGAAAATTACATTCAGACTTCCTATCCAGGAACAAGTACACGTTTTATTGCTTACGGAACGGATTTAAGTCCGACAGACTATCAAGCAGATAGCCAAGCTGTTTTAGATTTTTTTGGACAATGGAACTTGATTGAAAAGGGTTATTATTTGATTATCGGTCGCTTTGTTCCTGAAAATAATTATCTGACCGCTATCAAGGAATTTATGGCTAGTTCGACCGAGCGTGATTTGGTCATCGTTGCCAATCATGAGGGTTCTGCTTATTTCCAAAAGCTTGAAGAGGAAACAGATTTTTCACGGGATAAACGGATTAAATTTGTCGGAACTGTCTATGATAGCAATCTGCTCAAGTATTTGCGAAACCAATGCCGTGCCTATATTCATGGACATGAAGTGGGCGGAACCAATCCCAGCCTGCTCGAGGCTTTGGCTCAGACCAACGAAAATCTCGTTCTAGGTGTTGATTTTAACCAGAAAGTAGCCCTGAATGGCGCCCACTATTGGTCTAAGGAACAGGGCAATCTAGCTGAACTGATTGACAGTATTGATGGACAAGCAGAAGCAGAGGAACTTGGACGGATTGCCAAAGAGCACATGAGTACTGCTTATACTTGGGAAAAGATAGTCCAAGAATACGAGGAATTATTTTTACAATGAAAGTAAACATACTGATGTCAACCTATAATGGTCAACAGTTCTTGGCTGAGCAAATCCGCTCCATTCAGGACCAGACCTACACAGATTGGACGTTATTGGTTCGTGATGATGGGTCTAGTGACAAGACCAGGGAAATACTTCAAGATTTTGCCAGCAAGGACAGTCGTATTCGGCTAATAGATGTTGAGGAAACCGAAAATCTTGGCGTTATCAAGAGTTTTCATAGACTGGTTCACTATGAACAGGCAGATTATTACTTTTTCAGCGACCAGGACGATGTCTGGTTGCCTGATAAGCTAGCAGTTAGTTTGCAAGAAGCACAGTCTTATCAGACTGACCAGCCATTGATGGTCTATATGGATTTGACCGTTGTTGACCAAGACCTGCAAATTATGACGGAGAGCATGATTCGTTCCCAGTCCCACCATGCCAATACCCAGTTGGTGCAAGAATTGACAGAGAATACTGTCACAGGTGGTGTGTCCATGATCAACCATTCTCTTGCAAGCTTGTGGACTAAAACGGAGGATATTATCATGCACGATTGGTATCTTGCCTTACTAGCCTCTGCATTTGGGAAACTGGTATTTATTGATAAGGCTGGAGAACTCTATCGCCAGCATGCTGACAATGTCTTGGGAGCTAGGACCCTATCCAAGCGACTTAAAAAATGGATTCGCCCCCATGTTTTATTTAGGGTCTATTGGGACTTGATTAAAAATAGCCAAAAACAAGCCAGCTTGTTGTTAGAACTGCCCCTCTCTCCCTCAGATAGAGAGTTAGTTGAAGCTTTTGTATCCATTTTGGATAAACCTATGTTCGAACGTTTCAAGGTATTGAAACAATACGGCTTGAGAAAAAACAAGGCTTTTCACACCTTCGTGTTTACAACACTGATTGTGACAAAATTTGCTTATAAGGGATGTGATGAAATATAGGTATACCGAACCTTATTTTTCGTCTATTGTAGTGTTGAAGTAGCAAAAATAAAATATTTCAAAACCATTTCAATTATTTTACGCTCGACTAAGTATTGTCATGTAAATGTAATAAAAAATTTCAAAAACAAGAGATTTTCATAGGAAAATCTCTTGTTTTGTGCTAGAATAATAGATGGAGGTCCGATATGATCAAAATTTTTGGTAAAATTCGTTACCATTGGCAGCCAGAACTTTCCTGGGGTGTCATTTACTGGTCACTTACCTTCATTCCACTTTTCATGAGTATGACGCTATTATTGGAAAAACTACGCGTATCAGGTCTATTTCTTTTGCTAGTATTTCTTTTTTTACTACTAGTAATCCTAGGATTACATAGGTATTTTGAAATAAAAGAAACCCATTTACGTATTGTTACGGCTAATCTATTTGCCATTCAAGATATTGAAATTGCTCAAATAACAAAAGTGGAAGTTTCTTATATCGCGGTTCGCATATTTTCTAACGAATTACCGGATGGTAAGGTCTATTATATGCGGAAATGGCCTAAAAAATTTTTTGTGAATCATTTAGCCCTACATCCTGCATTTTCTGGAGAAGTAATTTTGTCTGATCATCTGATCAAGCAAGATTATTTTGAAATTTATTATGCAAAAAAAGCCAAATCAATCCAGTGAAATGGCTTTGGTAGGACAGGATTTGATGGCTTCGAGTATATCAGGTGTTATGTCGCTCTTTTTTTCCAGATGCTCGCCATCTGAAAAGACCACAATACCATCGTCATCATAATCAAACACAGGTGAATAGGTTTGGCAAAGCCCACAGGCAATGCACCGTTCAGGAATCAGTTTTATATTCATACTATTATTTTAATCATATTTTTAGAAAAAAACAAGGAGTTGTCCCGAGAATGTCACAAGAGCCATGGAATGAAGAAGTGTATCAAACAGCAGAAAGTCGCAAAGACCGCTTGAGTAAGTCAGTAGCAAGTACAAAAGTGTTTACTGTACTGGCGATTATTTTCTTTACTATTGTTATTATTATTGGATTAATTGCGCTTTATTTGTCAGTTGGTGGTAGCAAAACAGATTCGACCAAAGAATTTTACAACCCAAGTACAGTAGCTGTAGTAGCAGAAAGTTCTACAACACCGACGGAAACATCAGTATCAACAGACATGGTAGAGACGGAAACCGCAGATACAACTGAAACAACAGAAACGAGTTCAAGCTTGACAGAAGCAGCAGACGGTTCTACGATTACCGTTCAAGCTGGTGAGGGTGTTGGAGCGCTGGCAGCGCGTGGTGGTATTTCTATTGCTGAGCTAGAACGTTTAAATCCTGAAAAAATGGCAACAGGTTCCTGGTTAGCTCATCCAGGAGATGTTGTCCGAATTAGATAAGAGGTCTTATGAAATCTATTCAAATTGCAATTGACGGACCAGCTTCAAGTGGAAAGTCAACAGTTGCTAAAATTATTGCCAAAGATTTGGGTTATACTTATTTAGACACTGGAGCTATGTATCGTTCAGCTACCCATTTGGCTCTCCAAAATGGTATAGAGGTAACCGACCAGGATGGCATTGTTGCCTTACTTGCTCAGAATCCTATTCGTTTTGGTCGTGATGAGAATGGTCAACAACTTGTATTTGTTGGTGATCAAGATGTTACCTTGCCTATTCGAGATAACCAAGTGACCAATAATGTGTCAGCAGTGGCGGCACTTCCTCTAGTAAGGGAAGAACTGGTTCGCTTGCAGCAGGAAATTGCTCAAGCTGGTGGTATTGTCATGGATGGACGTGATATTGGAACGGTCGTGTTACCACAAGCAGAGCTTAAGATTTTCCTTATCGCATCCGTTGAAGAGCGTGCACTTCGTCGTTTTAAGGAAAATACGGAACGTGGCATTGAGACTGACTTAGAAACTTTAAAAGAGGAGATTGCGGCTCGTGACCTGAAAGACAGTACTCGGGAGGTTTCTCCCTTGAAAGCAGCAGAAGATGCCATTACATTTGATACGACAGGAGTATCTATTGAAGGAGTCGTTCAATTTATTTCTGAAAAAGCGAAAGAAATTCTTGACAAGTAGTTTTAGACATGTTAGAATAGTCGTATTGAGAAAAGCAGAAGTGAGAACTTCTCGCCTTGCGACTAACGTTGTCTGGCTCTACGGATTAAGATTTCTTCGGAAAGAATAATGGTGTAGTGCGGACTTGTGTAGCAAGTCCGTTTCGTTTTTCTCGAAAAATATAAAATGAGGTGAAAAGCCATAGCAAAGCAAGATTTGTTCATCAATGATGAAATTCGAGTGCGTGAAGTTCGTCTTATCGGTCTTGAGGGTGAACAGTTGGGAATCAAACCGCTCAATGAGGCTCAGGCCATTGCTGATAGCGCAAACGTGGATTTAGTATTGATTCAACCGCAAGCTAAACCGCCAGTAGCGAAAATTATGGACTACGGTAAGTTCAAATTTGAATATCAGAAGAAACAGAAAGAACAACGCAAGAAACAAAGTGTTGTCACTGTAAAAGAAGTGCGTCTAAGCCCAGTTATTGACAAGGGGGATTTCGAGACAAAACTTCGTCATGCCCGTAAATTCCTTGAAAAAGGAAACAAGGTCAAGGTTTCGATCCGTTTCAAGGGTCGTATGATTACCCACAAAGAAGTTGGAGCGAAAGTATTAGCTGAGTTCGCCGAAGCAACCCAAGATATTGCCATTATCGAACAACGTGCTAAGATGGACGGACGTCAAATGTTTATGCAGTTGGCCCCAGCTTCAGATAAAAAATAAGCTTTTTAAGCAAAAGGAGAATTAACATGCCAAAACAAAAAACTCACCGCGCATCAGCTAAACGTTTCAAACGTACAGGTTCTGGTGGATTGAAACGCTTCCGCGCTTATACTTCACACCGTTTCCACGGTAAAACTAAAAAACAACGTCGTCACCTTCGTAAAGCAGGTATGGTACATGCTGGTGACTTCAAGCGTATCAAATCAATGCTTACAGGTTTGAAATAAGCCGACTTACTAGAATTTAGATTATTATTTGGAGGAAAATTAAATGGCACGTGTTAAAGGTGGCGTTGTTTCTCGTAAACGCCGTAAACGTATTTTAAAATTAGCTAAAGGTTACTATGGAGCTAAACATCTCTTGTTCCGCACTGCGAAAGAACAAGTAATGAACTCTTACTACTATGCATACCGAGACCGCCGTCAGAAAAAACGTGATTTCCGTAAATTGTGGATCACTCGTATCAACGCGGCTGCTCGCATGAACGGTTTGTCATACTCACAATTGATGCACGGTTTGAAATTGGCTGAAATCGAAGTAAACCGTAAAATGCTTGCTGACTTGGCAGTAAACGATGCAGCAGCTTTCACAGCTCTTGCAGATGCTGCTAAAGCAAAACTTGCTAAATAACGCTTTAAAAATTAGAGAGAACGATAAGTTCTCTCTTTTTGCTTTTATGGATTGAAAATGATGTGGAGAAGTTGGAAAGAACTCTACAGGAAGGAAAAAAATTTCGTTAATGATTCAACAACTGCCCAGAGGTGGTAACGCGAATATTGAGAAGGAACAAAGGGCTTGAACTCAGCTTATTTGCTATCTGTATGCAGCAGTGAGTAAATGGCGATGTCCACAATGCCACGATTGTTTCGAGCAGCTTGTCGAAGGGTACCTTCATAGGTCATGCCGACTTTTTCCATAACACGACCAGAAGGGCGATTTTCATTATCGTGGACAGCCGTAATCCGTAAACAACCAACTTCTTCCAGCAGAAAGTGAGTGACTGCTTCAAGGGCTTCGGGCATATAGTTCTGTCCCCACCACTTACTGCCTAACACCCAGCCCAATTCAGCAGCCTGTACCCGTTCATCCAGACTGACGACGGAAATATCGCCAATTGCTTGCTGACTTGCTTTGAGTTCAATAGCCCACCTGTATGCTTTTTCTTGTGAATAGGATTGAAGACAGAACTGAATATAGTCTTCTGTATCTTGCAGCCTTTGATGAGTTGACCAGGTCAGATAAGTGGTAACCTTTTCATCTGAAGTCCAGTTTTGGAAAACGGACTCAACATCTGTTGCTTGAAAAGGGCGTAAAATTAGACGTTCTGTTTCTAATACCTGAGTTCCTTTATGTTGCATCTTATTTTCTCCTCAATAATGCCTCAATCCAGTCGGGTGCGTAGGCAGAAGTACAGCCTTTTGGTACTTTCATGTCCACATAGACTGCCAATTCCTGACCGATAGCAAGGCCTTGTTCAAGGTAGTCAGGATAGGCAACCGCAATCTCCACCAAGCACTGGTTCATGGTCCATTGGACAAGCGGGTTTGCGGTTTGCAAATGCTCGTTAATGTAGGTTAGCGTTTCTTCAATTTCTTGATTTGTTGCTGTTTTTCCAGCAAAATATTTGGCACGAAGGAACCAACCAAGTCGCTGAAAAATAGATTGGTCTTGGATGAGTAAGTATTCCTCCCAGTCTTTGCTATCCTTGCGTTTGCTAAGAATGATGGAAGCTAGCTTATCGAGGATGTTGACCGAAACTTGTTCATTGAGGCAGTTCTCTAGGTCAGCTTGGGTCAGCTGGTCAGGTTTTGTTTTGGCAATTTGAATAGCTAAATATTGTGCCTCGAGGACACCTGTTTGCCAGAGTGGAGCAAACAAGTCCAGTCGATTTTTATAGGCCTTGGCGATACCAGAAATAGCTCCCATCGGAACGCCGTAGTAGGGCTTGGTTTCGCCAATTTTTTCATAACGCTTGAGGGTGCCAGCATGGCTGGCTGCTTCAAGTTGGGTGAGAATGGTGTTTAATTCAGTCATAAATGTCTCCGAAAAAAACTGGATTGCTCCAGTTTTCATATGTAGTCGTTTAGTTTGCTTTTAGTACAAGGCAACGAGCTGCAGGTTGCTAGAACAGCCTAGAGGCTGTTCTAGGTTGGAAATAAGACATGCGAAGCAAGTCACTTTTGTGAAGTACGGCAAAGCGAGTTCAAATAATGATGAGATTATTTGAAGTTAGAAATAAGGAAAGGGAGTTTCCTCATACGTCGAAGTAATCAAAGATAAACTAAATGACTACTTCAACAAGCCACGTTCACGATACCACACATCTGGTGTCCAGACCCACTTGCAACCGTAGCTTTCTAGCAAATCAAAGGCTGCTTCTGGTCCCATTGTACCAGCTGGATAGGTGTGGAGTGGGACTTGGTTGCTTGCCCACAAATCAACAATGCGGTCAATCAAGCTCCAGCTAGCTTTCACTTCTTCCCAATGGCTAAAGTTAGTAGAATCACCATTTAGGACATCGAAAAATAGTTTTTCATAGGCTTCAGGTGAATTTCCAAGAGCAGTAGCATTGTGGCGGAAATTGAGCTTAGCAGGAGTAAGAGCAAAATGGGAACCAACTTCCTTACCGTTGATAGAGAGCATAAAGCCTTCAGTTGGTTGAATAAAGATGGTCAAGACATTAGCTTCGGAAGGCTGATCAAAAATATCTTCCGCATGCTTGAAGGTGATGGTCACGCGTGTGCCCTTTTCTGTCAGGCGTTTACCTGTACGGAAGAAGAAAGGAACATCACGGAAACGGTCAGTATCAACGAAGAAGACCCCTCCAGCAAAGGTTTCTGTCTGAGAACCTTCGGCAATATTTGGTTCATCCAAGTAGCTAACGTAGTCTTTTCCGTCGATGGAACCTGCAGCGTATTGGCCACGGATGAAGTTGCGTTTGAGGTCCTCATCAGAAGGCTGACGAAGGTGTTGGAAGACCTTGATCTTCTCCGCACGGACATCCTCTTCTTTAAAGCTGGCAGGCTTATCCATTGCTAGAAGGGAAAGAACTTGGAGGGCATGGTTTTGCACCATGTCTTTTAAGGCGCCAGAATGGTCGTAGTAGCCCCCACGGTCCTCGACCCCAATCGCCTCAGCGAAAGTGATTTGGACATTGTCAATGTAATCGCGGTTCCAGATATGTTCAAATATAATATTGGCAAAGCGGACAGCGAAGATGTTTTGCACCATTTCCTTACCAAGATAATGGTCGATACGGTAGATTTGGTCTTCCTCGAAGGCAGCCGCCAATTCCTCATTGAGTTTGCTTGCAGTTGCAAGGCTTGTTCCGAATGGTTTTTCGATAATCAAACGCTCAAAACCTTGTCCGTCAACGATCTTCTCAGACTTGAGGTGTTTGGCAATGGTTCCGAAGAATTCAGGTGCCATGGACAGGAAGAAGACCTTGTTGTGCTGGGTATCGTATTTTTCACATAAGTCGTCCTGTAATTTCCGAAGGGCAACATAATGCTCGGTGTCATTGACATCATGGCTTTGATAGTAGAAATGACTTGCAAATTCATGGGCCTGACGCGGTGTATCAGGTAAATCGCCTAAAGATTCGATGACAGTTTGCTCAAAAAATTCCTTGGTCCAAGGTCTGCGGGCTGTTCCAATAACAGCAAAATTTTCTCGGATATGTCCTGCCTTGTACAGACGGAAAAGGGATGGATAAAGTTTGCGTTTGGCAAGGTCGCCACTGGCACCAAAAATGGTAAACAATACATGTGATGACATAATTTTATTCCTATTCTGTTGAGTATAAACACTATTATAGCATAAATTGTCAGAAAATTCATTTTTAAATCCCATTTATTAGAAAACGCGGTAAACGTAGGGATTTTCAGGTTGTTGGATTTCTTCTATCTGCTCCAGTTCTATAGTTGGCAGGCTTTGTTGTAAGGAATGATGGTAGTCAATCTTAATTTTTCCACTGACTTTGACCCAGCTATTGTCAGGAAAATGACTTGGAGCTCCAGTAGATAGCAAGCCATAGACACCCGAATCGGCGATGCAATGAATAATGCCAAAACGGAAGATAAATTGTTGGTCAGTCTTGTCGGGGTCATTATAAACGAAACCGACCATTGTTATCCTTTTTCCAGAAAATTCATTGGGATAGTCATAGATGGCCTCCATAACCTCCATGTAATTATCGCTGGTCACTTCTATCTCATCTTGGGCTAGATAGCGGTCTGCCACCTTTCTCATCTCTGTCTGGTAGCTTGACTTAGTAAAATAGATGGATGTATCAGGCTTGAGGTATTGGACGCTGGTCCCTTCCTGAGCTTGAGTAGCGGTGTCGTTTTCGGCTGCTAGGGGAAAATGATAGCCCTTAGCCGCTACAGCAGTAGCATCCAGACTGACGGTCGGAAAGAGCCAGGCAACTGCAAGCGGGAGGATTAGGAGAAAAATACTTGTAAACTGAGCTGATTTTTTTGTCAAATGACGATGTGTTTCACTGTCTTTTACCCAAACATAGAGTTGAACTATAGCTAGAATAAAGGACAGAACCATGGACAGATAGGCAAGGTAGGTGTAATGCAGGTTGATATACTGGTCCAATTTTCCAGAAATATAGAGATACATGGTCATTTCAAAATACCCTGCGAGAATTAAAAATCGAATCATAGCAAGCCTCCTAGTAGTAGACTATAGCTCAGGATGACCAAGCTGACAATGGCTATAAACGTAAGAATGAATCTGCCTGTGAAGTAACGCTTCATCATCAGGAGATTTTTGACATCTACCATTGGTCCAATGACAAGGAAGGCCATGACGGGAGCTAGACCAAAGCTGGATAGAAAGGATGCACCGATGAAGGCATCTGCTTCGGAGCAAAGGGAGAGCAAGAAAGCAAGGACCATCATGAGCAAGATAGCAGATAAGGGGCTGTGACCAATAGAAGTCAGGAATGTGGTCGGCACGTAGACTTGGACTAGACTAGCAAATAAAGAACCAAAGACCAAATAGCGACCCGTATCAAAAAATTCATCGATGGCATGAATGAGGGCATGACCAATTTTTTGCCAGACGGATTTATCTGAAGTATCCTGCTGATGAGAATGTGTCACATGATTTTTGGTAATCGGCTCTTTGACCAAGAAGCCGAGAACAAGACCGAGAACGAGAGCCACTAGCATGGAGCCGATAACACGGTATAAGGCAACCGTCCAAGAATTTCCAAAAGCCGTGTAGGTTGCAAAAAGAACGATGGGATTGATAAGGGGAGCCGTTACCAGAAAGGGAAGGGCCGTATAGCTAGGAAGCTTCTTTTCCAACAGTCTATTCACAATGGGGACAATACCACATTCACAAGAGGGGAAAATAAAGCCTAAAAAACTTCCGAAGAGGATGGCTAGAAAGGTATTCTTGGGAAGAAATTTCACAAGCTTATCTGGTGTAATAAAGACCTCTATAAGCCCAGAAATGATTGCTCCAATTAAGACAAAGGGGAGGGCTTCGATGATAATGGACAGGAAAATAGCCCCCGCCTGTAAAACAGAAGAGGGCAGTTGCTCAAATCCAAACATCCTTACTTATCGTCAACTTTCTGCTTATTTTTTTCAGTGCTTGTTGGGTCTGGAAACTCAACTTCTTCGAGTTTGTCAAAGGATGCAAATTCTTCTAGCATTTTTTCCAAATCATCTTGTCTTTTAAATGTTACAGCCATAGGGCACCTCCCAAAATTTTATATATCTATTATACCCTTTTTTGCTCAAATGTATCTAAAATTTCCTAATCTAATTCAAAACTAAAATCTTCAGTTGCCATCTTAAGTCGTGGTATAATTGTCTTATGGAAAAAAGAATATCAGAATTAGTAGACTTACTTAACAAATATGCCGACGAATACTATCGCACAGACAAACCAAGCGTGTCTGATGCCGAATACGACAAACTCTATCGAGAATTGGTGGAACTGGAAACAGCTCATCCAGCATTGGTTTTACCAGATAGCCCAACTCATCGAGTAGGTGGAAAAATCTTGGATGGCTTTGAAAAATACAGCCATGTCTATCCTCTTTTTAGTTTGCAGGATGCCTTTTCGCGCGAAGAATTAGATGCTTTCGACCAGCGGGTTCGTAAGGAATTTCCACAGGCGACCTACATCTGTGAACTCAAGATTGATGGTCTGTCCATTTCCTTGACCTATGAAGCGGGCAATCTGGTTGTTGGTGCCACACGTGGCGACGGCAGTGTCGGTGAGAATATCACGGAAAACCTCAAGCGTGTTGCGGACATTCCCTTGACCTTACCAGAGACGGTTGATGTCACTGTCCGTGGCGAGTGCTACATGCCCAAAGCTTCTTTTGACCGAGTAAATCAGCAGCGTCAGGAGGCAGGCGAGGCAGAATTTGCCAATCCACGTAATGCAGCGGCAGGCACCCTTCGCCAGCTGGATACAGGCGTAGTGGCTCAGCGCGGTCTTGCTACCTTCCTCTACCAAGAGGCTAGTCCGTCTGAGGCGACCAGCCAGTCGCAAGTACTGGAAAAGCTGGATAGTCTAGGCTTTGTGACAAACCACGACTACCAGTTGGCTGACAGCATGGATGATGTCTGGGCTTTCATTGAAAAAATGGCAGAGCGACGAGACGATTTGCCTTATGAAATCGATGGTATCGTCATTAAGGTCAATGACCTTGCTATCCAAGAAGAACTGGGCTTTACCGTTAAGGCACCTCGCTGGGCGGTGGCCTACAAGTTTCCAGCAGAGGAAAAAGAAGCGCAAATCCTATCGGTTGACTGGACCGTTGGCCGCACAGGTGTCGTTACACCAACTGCCAACCTCAGTCCAGTTCAGCTAGCAGGAACAACCGTTAGCCGTGCTACCCTGCACAATGTGGACTACATCGCAGAAAAAGACATTCGCATTGGCGATACGGTCATTGTCTACAAGGCGGGGGACATTATTCCAGCCGTTCTGAAAGTGGTGGACAAGTATCGGACGGACCAAGAAGTCATGCCTGTCCCAAGCCAATGTCCGTCTTGTCAGAGCGACTTGCAACACTATGAAGATGAAGTTGCCCTCCGTTGCATCAATCCTATTTGCCCGAGCCAGTTGATGAGTAAGTTGGAACATTTTGCCAGTCGGGATGCAATGAACATCGCAGGTCTGGGGTCTTCTATTGTAGAAAAACTCTTCCTAGCAGGTCTGGTTAAGGATGTGGCAGACATCTATAAACTGACAGTCGATGACCTCTTGACCCTAGACGGATTCAAGGAAAAATCTGCAGATAAGCTCTACCAAGCCATTCAGATATCAAAAAGTAATTCAGCAGAACGGCTCTTGTTTGGTCTGGGTATTCGCCATGTCGGTAGCAAGGCCAGCAAGATTTTGCTGGAAAACTTCGGCGACTTGGAAGCCCTAGCTCAAGCAGGTCAAGAAGACATTGCTTCCCTAGAAGGTTTGGGTCAGGTCATCGCCAAGTCCTTAACCAGCTTCTTTGCCAGGTCAGGTGCTCAGCAACTTTTAGCTGAACTTAAGGAAAATGCCGTAAACTTGACCTATCTAGGACAGGTGGCAGATGAAAATGCAGCCTTGTCTGGACTGACTGTTGTCTTGACAGGAAAGTTGGAACGGATGAAGCGGGGCGAGGCAAAAGCTAAGCTAGAAGCCTTGGGTGCCAACGTAGCGGGTTCTGTTTCTAAGAAGACAAATCTTGTTGTCGCAGGAGCTGACGCGGGAAGCAAGCTGGTCAAGGCACAGGAATTAGGAATTGAAATAAAAGACGAGGCTTGGTTAGAAAGTCTCTAAGGTAAAGGATATGGAAGAACGCAAGCGAGCACGATTGATTTACAACCCGACCTCTGGTCAGGAAATCATGAAGAAAAATGTGGCAGAAGTATTGGATATTTTAGAAGGATTCGGCTACGAAACTTCTGCCTTTCAAACGACGCCTGAAAAGGATTCGGCTAAAAATGAAGCCAGAAGAGCTGCCTTAGCAGGTTTTGACTTAGTCATTGCAGCAGGTGGAGATGGCACTATTAACGAGGTGGTCAACGGCATTGCACCGCTCGAAAAACGACCGAAAATGGCTATTATTCCAACTGGGACAACCAATGACTATGCGCGTGCTCTTAAGGTTCCACGAGGCAATCCAGTTGAGGCAGCCAAGCTGATTGGTAAAAATCAGTCGATTTTGATGGATATTGGCTTGGCAAAGAATCAAAAGAACGGTATTCATCAAGAACATTATTTCATCAATATCGCTGCTGCTGGAACACTGACAGAATTGACCTACAGTGTGCCAAGTCAGCTCAAAACCATGTTTGGCTATTTGGCTTATGTGGTCAAGGGGGCTGAACTCTTACCTCAAGTTCAGTTTACACCCGTACGGGTAAGGCATGATGGTGGAGTGTTTGAAGGGTCAGTTTCTATGATTTTCGTCGCCCTGACTAATTCTATTGGTGGTTTTGAGCAAATTGTTCCAGATGCCAAGTTGGATGACGGGAATTTTACCTTACTCATGGTCAAGACTGGAAACCTCTTTGAAATCCTCCACTTAATTGGTCAAGTTTTAGATGGTGGCAAGCACATCGAAAGTGATTTGATAGAATACATTAAAACACAACATCTCACCATTGAGAATCTTGATCCAGATAGTCGTCTCCTGATTAACTTGGATGGGGAATTTGGAGGAGATGCACCTGTCGAACTCTTTAATCTCCAGAATCATATCGAATTTTTTGCAGATACAGACCTTGTTTCTGATGAAGCCATTACCTTGGACACGGAACAAGTAAACAGGGAAAACATGACCAAACGTTTCATTGAAGAAAGTAGTCATATACACTCTACAATATAAATAGGAAGAAAAGACGACAAGGTCTTTTCTTTTTATTTTTCAATAACGAATTAAACGCTTCCAATAGCGGTATTTTCTTGACAAATAGATGTTTTAGGAGTATTCTTACATGGTATTAAATTTTAAAAGGAGAATTCGTTATGAGTTTAGGCGCATTGGCCTTAGGTTTGGCCTGTCTTGGTGTTAGTATTGGTGAGGGTTTGTTGGTAGCTTCTTACCTTAGCGCAACTGCACGTCAACCTGAAATGCAAAGCAAGTTGATGGCTGGTGTATTCTTGGGTGTTGCCTTTATCGAGGGTACTTTCTTCGTTACCTTGGCTATGGCATTTGTTTTGCGTTAGTACATCAAGAGAATTAGAAAAGGGGGGAACCTCCATTGGAAGAACATTTAAGTCCAACCCTTACCCTTGGTCCCGTGACCTTTGACTTGACTATGGTATTGGTTTCTGTCATTACCATTCTCACTATTTTCTTACTTGTTTTTTGGGCTAGTCGTAAGATGGAACTCAAACCCAAGGGCAAACAAAATGTCCTTGAGTATGTTTATGAGCTGACCATCAATTTTACAAAAGGAAACTTAGGTGATGAAGATGCTAAAAGGTATGCCTTGTTTTTCTTCACTGTTTTTACCTTCCTATTAGTGGCAAACAACCTGGGTTTGATGACCAAATTGGAAACGTCGGATGGCCATAATTTATGGACTTCACCGACAGCAAATATGGCTTATGATTTCGGTTTGGCAACAATTGCAACTGTGTTTTGTCATGTTGAAGGGATTCGCCGTAGAGGGTTTAAGCAATATCTAAAAGATTTTGTGACACCATTGGCAATGACACCAATGAACATACTTGAAGAGATTACAAACCTTGTTTCACTTGCTTTACGTTTGTATGGCAATATCTATGCTGGTGAAGTTTTGGTTTCACTTCTTCTTCAATTATCACAACAAAGTGCAGTGGCCTATCCAATCGCATTTGCTCTTAACATTGTTTGGACAGCATTCTCTGTCTTCATTTCATGTTTGCAAGGCTATGTATTTGTCATGCTGGTATCCATGTACTTGAATAAAAAAATCCATGGTCATAGTGAGTAAGAAAGGGAAAGACAACTATGGTAACAACTATTACAATGCAATCTAGTACCATTCTTGGAAACTTTATCTTGGTAACAGCTTCCTTTGCAATTTTGATTGGACTAATCCGACTATTTGCTTGGGATCGCATTACGGGTATTTTTGAAGAGCGTGCCAATAAGATTGCCAATGATATTGATGCAGCAGAAGAAAAGCTGACAGCTGCTTCAAATCTAGTTCAACAACGTGAGCAAGAGTTAGTTCAAGGTCGTGTTGAAGGACAGAAAATTATCCAAGATGCTGTTGAACGTGCTAAATTGGAGAAAAAACGTGTTCTAGAGCAAGCAGAAGTTGAGATTCAAGCTTTGAAGCAAAAAGCTCAAATGGAAATTGATGCTGAAAAACGTGAAGCTCAAGAAAACTTGCGTGTTCAAGTAGCAGAATTAGCGGTTGACTTGGCAGGTAAAATTATCTTGGAAGATTTGGACCAACAGGCTCATAGTAACTTGATTGATCGTTATTTGGACAAACTAGGAGACAAATAGATGAACGCTAGAGAAAATGCCATCGTGCAAAAATATGCTCTATCATTTGTTGAAAAAGTCAGTGATCATGCAGAAATTTGGGATATGTATGACCAAATTTCTGAATTGATTTCTATTATCCATGATAGTAAGCTCAATCGTCTCTTGCTGTCTGCTACGGTATCAAGAGAAGAAAAGGCTGAATTTGTACGGACTGTTCGTCAATCTAGTTTCTGGCAAATCAATGATTTGATTGAAGATATTATTCGTGATGGTCATGCAGACTTGCTACTTGAAACGCTAGAGCGTGTCCGTTTACAAATCAGTAAATTTAAAAATGAATTTGAAGCCCATGTGGTTTCTGTTTACCCTTTGACTGAAGTACAAAAAGAGCGTCTTCGTCAAGTGGTTGAAGAACGATTTGCCCTACGTGTTCATAACATCTCTGAAGAATTGGACCCAAGTTTACTTGGCGGATTTATCGTTACTGTCAACCACAAGGTAATCGATGCAAGCGTTCGAACTCAGTTGAAGGACGTTAGAAAAAAACTTTAAGAAATAGAAAGTGGTGTTCTTTTGATTAATGCACAAGAAATTAGCGCTTTACTAAAACAACAAATTGAAGGCTTTCAGCCTGACTTTGACTATACAGAAACTGGTGTCGTAACCTATATCGGTGACGGTATCGCCCGTGCGCAAGGTCTTGACAATGCCATGAGTGGAGAGCTGTTGGTATTTGAAAATGGCACCATTGGTATGGCACAAAACTTAGAAACCAACGATGTCGGTATTATTATCCTTGGTGAATTTACGGATATTCGTGAGGGGTCAGTTGTTCGCCGTACTGGTAAAATCATGGAAGTACCAGTTGGTTCAGCCTTGATTGGTCGAGTGATTAACCCGCTTGGTCAGCCTGTGGATGGACTTGGTGACATTCGCACAAGTAAGACCCGTCCGATTGAATATCCTGCGCCAGGAGTTATGCAACGGAAGTCGGTAAATGAGCCGCTTCAAACAGGTCTCAAGGCCATTGACGCTTTGGTTCCGATCGGTCGTGGTCAGCGTGAGTTGATTATCGGTGACCGTCAGACAGGTAAGACATCTGTTGCGATCGATGCCATTCTTAACCAAAAAGGCAAAGATATGATTTGTATCTATGTTGCCATTGGTCAGAAAGAATCAACGGTTCGTACCCAGGTTGAAATCCTACGTCAGTTTGGTGCCTTGGATTATACTATCGTTGTAACTGCATCTGCATCACAGCCGTCACCATTGCTTTTCTTGGCTCCGTATGCGGGTGTTGCCATGGCAGAAGAGTTTATGTATGAAGGCAAGCACGTCTTGATTGTTTATGATGATTTGTCAAAACAGGCGGTAGCTTACCGTGAATTGTCCCTCTTGCTTCGTCGTCCTCCAGGTCGTGAGGCTTATCCAGGGGATGTTTTCTACTTGCATAGCCGTTTGCTGGAGCGTTCAGCCAAGGTTTCTGATGAATTAGGTGGTGGCTCCATTACAGCTCTGCCATTTATCGAAACCCAGGCGGGAGATATTTCAGCCTACATCGCGACCAATGTGATTTCAATCACGGATGGACAAATCTTCTTGAAGGACGATTTGTTCAACTCAGGTATCCGTCCAGCCATTGATGCGGGTTCTTCCGTATCTCGTGTAGGTGGTTCGGCTCAAATCAAGGCTATGAAAAAGGTGGCTGGTACCCTTCGTATCGACTTGGCATCTTATCGTGAATTAGAAGCCTTCACGCAATTCGGTTCAGATTTGGATGCGGCAACTCAGGCAAAACTCAACCGGGGTCGTCGAACTGTGGAAGTCTTGAAACAGCCATTGCATAAGCCACTTCCAGTTGAAAAACAAGTTTTGATTTTGTATGCTTTGACAAATGGCTATCTTGATTCAGTGCCGATTGATGATATCTTGGCATTTGAAGAAGAGTTGTATGCTTATTTTGATTTGCATTATGATAATCTTTTGGATGTCATTCGTACAACCAAAGATCTTCCTGACACAGATGAGTTGAACGCTGCAATTCAAGCCTTCAAAGACCAGTCTGTCTTTAAGTAAAGGAGTGAATGATGGCAGGTTCTCTCAATGAAATCAAGTCAAAAATTGCATCAACTAAGAAAACCAGTCAAATCACCGGTGCCATGCAGATGGTTTCGGCATCTAAACTAGCCAAATCAGAGCAGTTAGCACAATCGTTTCAAATCTATGCTAGCAAGGTTCGTCAGATTACAACGGACCTCTTGCGTGGAGAATTGATGGCATCAGATACGAGTAATCCAATGCTCATCCGTCGTCCAGTTCAAAAATCGGGTTATATTGTCATTACATCGGACAGTGGATTAAAGGGTTCTTATAATTCCAGCATTCTGAAAGCTGTCATGGGCATGATTGAACAGGACCATGACTCAAAAGATGAGTATGAAATTATTGCCATTGGTAGTATGGGGGCTGATTTCTTCCGTGCCCGTGGTATCAATCCCGTCTTTGAATTGCGCGGCCTGGCGGACAATCCAAGCTTTGAAGAGGTTCAAAAAATCATTTCTAAATCTGTTGAAATGTATAAGAATGAACTTTTCGATGAATTGTATGTCTGTTATAACCACCATGTCAATAGTTTGACCAGTCAGGTGCGTGTCCAGCAGATGCTTCCTGTTGAGGATTTGGACCATAATGAAGCAGATGGTTATACATCTACTTTTGAATTGGAGCCAAACCGTGAAGTGATTCTGGAGCAATTGTTGACGCAATATGCTGAATCAACCATTTATGGAGCGATTTTGGATGCCAAAACTGCTGAGAATGCGGCTGGAATGACGGCTATGCAGACAGCAACGGATAATGCTAAGAATGTCATTAACGATTTGACAATTCAATACAATAGGGCTCGTCAGGCAGCGATCACTCAGGAAATTACTGAGATTGTAGCTGGTGCCTCAGCCCTTGAGTAATAGAAATAGAGGAAATAGAATGAGTTCAGGCAAAATTACTCAGGTTGTCGGACCCGTTGTAGACGTTGCGTTTGCAGCAGAAGATAAACTTCCTGAGATTAACAACGCACTCGTTGTATATAAAAATGATGATTCCAAGCAAAAAGTTGTGCTTGAAGTTGCTTTGGAACTTGGTGATGGCGTTGTTCGTACCATTGCCATGGAATCAACAGATGGATTGACTCGTGGGATGGAAGTACTTGATACAGGCCGACCAATCTCCGTTCCAGTTGGTAAGGAAACTCTGGGTCGTGTCTTCAATGTCTTGGGAGATACCATTGACCTTGATGAGCCTTTCCCAGCTGATTTTGAACGTGAGCCAATTCATAAAAAGGCACCAGCTTTTGATGAGTTATCTACTTCAAGCGAAATTTTGGAAACAGGGATTAAGGTAATTGACCTCCTAGCACCTTATCTAAAAGGTGGTAAGGTTGGTCTCTTCGGTGGTGCCGGTGTTGGTAAAACCGTTCTTATCCAAGAATTGATTCATAACATTGCCCAAGAACACGGAGGTATCTCTGTATTTACTGGTGTTGGTGAGCGTACTCGTGAAGGGAACGACTTGTATTGGGAAATGAAGGAGTCAGGTGTTATTGAAAAAACGGCCATGGTATTTGGTCAGATGAATGAGCCACCAGGAGCCCGTATGCGTGTTGCTCTTACTGGTTTGACCATTGCGGAATACTTCCGTGATGTGGAAGGTCAGGATGTACTTCTTTTCATCGATAATATCTTCCGTTTCACGCAGGCTGGTTCAGAAGTATCTGCCCTCTTGGGTCGTATGCCGTCAGCCGTTGGTTACCAGCCAACACTTGCGACGGAGATGGGTCAATTACAAGAACGGATTACCTCAACCAAGAAAGGTTCTGTTACATCTATCCAGGCTATCTACGTGCCTGCCGATGACTATACAGACCCTGCGCCAGCAACAGCCTTTGCCCACTTGGATTCAACGACTAACTTGGAGCGTAAATTGACCCAGCTTGGTATTTATCCAGCAGTAGATCCTTTGGCATCCTCATCTCGTGCCCTTTCTCCACAAATCGTAGGGGAAGAGCACTATGTAGTTGCTATGGAAGTCAAACGTGTTCTTCAGCGTTACCAAGAATTGCAAGATATTATTGCCATTCTCGGTATGGATGAATTGTCTGACGAAGAGAAGACCTTGGTTGGACGTGCTCGTCGTATTCAATTCTTCCTATCTCAAAACTTCAACGTTGCTGAGCAATTTACAGGTATGCCAGGTTCTTATGTGCCAGTGGCTGAAACAGTGAAAGGCTTTAAGGAAATCTTGGACGGTAAACATGACCATCTACCAGAAGATGCCTTCCGAAATGTCGGTTCAATCGAGGATGTAGTCGCAAAAGCTGCAAAAATGAGATTCTAAGAGGTGACCTATGGAACAAATGACTGTTCAAATTGTGACACCGGATGGAATGAAATATGACCACCATGCAGCCTTTGTTTTGGTAAAGACTGTCGAAGGTGAGATGGGAATCTATCCTGGGCATGAGGAACTGATTGCCGTTTTGGAAATCGATGAAATGAAAGTCCGCCGTGTTGATGATGAAAATCACGTGGACTGGATTGCCGTCAATGGTGGGATTATTGAAATCAATAAAAATATGATTACGGTGATTTCGGACTCAGCAGAGCGAGAACGTGATATTGATATCAGTCGTGCAGAAAGGGCTAAGTTGCGTGCCGAAAGAGAGCTTGAAGAAGCTCATAAGGCCCACAATGCTGATTTGGAAAAACGTGCTACAGTAGCACTCCAAAGGGCTATTAACCGTATTCGAGTGGGTAAACATTAAAAATGGGATTGAACTTAGTTCAGTTCCTTTTTTGCATTTCGTGGTATAATGGAAACATGATTATTTCAATTTTACAATTTTTTAGTCACATACTTTTTATCTATTTGGCCCATCATCTTTTGGTGACAACTGTTGACTGGTCACGGTGGTTAAAGGTTACAGGAGAAAATCAGCGGAAAATCAATCTGCTCATTCTCTTTTTAGCCATTGCTTTAGGGTACCTAGTTTCCAACTTTTTCTTGGAATTGTTGGTGGTAGGGCGCTCATTTGCAAATATGTGATTAAAGTGAGAAAAGGATAGTAAATGGACAGAATTATTGTTAAAGGTAGTAAAAATGGCTTGAAGGGTCAGGTAGAAATCGAAGGGGCAAAGAATGCTGTGTTACCTTTATTGGCAGCGACGGTATTAGCTAGTCAAGGACAGACCAAATTAACTCAAGTGCCTATTTTGTCAGATGTCTATACCATGAACAACGTCGTTCGTGGTTTAGGAGTTCGGGTCAAATTTGATGAAGATAGCAAGACTATTGACATTGATGCGACAGGTCGTCTTGGTAATGAAACGCCTTATAAGTATGTAAGTCAGATGAGGGCTTCTATTGTCATTCTGGGGTCAATTTTGGCTCGAAATGGTTATGCAAAGGTATCCATGCCGGGTGGTTGTACCATCGGTAGCCGTCCAATTGATTTGCATTTGAAGGGCTTGCAGGCACTTGGTGCCAAGATTAAGCAACGTGCGGGTTACATTGAGGCGAGTGCAGAGAAATTGCAGGGGGCCCATATCTATCTTGATTTTCCAAGTGTAGGAGCCACTCAAAATCTAATGATGGCGGCGACACTGGCGCAAGGTACCACTGTTTTGGAAAATGCTGCGCGGGAACCAGAAATCGTTGACTTAGCAGTTTTCCTCAATAAAATGGGTGCCAAGGTCAAGGGTGCTGGTACAGAAACCATTACCATCACAGGTGTTGACCAGCTGCATGGAGCTGAACACCAAGTAGTCCAAGACAGAATTGAAGCAGGAACCTTTATGGTGGCTGCTGCCATGACAGGCGGAGATGTCTTGGTTAAGGATGCTGTCTGGGAACACAACCGCCCACTCATTTCTAAGATGTTAGAAATGGGGGTTGAAGTGACAGAAGAAGAAGGGGGAATCCGAGTTCGGTCGCAAGTGGATAAACTTAAACCCGTAACTGTAAAAACTTTGCCTCATCCAGGTTTCCCAACAGATATGCAGGCTCAATTTACGGCTCTTATGGCAGTTGCAAATGGTGAATCGACCATGATTGAAACGGTATTTGAGAATCGTTTCCAACACTTGGAAGAAATGCGTCGGATGGATTTGCATTCGGAGATTTTACGGGATACAGCTATTATTACAGGTGGGAAAGCCTTACAGGGAGCACCAGTTATGTCAACGGATTTGCGAGCTAGTGCCGCCTTGATTTTAGCTGGTTTAGTTGCTGAAGGTGAGACAATTGTTGGTAAATTAACCCATTTGGACCGAGGCTATTATCGTTTCCATGAGAAATTGGCAGGACTTGGCGCTGACATCAGACGTGTAAGTGGAGAAAGTGAAAATGTTTAAGGAAAATCTGAACTATGTTGGAAAAAATCTGCTTCTGGTTGCTATCGTAGCACTTTTAGCCCTACTGGTTTTTGCTTTAGGACTTATGGTAGGCTATGGTGTCATTGGTGATGGGGATAATTTATTTGCAGTCCTATCCCCTGCAAAATGGCAAGATTTAATCAATAAATTTACAGGAAAGTAGGGTAACCTACTTTTTTGATGGGAGATTTTATGGCGAAGAAAAATGTAAAGAAACAGGCTATGAGCCTACTAAGTTTGTTAGCTACTATCGTTGTGGTTGGTGGTGGCTACTTTTTAAATAATACGAGCAGCGACAATGCTGCAAACTATTCTTATTATGTCAATCAGTCGAAAGCAAGCGAGTTTACACCTAGCCAGGAGCTAGCTAGTTCGGTATTGACGGAGAAAGTAAGGAAACAACTTGGGAATTCCATTGAATGGAATGGAGCTGGAGCTTTTCTAATTAACGGCAATAAGACTGATTTAGATGCTTCGGTCGCCAGTGCACCTTATGGGGATAACAAGACAAAGACTGTTCAGGGAGAGACGGTTCCAACAGTCGCTAATGCTCTTCTAGCAAAGTCGACAAGGCAGTACAAGGACCGTGAGGCAACTGGTAATGGTCGGACATCTTGGACACCTGCTGGCTGGCACCAAATTCATGATTTGCCAGGTGAATATGATCACGCTGTTGATCGTGGACATCTTCTAGGTTATGCTTTAATTGGGGGACTTTCTGGTTTTGATGCGTCAACCAGCAATCCTAAGAATATCGCAGTTCAGACAGCCTGGTCCAACCAAGCCAACGACCCTACCTCGACAGGGCAGAATTACTTTGAAACCTTGGTACGAAAAGCACTAGACAAGAACAAGCGGGTACGTTACCGTGTCACCCTGGTCTATGCAGAAAATGACGACCTAGTTCCAGTCGGAAGCCATCTGGAAGCAAAATCATCCGATGGCAGCTTAGAGTTTAATGTCTTTGTACCGAATGTGCAGAGTGGGTTGAGTATTAATTATCATAGTGGAGAGATTCACGCTAACTAGTGTATAAGTTCTCAGATGATTTAGTATTTCAAAAATGCAATATATCAGACGATTTTTACTTAAAATCGTCTTTTTTTTAATAAAAATTAAATTTTTTTACAAAAACAATTGACAAATCATCAGATGAATATTAAAATATACTTAAAGAAAACGCTTACGATTTTATCGTAGAAAAATTTAGGAGGACTTTCCGATGGAAAAACATGTTGAGCAACGTGTCGAAGACGTTACTTATAACAAAGCCAAGTTATGGCAAATTATATTGTTTGCGATGAATAATTCATCGACCAATATTTATTTGGTTGCATTTACTTTCGTAACTTATCTATCGACAGGTGTACTTGGATTAGCAGCATTATTTGTTAGTCAGTTGATGGGATATATCCGTATCTTTGATGGCTTTATTGATCCGTCAATTGGAGTTATCATTGATAAAACGGATACTAAGTTTGGTAAGTATCGTCCAATCTTAGTCTTGGGGAATATCATCACTGCAGCTTCACTCTTTATGATGTTAGGTTTGAGTGGTGTTAGTGAAAGTTTGCGTCTACCTTTATTCCTAGTTGTTTTAATTATCCATAAAATTGGCTATTCATTACAACAAACTATCACGAAAGCTGGTCAGGTTGCACTTACCAATGATCCAAAACAACGTCCAATCTTTAACATTGTTGATGGTATTGCAACAACTATCTTAATGACTGGTAGTCAAGTTATTGTATCAGGAACTTTGGTTCCAAAACATGGAGGTTTTACACCAGGATTCTTCCAAGAGTTATTCCTTGGTGTAGTCATAATTTCAGCTGTTTTGGCTATTCTTGCCATTATTGGTATCTGGGAAAAAGATAATAAGAAATATTTTGGTCTTGGTGAGAAGACACAAGAAACTAAGTTGAAAGACTACTGGAAAGTTATCAAAGGAAATAAACCTTTGCAAGTTCTTTCAATTTCTGCAGCCTTTGTAAAATTTGTTGCACAGCTTTTCGGCGACTCTGTTATTGGGGTTATGCTGTATGGTATCATCTTTGGTGATTATGCCCTTTCAGGAAAGATGTCTATGCTTTTGATTTTACCTGGTATTCTAGTAACAGTTGGAGCAGCTCAGTTAGCTCGTCGTAAAGGTTTACGTTTTGCATATGTAACCGCGCTGCAATTAGGTATTACAGGTCTCATCATTCTAGCAGTTATGCTTCTTTCTGCTAAACCAGGGATGTTAGACTTGTCAAATTGGAATCTCTACACAATCGGTTTCTTTATTGTTTATATCATTGCTCGTTATGCATCTAGTGCTCCATCTGGTTTGGTATTGACAATGGGTGCAGATATTACAGACTATGAAACTTCAGTATCTGGTCGTTACTTGTCAGGTATGATTGGGACTATCTTCTCATTGACAGACTCAATCGCTTCTTCATTTGCTCCAATGGTTGTTGGTTTTGTATTAGCAGGTATCGGATTTGGTAAAGAGTATCCAACAGTTGAAACTGCATTTTCAAATGATTTGAGAATGGCCTTGATTGTCTTATTGACAGTTATTCCAGCAGTAGTATTGAGCGTATCCTTGTTCTTGATGAAATTCTACAAACTAGACCGTGAAGAAATGGCACGGATTCAAGAAAAAATCCATGTTATGAAGGCAGCAAAAGATGAGGAACGTGTGCGTGATATAGCAAATAATGTTCCATTATCTGATATGGATTATGTCGATGTAACTCAATATAAGGTTGACCAATACGACGATAAATAATACAATAACGACCTAGTTGGTGGATGCCAGCTGGGTCTTTCATCTAGGAGGCGGCATGAAGAAAATTTTAGCATTTGGAGAAGTTTTATTGCGGCTATCTCCTCCCCATTATCAGACCTTGACACAGGCCACGAGTTTAGATTGTCAGTTTGGTGGTTCGGAGTTGAATGTTTTAGCTAGCTTGGCTCAGCTTGGTCACTCAGTCGAGTTGGTGACGGCACTGCCTAAGAATGAAGTGGGGAAAATGGCAGAACATTTTCTTTTTGCAAGGCAGATTGGACAGAAATATGTGATTCGAAAAGAGGGAAGGCTGGGTCTTTATTATTATCAAAAGGGTTTCTCTCTTAGACCTAGCCAGGTGACCTACGACCGTGATTATTCTACTTTCAGCTTATCCAAGGAAGAAGAATATGATTTGGAAGGTATGTTTGACGGTGTCGATTGGTTTCATGTGAGTGGTATAACGGTCGCTTTGAATCCAGATATTTATCGACTGGCCTTTCATTTGATGGAGATGGCAAAAGGACAGGGTGTTAAGGTTTCCTTTGACTTGAATTATCGAGAAAGTTTGTGGTCTTCTTTTGAAGAAGCGAGGGAGAGATTATCTCCTTTTGTAGGTTTAGCAGATATTTGCTTTGGTCTAGAGCCTATTCAACTCTTCAATGAATTTGGAAAAGATGTGAAGGATGAACTGGGGTTGAAGCGCCCTTATGAAAATAAAAAAGTCTTGTTGGCGGTAGTGAAAGGTCTGGCGGAGGCGTATTCTTTGCAGTGTCTTGCTTTTACCCAGAGGGAAATGACCTACAATAATGAATATTTGCTGAAAGCATACTTGTATCAAGATGGTATTCTTTATGAAACGGAAAAAGAATCCATTCAAGTTTTGGACCGAGTTGGGACAGGGGATGCCTTTACAGCAGGAATTATTTTGGGTTATTTGCAGGAAAAAACGCCACAGGAAATAGTTGACTTGGGGATGGCTAGTTTTCAATTCAAGCATACCATTGAAGGGGACATTAATGTCATCAGTCAATCAGATATTGATTTGCTATTGAAAAAAGGGTCACGTGAAATAAAACGATAGAAAGAAGGAAAAAGTATGTTGTATCCTATACAAACAAAAACACGCTCAGTTTATTCTTTAAATGGAATATGGGCTTTTAAGCAAGGGAACAATGATGTTCATAGTCTGTTAGATACAGATGAAGTAATGGTTGTACCGAGTTCTTTTAATGATGTTATTGTCGATAAAGCAAAGCGTCGTTTTGTCGGAGATAATTGGTATGAACTCATGGTGGCTCTCCCTGTCGTATCAGCTGATGAGGAGTTGGTTGTGCGTTTTGGTTCGGTGACGCATCAGGCCAAAGTCTATGCGAATGGTCAGCTAATCGGGGAGCACAAGGGTGGTTTCACACCTTTTGAATGCTTGATTCCATCAAACTTATACGACGCTGACCAATTCCGTTTGACAGTCTGTGCCAATAATGAGTTGAATTACACAACCCTTCCAGTAGGGAATTATAGCGAAGAAGTGGATGGGAATGGTCAAATTGTGAAGACCGTCAAGGAGAATTTTGACTTTTTCAACTATGCTGGTATCCAGCGGACAGTCCATCTCTATAAACGTCCCAAAAATAGAATTGAGGATATTGTTATTCGGACGGAGCTAAATCAAGATTTGACTCAGGCGGTAGTGAATGTTGATGTGAAGATAGTTGGGCAGTACGATTCCATCCGTGTGTCTATTTTAGATCAAGAGGGACAGGAAGTAGGTCTTCTTGAAAATGGACAAATGGCCATTGAACATCCACGCCTTTGGGAAGTCTTGGATGCCTATCTCTATACTGCTAAAGTTGAATTATTTGACGGAGAAAACTTGCTCGACACCTACTCAGAACAATTCGGTATTCGTAGTGTTGCGGTTGAAAATGGGCAGTTTTTCATCAATGGAAAACCTTTCTATTTCAAGGGATTTGGTAAACATGAAGATACCTTTATTAATGGTCGTGGTTTCAATGAAGCAGCCAATCTGATGGATTTGAATTTACTGAAGGATATTGGAGCAAATTCTTTTAGGACATCTCATTATCCCTATTCTGAGGAAATGATGCGGCTGGCAGATCGTTTGGGAATCGTCGTCCTTGATGAAGTGCCAGCAGTTGGACTGTTCCAGCTTTTCAATGCGGCCTTGAATTTGACTGGTGATTCTGAAGAAGTAAAAAACACTTGGGAAGTTATGCAAACCAAGGAGGCTCATGAGCTGGTGATTGATGAATTGATAGCGCGTGATAAGAATCATCCTTCTGTAGTGATGTGGGTTGTTGCCAATGAACCGGCAGGGCATGAAAAGGGAGCGCGTGCTTACTTTGAACCTTTGATTCAGCGCATGAGGGACAGAGATCCTTCTAAGCGTCCTGTGACCTTGGTCAATATTATGACAGCAACGCCTGATAAGGATGAGGTTATGGATTTGGTCGATGTTGTCTGTCTCAATCGTTACTATGGTTGGTATGTTGCTCATGGTGACTTGAAGGCGGCAGAGAAAGGACTCCGTCAAGAATTAGAGATCTGGCAAAAACTTTACCCTGACAAGCCGATTTTGATGACGGAATATGGTGCAGATACCCTTCCAGGTTTGCATTCGATGTGGGATATTCCTTATACAGAGGAATTTCAGGTGGATTACTATGATATGAACCATCGAGTATTTGATTCAATTCCTAATTTAGTTGGGGAGCAGGTATGGAATTTTGCGGATTTTGAAACCACGGTTGGTCTCATTCGCATTCAAGGAAATCATAAGGGATTATTCTCACGGAATCGTCAGCCTAAGCGGATTGTTAGAGAAATAAAGAAACGTTGGACTTCCATTCCAATCTACCATTATAAAAAGAAATAAGCTATAATAGTAGCAAATAGAAAGTTGTATTGGAGGACCAATCACATGGCAAGACCCTTGGTTGAAAAAGCAGCGGAACGCTTATTAGAATTGATACTTGAGAGAGAATATAACGTAGGGGATAAGTTACCTAATGAGTATGAACTAGCTCAAGATTTGGAGGTTGGACGTTCGACTGTTCGTGAGGCGGTTCGGAGTTTAGCTACTCGAAATATCTTAGAAGTACGTCAAGGGTCGGGGACCTACATTAGCTCGAAAAAAGGTGTGTCAGAAGATCCCTTAGGTTTTTCATTAGTCAGAGATCGAGTGAAGTTGACGACAGATTTGTTTGAAATTCGGTATTTGCTTGAGCCTAGAATTGCAGAGCGTGTAGCTCAGTTTGCTTCGGATGACGATGTTGCAAGATTGGAAGAAATTGTTATCGCTATCGAAGAAGCAGTTATTGCTGGCGACCCTCATCATTTAGAATTGGATGTACAGTTTCACTGTATGTTGGCGGAGATGAGCGGAAATCTAGCCATGACTAGTTTGATGCCTGTTATCAACCAGTCTATTCATCTGATCAATGAAAACTATTCAAATCGTCAGATGAAATCGGATAGTTTGCAGGCTCACCGAAATATTTTAATGGCTATCAAACAACGCCATCCTGTTGCAGCGTATGATAGCATGTTAGCACATATAATCTCGGTAAGACAGGTTGTTTTAAGTGAATGGTTTGATAAAGATATGACCCTACATGGATTGAATGATCATAAGTAGAAGTGTTTATTCATATACTCAGAAGAATTCTTCTGAGTATTTTTTTATTTTTTCTTGACAAATCATCTGACGAATTATATACTATAACTATAGATGACAACGCTTTCTAATTGGAGGTCAAGATGTTAAAGCAATTAAAAGAAAATTATTTTTTCGCTGTGATTCGTGGAAAAGATGAAGAAGATGCAAAAGAAATTGCTCGCCAGGCGGTTTTGGGAGGTATTCGAAATATTGAGATTACATTTTCGACACCCAACGCTGCAGCAGTCATTACAGAGTTAAAAGAAGAGTTATCAGATGATTCTTCCGTAGTCATTGGTGCAGGAACAGTAATGAATCTTAGTTTAGCTCAAGAGGCAATTGATGCAGGTGCTAGTTTCTTAGTCAGCCCTCATTTTGATAAGGATATTCAGCAGTTGGCGCAAGAGGCTGAGGTACTCTATTTCCCAGGGTGTGCAACTGCAACAGAAATTGTCACAGCTAGTCAGGCAGGATGTCCCATTATCAAGCTTTTCCCTGGTGGCGTGTTGGGGCCTGGATTTATCAAGGATATTCACGGTCCTGTTCCTGACGTAGATTTGATGCCTTCAGGCGGAGTGTCAGTTGAAAATGTTGCAGCTTGGAAAAAGGCAGGTGCTTGTGCTGTTGGAGTCGGTTCGGCTTTGGCAAGTCGAGTACATGCTGAGGGTTATGAAAGTGTAAGGATGATTGCTCGCAGTTTTGTAGCAGCCTTGGAGGAATAAAATGAGTTTTAACGATACAAACTTTATGCTAAAAAATGAGCCCGCTAAGGAGCTCTACAGCAAAATAGCAGAGCTACCTATCTACGATTTCCACTGTCACTTGGACCCTAAGGAAATTTTTGAAGATAAGGTTTATGAAGATATTGTTGATCTGTGGCTGGGGGGTGACCATTATAAGTGGCGCTTGATGCGGGCAAATGGTATCTCAGAGGAAGAAATCACAGGTTCAGCAAGTAAACTAGATAAGTTTAAGGCTTGGGCAAGAACCTTGGAACAGGCTTTCGGAAATCCTCTCTATCATTGGAGTCATTTGGAATTGCGACAAGTTTTTGGTATTGATGAATTGTTGACAGAAGAAAATGCGGAGCGACTCTATCATCAGCTCAATACCTATTTGCAAGAACATCAAGTTAGTCCACGGAAACTGATTGCGGATGCTAGGGTGACCTTTATTGGGACAACTGACCATCCACTAGATAGCTTGGAATGGCATAAGCGCTTGGCTGAGGACTCAACTATAGATACTGTAGTGGCACCAACTTTCCGCCCAGATGAAGCCTTTATAGAACATCGAAATTTCAATCCATTTATTAAACGCTTGGAAGAAGTAACAGGGGGAACAGTAAGGGACTTTACAAGTTTTGTAGAGGCACTAGGTCAGCGCGTTTCCTATTTTGCTCAACATGGTTGCCGAGCAAGTGACATCAGTTTTACGGCTATTTCATACGAAGAAGCAAGCCTTGAAGAGCTTGATGATATTTTACTAGAAAGACTTGCAGGTAAAGAAGTTGGCCAATCCAGTATCAATAAATGGCAGACTGCCATCTTTAGAGAATTATGTCGATTGTACAAGAAACATGGTTTTGTGACCCAGGTTCATTTTGGCGCCTTACGGAACAACCATACAGGACTGTTTGACAAACTCGGAGCAGATGTAGGCGTGGATTCGATTGGAGATCAGACCAGTTTATCAGCGAACTTGAATCGTTTATTAGATAACTTGGTCAAAGAAAATGCCCTTCCAAAAATGATTTGGTACAATCTCAATCCAAGTTACAACATTGCCCTAGCCAATACTTTGGCGAATTTCCAGTCCAATGAGGAAGGGATTCGTAGCCAGCTACAATTTGGTGCTGGTTGGTGGTTCAATGACACCAAGTTGGGTATGATTGACCAGATGAATGCCTATGCAGAGCAAGGGATGCTAGCGAATTTTGTTGGAATGTTAACCGATTCACGTAGCTTTTTGTCTTATCAACGGCATGATTATTTCAGACGCATTTTAGCGACTTATGTCGGCAAATGGATTGTTGATGAAGAAGTGCCTGAAGATTACAATCGTTTAGGGCAGTTTGTAGAAGCCATATCCTACTACAATGCCAAAGAATTTTTTGAACAATAAAGGAGAGCAAATCATGAAAATGTCATTTCGTTGGTATGGGAAAAAGGATCCTGTAACACTTGGACAGATTAAAGAAATTCCTGGTATGCAGGGAATTGTGACAGCTGTCTATGATGTACCGGTTGGTCAAGCTTGGCCCCTTGAAAACATACTAGAGCTGAAAAAAATGGTAGAAGAGGCAGGACTTGAAATTACTGTTATTGAATCCATTCCTGTCCATGAAGACATCAAACAAGGGAAGTCAAATCGCGATGAGTTAATCGAAAACTATAAAACTTCCATCCGTAATGTAGGGGCTGCAGGTATTCCAGTTGTGTGCTATAATTTCATGCCTGTGTTTGACTGGACCCGTTCAGACTTGCATCACCCACTTCCAGATGGATCGACCTCTTTAGCTTTCCTTAAATCGGATTTAGCAGGTGTTGATCCTGTGGCGGATGATTTGAACTTACCAGGTTGGGATTCATCCTATTCCAAGGAAGAAATGAAGGCCATTATCGAAAATTATCGTCAAAATATTTCCGAAGAGGATTTATGGGCGAATTTGGAGTATTTCATCAAGGCGATTTTGCCAACGGCTGAGGAGGCTGGCGTCAAAATGGCCATTCACCCGGATGACCCTCCGTATGGGATTTTCGGCTTGCCGCGTATCATCACTGGTCAAGAAGCTGTTGAACGATTTTTGAATCTTTATGATTCAGAGCACAATGGAATTACCATGTGTGTGGGATCCTATGCTTCTGATCCGAAAAATGATGTCCTTGCCATGACAGAATATGCTCTCAAACGCAATCGCATCAATTTTATGCATACGCGCAATGTGACGGCAGGTGCTTGGGGCTTCCAAGAAACTGCACATTTGTCACAGGCTGGTGACATTGACATGAACGCTGTTGTTAAATTATTGGTAGACTATGACTGGACTGGTGCCTTGCGTCCAGACCACGGTCGTCGCATCTGGGGAGACCAGACCAAGACACCTGGTTATGGTCTGTATGATCGTGCACTTGGCGCAACCTACTTTAACGGCCTCTATGAAGCCAATATGCGAGCAGCAGGCAAGACGCCAGATTTTGGAATTACAGTCAAAACGGTTGGAAATAAGGAGAGCTAATATGTCACGCGTTATTGAGTTTAAAGATAAGGTTGTTGTTATTACAGGTGCAGGAGGCGTTCTTTGTGGCTATTTGGCAAAAGAATTTGCTAAGGCAGGTGCAAAGGTTGCGCTTTTGGATTTGAATGAGGCTGCGGCTCAGGTCTTTGTTGATGAGATTGCAGCAGCAGGAGGCGTTGCGAAAGCCTATAAATCTAACGTCCTTTCCAAGGAAAATTTGGAAGAAGTTCGCCAGCAAGTCCTAGCAGATTTTGGTCCTGTAGATATTTTAATCAATGGTGCAGGAGGCAATAGTCCCAAAGCGACAACTGACAATGAATTCCATGAGATTGGACTGCCAGCTGATACCAAAACTTTCTTCGACTTGGATGAAGCAGGTATCAACTTTGTGTTCAATCTGAATTATCTAGGAACCCTATTACCAACACAGGTCTTTGCCCAGGATATGATTGGTCGTTCTGGAGCAAATATTATCAATATTTCCAGCATGAATGCCTTTACTCCTTTGACAAAAATTCCAGCCTATTCAGGTGCCAAGGCTGCTATTAGTAATTTTACCCAATGGTTAGCAGTCCATTTTTCAAAAGTTGGCATCCGTTGTAATGCGATTGCACCTGGATTCTTGGTTACCAACCAAAACCGTGGCTTGCTATTTGACGAGTCCGGTCAACCGACGGCACGTGCCAACAAGATTTTGACCAATACGCCAATGGGACGGTTTGGTGAATCCGAAGAGTTGGTCGGAGGGGTCTTCTTCTTGGCGGATGAGAATTTGGCAAGTTTTGTCAACGGTGTTGTTTTACCGATTGACGGTGGCTTCTCAGCCTATTCAGGAGTCTGATGATGAGGACGGAATACGTATTTTGTGTGGACTCTGACGGCTGTGCCATGGATACCATGACCTACAAACATAAACTCTTTTTCGGCCCCTTGGCTGCAGATGTTTTTGATGTCAAAGATAAAGAACCGTTTCTAGCTGAATGGAATCGAGTCAATCTGTACTCACGAGAACGTGGCATTAACCGTTTTGTAGGCTTGGTTAAAGGTTTAGAATTTGCAGGAGTGACTGGTATAGACAACTTGAAAAATTGGGTCGCGACCACAGATTCTTTATCAAATGCTTCTCTGGAAAGATTGATAGAGGAGCAGCCGTCAAAAGACTTGGAATTAGCCTTAAAATGGTCCACTCAAGTCAATCAAGCCATTAAACTTTATAGCGGTCCTGTTTTAGCCTTCATCGGCGTTCACAAGGGCTTGGAAAAATTGAGCCAGTTAGGAAAAGTCTACGTGGTTTCTTCTGCTAATAAGGAAGCAGTAGAAGAAGAGTGGACAGACCAAGGTTTGATGGACTTTGTTACAGAATTGTACTGTCAAGACCGTGGCAAGAAAGAAGATGTCATCAAACTGTTAATAGAGGAAGGGTATTGTCCTGATAAGATTATGATGATTGGTGACTCGCCTGGTGATTTGAAGGCGGCGGAATTGAACGGTGTCCATTTCTATCCTATTTTAGTAGGACGAGAGATGCAATCTTGGACAGATTTGACAGAAACGATTGCAGATGTATTTGTTCATCAAGCATTCACAGGTGAGAAAGAAACAGAATTGATACAGGCATTTTGGAATAATTTAGACGACTAGAGAAGGGCTAGAGGCGCTATGCCCTCTAGCTTTTTTGGAGGCAAATATGACACATTTAGTAGATTTACGGAAGAAACCTTACAACCTTGACGAAGAGGCTATTTCTTGGATTGAAGAAACCATTGCTCAGATGACCTTGGATGAAAAAATCGGTCATCTTTTTGTCAACATGGGTAGCCAGCGAACAGAAGAATATCTAACAGGAGTCCTAAATGATTATAAGATTGCTGCTGTTCGCTATAATCCTGGACCAGCAGCAGATATTTGGGTGCAAAACTATATTTTGCAGACCAAGTCTAAAATTCCTCTTTTGATTGCAGCAAATACCGAATCTGGTGGGAATGGTGCTGTTACGGATGGAACGAAAATTGGGGATGAAATCAAGATTGCTGCGACAGCCGATCCCCGCTATGCTTATGAAATGGGGAAAGTTGCAGGACTTGAAGCAGCTGCGGTAGGCTGCAACGCCTCCTTTGCACCGATTATGGACCTAAGCCGTAATTGGCGCAATCCAATCATTGCAAACCGAACTTGGGGAGCTAATGTAGACCAAGTCATTGAATTATCCAAAGAATACATGCGTGGCATTATGGAACACGGCATTGTGCCGTTTGCTAAGCATTTTCCAGGCGATGGCATTGATGAACGTGACCATCATCTCTCTTTTGCTTCGAATCCCATGACCAAGTCTGAATGGATGGAAACATTTGGACGGATTTACGGTGAGATGGCTGACGCAGGTCTTCCAGGTATTATGGCGGGACACATTCATTTGCCAAATGTTGAGAAAGAAATGCATCCAGAACGTGAATTGGATGACATGTTGCCAGCTTCGCTGAATAAAACCCTCTTGGATGAATTGCTTCGTGGAGAGTTAGGTTACAATGGAGCCATCGTCACGGATGCCAGTCACATGATCGGTATGACAGCATCTATGCCGCGTCGAGAGCTATTGCCTACAGCTATTGAGGCAGGATGTGATCTGTTCCTTTTCTTCAATGATCCAGAAGAAGATTTGCAATGGATGAAAGAAGGGTTGGGAAATGGTCTGCTTTCTGAGGAACGCCTCCATGATGCTCTTCGTCGTACCTTGGGCTTGAAAGCTAAGCTGGGTCTTCACCAGTTTGAAGGTCGCCGTCAGGAAATCATGTTACCAAAAGAAGAAGCGCTAGCTTTGATTGGTAGAGATGAGGCGAAACAGCTTGCCAAAGAAGTAGCTGATAAGGCGATTACCTTGGTAAAAGCCAAACAAGAAGGAATTTTCCCTGTCAATCCAGAACGCTACAAACGTATTTTGTTGGTAGAAGTAGATGGCTATAAGGGTGGTTTTGGCGCCATGATCAATGCTGGCAAGAAGAGAGCAGCCGATACGTTGAAAGAATTATTAGAAGCTCGAGGTCACCAAGTATCTATCTGGGAAAATACAGAAGCACGGATTGCTAAATTACCAGAAGAAGAAAGACCAGCAGCGATTGCAAATGTCTATGCTTCCAAGCGTCCTATTGCCGAAATCACAGATAACTATGATTTGATTATCAATTTAGTCGATGTCAACTCAGGAGGGACAACTCAGCGGATTATTTGGCCAGCTGCCAAGGGAACACCAGACCAGCCTTTCTATGTTCACGAAATTCCAACCATTGTTGTCTCTGTTCAGCACCCATTTGCACTTGCAGATATGCCACAGGTTGCAACCTATATCAATGCCTATGATGGCTTGCCTGTCACTTTAGAAGCCTTGGTTACCAAATTAGCAGGAGAGTCAGCCTTTACAGGAGTATCGCCTGTAGATGCCTATTGTGGTTTGGTAGATACACGTATTTGGCGAGGAAAATAAGGAGGAAAAAATGCCTAGATTGGTTGATTTGCGGAAGAAACCCTATTGTTTGGATGAAGAGCAGATTGCTTGGGTGGAAAATACCTTGGCTCATCTGACTGATGAAGAAAAAATCGGTCAATTGTTTGTTAATCTATTCTTCTTCGGAGGAGATGCTTTTAGCGGAAATAATCTGAGTAATCAGGAATTGATGAATCGATACCACATAGGTGGTGCCCGTTATATGAATGGCAGTCCAGAACAGGTACAAGGACTGATTAACGAGTTGCAAAGCTATTCAAAAGTACCTCTCTTGGTTGCAGCGAACTGCGACTCAGGTGGAGATGGAGCTGTGAAAGGAGGAACCTATATTTCCTCAGGCGCTCAATCTGAAGCCAGTCGGGATCCTCGTATTCCCTACTTAGCAGGTCTCGTATCTGCGCGCGAGGAGACTGCATTAGGTGTAAATGTCAACTTTGACCCTTGCGTGGACATTGTTCAGAATTGGCGCAATACTATCGTCAATACCAGAGCCTACGGTACAAATGCTGATGATGTTATTGCCTATACCAGTGCCTATTTAGAAGGATTGACTGCTGAAAGAGATGTGATTCAATGTATCAAGCATTTCCCAGGAGATGGTACAGAAGAACGTGATCAGCACCTAGTCCTCGGTGTCAATGAGCTCTCTCCAGAAGAATGGGACAAGAGTTTTGGTCGTGTCTATCGTCATCATATTGAAGCTGGTGTTGAGATGATTATGGCGGGGCATATAGCCTTGCCATACTACCAACAAACATTGAATCCAAGTTTGAAAGATAAAGATATTTTGCCTGCAACGCTGGCTCCCGAATTGATTCAAGATTTATTGAAAGAAAAACTGGAATTCAATGGCTTGGTCATAACAGATGCCAGCCACATGTTGGGGATGACAGCAGCGATGCGTCGTGAAGACTATGTCCCTGCAGCTATTGCTGCGGGTTGCGATATGTTCTTATTCTTCAATAACTTAGAAGAAGATTTTGAATTTATGCTCAATGGCTACCGCAAGGGAGTGATTACTGAAGAACGCCTTCATGATGCTCTCCGTCGCATTTTAGGTCTGAAAGCCAAACTCAATCTGCATATCAAGCAAGCGGAAGGAACCTTGCTAAAATCAGCTGATGAATTGGCTATTATCGGCTGTGAAGAACACTTGACTTGGCAACGTGAAGCAGCAGATAAAGCAATTACGCTGTTGAAAGATACACAGAAAAATCTTCCAATCAGTCCAGAAACCCATCGCAGAATCCGTTTGTATTACCTGGAAGGTGAAAAAGAAGGGATTATGGCGGCAAGTACAGAAGTGGTTGATAACCTTAAAGCTGCCTTGGAAGCGCGTGGTTATGAAGTGACCGTCAATGATGGTACGACTCGGATCAAAGGAAAAACGTTGCAATACCGAGAAGAAGTTGATTTAGCCTTGACTGTTGCCAATGTCATTGGATATGGAGCGCAGAATAATTACCGTATCCAGTGGAAAACGGCCATGTCCAATGAAGTTCCTTGGTATGTACATGAAGTTCCAACCATTTTCGTTTCACTAAACTATACAACTCACCTTCACGATGTTACCATGGTCAAAACTGCTATCAATGCCTACCATCATAATAAAAACACGATTGAATCCCTTCTTGATAAATTAGAAGGAAAAGATGACTTCTATGGTGTGCCAAATGAAAATGTTTGGACCAATAAATGGCAGGCAAAACTATAAGAACCTGTATCAACAGTTCAGCACTTCCATCTAAGGATAGTTTTTGGTAAAATACAGCCAGAATTCCTTCAAAAAACAGCCTTGATGAGCGAAAAACTAGTTCTTATTTAAAGTACTTCGCTTGTGAGTATATGTTTTAAATGTAAACTCCTTTCTATCCTAGATAGAGGGAGTTTTTATGGGAAGATTTCTTGCCAAACTTTCTTATTTTTGATAGAATGTTCTTAATTGAATAGAAGTCTGTGAGACTAGTACACCTATGGAAACTGTCCAGGGAGTTGAGCCGTGACTGCAAGCTCAATCAGTGAAAGTTGGTCGAATTCACTCACACAAGGACTTAGAACCTGTATTCACAGTTCAGCACTTCCATCTAAGGCTAGTTTTTTCAGCTACTCATCGTTAGTTTTTTTCAAAATACAGTCAGTATTCCCTCAAAAAACTGCCTTGATTAGCGAAAAACTATCTCTTATGTGCAAGCACTTTACTTGTGAATACAGGTTCATAGAACTAAGGTCTGCCTAGCAGATGAAAACGGATGGTACCGCGTGACAACGCTCCGATACGAGTGGTGTCATGCGTTTTTTTATTGGAGGAATTATGTCAAACATTGAACAACAGTTGGCTGAATTAAGCCAAACGACACTAGAAAAGTTAAAAGAAATCCAGCACCAAGGCGAAAAAGAACTACAAGACCTGCGTGTTGCGGTTTTGGGTAAAAAAGGGTCCTTGACCGACTTGTTGAAAGGCTTGAAAGACCTATCTAACGACATGAAACCAATCGTTGGTAAACAGGTCAATGAAGTGCGTGATGTGCTGACGGCTGCCTTTGAAGAGACAGCTCAGAAGGTTGCGGCAGCGAAAATTCAACAACAATTAGCATCCGAAACTATTGATGTGACCTTGCCAGGTCGTCAGGTCAAGGTCGGAAAACGTCATGTCTTGACCCAAACTTCTGAGGAAATCGAAGATATTTTCTTGGGTATGGGATTCCAAATCGTTGACGGATTTGAAGTAGAAAAAGACTACTACAACTTTGAACGTATGAATTTGCCAAAAGACCACCCAGCACGTGATATGCAGGATACCTTCTACATTACAGAAGAAATCCTTATGCGGACGCATACGTCACCTGTTCAGGCGCGTACAATGGACCAGCATGATTTCTCAAAAGGTGCCTTGAAGATGATTTCGCCTGGACGTGTTTTCCGTCGTGATACGGATGATGCGACCCACAGCCACCAGTTCCACCAGATTGAAGGCTTGGTTGTCGGTGAAAATGTATCAATGGGTGACCTCAAAGGTACGCTTGAAATGATTATCAAGAAAATGTTTGGTGAAGAGCGTCAAATTCGCCTGCGTCCGTCTTACTTCCCGTTCACAGAGCCTTCTGTTGAGGTGGATGTTTCTTGCTTCAAGTGTGGTGGTGACGGCTGTAACGTATGTAAGAAAACAGGCTGGATTGAAATCCTCGGTGCCGGCATGGTCCACCCACAAGTATTGGAAATGAGTGGCATTGACTCAACCAAGTACTCTGGATTTGCCTTCGGTCTTGGTCAAGAACGCATTGCCATGCTTCGCTACGGTATCAACGACATTCGTGGTTTCTATCAAGGCGATGTACGATTCTCGGAGCAATTTTAACGTAGCACTACTTAAGGCTGACAAAGTCAGCTCTTAAGTAGACGGGAAACGCTATTCTGCGACTTCCCTAGCTACCTTACTAGGATTTCAAGCAAAAAATATTGTTTTGCTTGAAATCCGTCGTAATCCGATAAAGTTAGTAGATTGTTGTTTGAGAGAAACGGTAGCTGCTATAGCGGTCTACCTACTCCCCTCACTAGTTCTAAGGTTGAAAAAAGTGTCGTTTTCAACCTTAGAACGTCGTAACTCCGCAGGAGTGAGTAGAAGGAAATCGCCATTAAGCGATTTTCCTAGCTACCTTACTAGGCTTTCAAGCAAAAAATATCGTTTTACTTGAAATACCGTCGGACTCCGATACTCATAAATGGTGCTAAAGCACCTATTTATGAGACGACAGTCGCTATGGCGAACTGCCTAATCGTCTCACTAGGTTTAGAGTTGAAAAAATATCGTTTTCAACCTTAGAGCGTCGTAATCCGATAAAGTTAATAGATTGAGAGAAGCGGTAGCTGTTATAGCGGTCTACCTACTCCTCTCACTAGGTTTACAGTTGAAAAAGTAGTGTTTTCTAAAAAAATAAAGAAAGAAAAGTTATGTTAGTAAGTTACAAATGGTTAAAAGAACTGGTTGACTTTGATGCGACAAGTCATGACTTGTCTGAAAAAATGTCAACAACAGGAATTGAAGTAGAAGGGGTTGAGCAAAAGAGTGCTGGCCTTTCTAAGTTGGTTGTCGGTCAGGTTGTGTCTGCTGAGTCCATTCCAGATACCCACCTCAATATCTGTCAGGTCAATGTGGGTGAGGAAATCACGCAAATCGTTTGCGGTGCTCCGAATGTCAAGCCTGGCATCAAGGTGATCGTCGCTCTGCCAGGAGCTCGTATCGCTGGAAACTACAAGATCAAGAAAGGCAAAATTCGCGGCGTTGAGTCTTTGGGTATGCTCTGCTCATTGAGCGAAATCGGTGTGTCCGACTCTGTGGTGCCAAAAGTATATGCGGATGGAATCTACCACCTGCCTGAAGATGCAGTCGTGGGTGAGCCAATCTTTTCATATCTGGACCTCGACGACGAGATTATCGAGCTGTCTATCACGCCAAACCGTGCGGATGCACTTTCTATGCGTGGCGTGGCTCACGAAGTGGCCGCTATCTATGACAGCAAGGTCAACTTCAAGCCTGTGACCTTGGAGGAAAGCGACAAGAAGGCCAGCGATGTGATTGAAGTGGCCATTGAGTCAGACAAGGTGGTTGCCTACACAGCTCGTGTCATTGAAAATGTGACCATCGCACCGAGCCCACAGTGGTTGCAAAATCTGCTCATGAACGCAGGTATCCGCCCGCTCAACAACGTGGTGGACATCACCAACTACATCTTGCTCTATTTCGGTCAGCCAATGCACGCCTTTGACTTTGACAAGTTTGACGGCAAGAAAATCGTGGCTCGTCAGGCAAAAGAGGGTGAAAACTTGGTAACGCTTGACGGCGAAGAGCGTGACTTGATTGCTGATGACATTGTCATTTCCGTTGGGGACAAGGCGGTTGCCCTCGGTGGTGTCATGGGTGGTGCCAACACAGAGATTGACAACAACTCCAAGACGGTTGTGCTGGAAGCGGCTCTCTTTGACGGCAAGTCTATCCGCAAGACCTCAGGTCGCCTCAACCTTCGTTCTGAATCCTCTTCTCGCTTTGAAAAAGGCATCAACGTGGCGACTTTGACGGAGGCTATGGACACAGCGGCTGCTATGATTGCGGAACTGGCTGGCGGTCAGGTCTTGTCTGGTATTGTTTCTGCGGGTAGCGTTGACACTTCGGATGTCCCAGTCACAGCGACGATTGATTACGTTAACCGCTCGCTCGGGACCAATCTGGACTATGCTCAAATCGCAGACATTTTCCGTCGTTTAGGTATGGAAACAACTGGCGATGCAAGTCAGTTTACAGTAGCAGTACCGCGTCGTCGTTGGGACATTCGCATCCCAGCAGACTTGGTAGAGGAAATCGCACGTATCTATGGCTATAATAATCTGCCGACCACTCTTCCAAAAGAGGACGGAACAGCAGGTGAGTTGACCCTGACCCAGAACATCCGTCGTCAAGTGCGTAGCCTGGCAGAAGGTGCAGGACTGACAGAAATTATTTCTTATGCCCTAACAACACCTGAAAAGGCAGTGGAGTTTGCGGCTCGTCCAACCACAGTCACCGAACTCATGTGGCCGATGACCGTTGACCGCTCTGCCCTTCGTCAGAATATGGTGTCTGGTATGCTGGAAACAGTGGCTTACAACGTGGCTCGTAAGAACAAGAACTTGGCCCTCTACGAAATCGGTAAAATCTTTGAACAGTCTGGCAATCCAAAAGAGGACCTGCCACAAGAAATCAATAAATTTGCCCTTGTTTTGACAGGTTTGGTAGCTGAGAAAGACTTCCAGACACCAGCTGTACCAGTTGATTTCTTCCATGCCAAAGGTATCTTGGAAGCTATCTTTGCTCATTACAAGTTGGCCGTTGACTTTGTGGCGACTAGTGAAATTGCAGCCCTGCACCCTGGTCGTACAGCTGAAATCCATTTGAATGGGGCTGTGATCGGCTTTGTCGGTCAGGTACATCCTCAAACGGCTAAGGACTACAGTATTCCTGAAACTTACGTGGCTGAAATCAATCTGGATGCGATTGAAGAAGCTCTCCAGCCTGCTCAGCCATTTACCGAAATCTCTAAATTCCCAGCGGTTAGCCGTGATATTGCCCTGCTCTTGAGCAGTGATGTCAAACACCAGGATGTCCTGGATGCCATTGCGGCTGCGGGCGTGAAACGCTTGACCAAGGTGACCCTCTTTGACGTCTATGCGGGTAGCAATATTGAGGCTGGTAAGAAGTCTATGGCTTATAACCTGACCTTCCAAAATCCTGCGGACAGCCTGACAGATGAGGAAGTGGCTAAGTATATGGAGAAAATTAGTAAGTCGCTCGAAGCGCTTGGTGCTGAAATTCGTTAACATGTAAATCTTGTGAAATCCTAGTCAGCGGGCTAGGATTTTTTGGAGGGAAGTATGAACACTCAAGATATTCAAGAAAAATTTTTCCGAGATGGAAAGTTGCTTGTCATTCCGAAGAAATTAAAAAGTAAGCAGGTCTTGTTTGCCTACTTGCAGGAGGAATTGGCTAAGAAGGGCTCGACATTTACAGAAAAAGATGTCAATGCCTTTCTAGCTGAGATTTATGATGACTATGCTATTTTAAGATGTTACTTGGTAGATTATGGCTACTTATCGCGTGACCAGTATGGTTTGGAATACAGAATAGAAGAACAGAACTGATGTCATCGAGTAGAGAAAGGCTGGTAATCTGATTTTATCAAATCCTAGTTTTCAGACTGGGATTTTTTGCCATTTTTTTATAGAATAACTGGAAATTTCTTGTGCAAAATAGTATAATATATACAATTAAAGACTGGTTTTTCATACTAGATAACCTATCAAGCAGATTTGCTCTTGCTGGTCTTAGAACCGAAGGCTAAACGAAAGGGGTAATCTATGCTAAATAGTGATATTCGTGCGAAAGCAAGAGATATTAGAAGTACAACAGATGGGATGATTTTCTTGTTTATGCCCCCTATTTTGATTTCTTTTCTCTCTACTCTGGTTACATCTTACTTGAAGCTTGCTTATGGCTGGGCTGGTATCCCTATTTTTAACAAAACGATTGAGGAATTTGGAAGTGTTCGTAGCTTTCAAATCCACCTATCTCCACCAAGCATATTTTTTAATCTGGCTATAGAATGTTTGATAATCACCGCTTGTTTTCAGCTCATACGAGTTGTTCGAAAAGAAGGTTGCCGTCTGACTTTCATGGATTGTTTTAACCGACTGGATGAGAAGAATATCTTCCCGCTGGTTTTAACAGTTGTCATTCGAAGAGCCTTGCTCTTTGTGTGCAGTCTACCGATTTTGATTGGAACCAGTTTGATTACCTGGGCGCTGTTAGATGAGGGAGCTTTAGGAGCTATCTATTTTGGACTACTACCAGACATCGGTGCTTTGTTTCATTCTAGTAGTATGCAATTAGGGCTAGCCTTGCTCATCATAGGTGGCTTAGTGACCAGTTTTATTGGCTATAGTTTTAGTCTGGTCGAATTTCTACTCTACGACCATGTGGAAATTAGGACCTATTCCTCACCTTTGGTCTTATTCAGACAGAGTTGGCAATTGATGAAAGGAAATAGATGGCGTTTGTTTTTGCTAGACCTGTCTTTCCTGGGCTGGTTTATCGGTATTTTCATGACTTTGGGATTGCTAGCTTTCCATGTTTATCCATATTATTGGACCTGTAGGGTCTTGTTTTATGAGGACTTGAAGGCAAAAAATCCTCTTGTCTTTAAAAGTCTTTTCTCAGAAAGCAATCGGTTTATGTCATCGTCGGTAGTTTAGCTTTTTCTTTAGTAGAGCGAATGGTTGAGTTAACAAGTAGAGAGTTGAGAGGAGGGATGATTATGTGGATGAAGGAGAAGATGGCAGAAGCTACCCTAATCCGTGAGGAAACCCAGGGCATGACGGTCGCCTTTTCGCCTGTAGTGGTATTGTCTATTTGTCATCTTGTAGGGGGCTTACTTGCTGCTCTAAGAGGCTTTCTTCTGCTTAGGCAGGATAGCAGTCTGGTTGTAGAACGCTTGGTAGCCCATCTCTCTCTGGCCCTGGTCACTAGCTCGATATTGAATGCTATCATACACATTCTCCTTGGTCTAGCAAGCTTTCAGCTAATGGACTTTCTCAAAGGAAAAGTAGATAAGCTTAATGTAAAGGGCAGTCTGTTCCTTCCCAGAAAGGAGTGGACAAAACCAGTCTTAATCACCCTAATTTTCCATTACTCGATTGATTTTATAGCGGGGCTACCGCTGGTCCTGGGTATTGGCCATCTCATCGCCGGCTTAGTTTTACATAGTTTGATGATTTTATCGCCTGGGGCAATGGCAGAGCTGGCACTTTATCATCCAAGCCAATTCTTACAGACAGGCTTCATTCTTCTGGTCCTTGGAAGTCTAATCTATTTCTTTATCCATTATCGCTTCTCCCAGACCGTATTTGTTTTATATGACCAACTAGCAGAGGACCGCTACCATCAGCCTAGAGCTGTTTTTCAAGAAAGCCAGCTATTGATGAAGGGAGCTTATTGGAAAGCTTTCTGTTTGGACTTGGCATTTTTTGTCTGGTTTATCAGTGAATGCCTGACCCTCAATGTTCTATCATTCTATGTCAGACCTTATTATCAAATCAGCAGAGCTATTTTTTATCAGGATTTAAAAGAAAGACTGTCAGCTAGTGAATAGCCGACAGTCTTTCTTCATTTTGTTGAGCTGTATTTTTATTTTTAAAGTAGAGGTCGTAAACCAACCAGGCGATGACAAGACCTTGGACGATGAGGCTGATAACGGATCCTTCCACACCGAAAGCGCCACCTGACAACCAGTCTGGTCCAGAGGTTTCTACTGCGATAAAGGCTTGACCAGCCTGGTTACCGCTCACTGGAAAGGCGAAGACATTTCCTTGGAAACAATTCCATGCGGCATGGATACCACCAATCACCCAGAGATTGCCTGTTTTCAACATGACCAGACAGGCCAGAATGGCAAAGAGGGTCAGGTCTAGGATAGGAATGAGGGAGATAGCATTATTTCCCAAGTGGAGAAAGGTGAAGAAGAGGGAAGAAATAAGGATACCGACAGGGATATTGTGCTTGGTAGCTAGGGAAGAAAACATCCAGCCCCGAGTGAGTAATTCTTCGGTCGTTCCCTGAACGGACCAGGCCAAGACCAGAATGAGAAATTCTCCCAGAAAGGCGGGCGAAACATGGAAGCTAGTAAACTGCACGACACCAAAGGCCCACATGAGCAAAACACAGGCTGTTAACATGGCTGCACCCAATCCCCAACCGTGTAGGAAGTCTTTTAGGGCTCCTTTTTTTGTCATCCCAAGCCCAAGCCAAGGACTTTTTTCAACAAATCTTGCCCAGAGGATAACAGCGAGGCTGATAAAGGCAAAGGAAAATAATTCCAAACTTAGTGATACAAATGGGTCATAGATGTAGTTGAAAAATAAGGTCATTATGACTATATAGCCGATAATTTCCGCTAGAATCATCAAGATAATGCCCACGATAGGCGATAGGATAAAATTGAGGTTAAAGCGTGATGTTGCTTTTTCACTGATAAATTCTGTTTTCATAAGAACCTCCTTGGGTATGCTTGCTTTTAGTTTATCATATTTTCCTATGGAAAGCTAGACATTCTCTTAATCAGTATGGTAAAATGATACAAAAGTATAGTAGGAGAACATCCATGAATTTAAAGAATTGGTTATCAGATTTTCAATTTGGACAACACCAATTGGTATGTCCGTTTTTCTATGCTACACCACTTGCTTTGAGATTTGAAATTGGTCCTGCAGAGGAGGCTGAAACCCTCCCTAGAAAAGTTTATCTGGACCGAGCTTATGCGCGTGCAGTTGAACTGATGGAGCAGGTAGCTTCAGAATACGACTATGTGGTTCTCTCCCTTCTTCAAGAAGAAGAAAGGGATATCAACACTTACCTCTGGCATTTTACATCGAAATACAACTTTGACAAATGTCCGGAGCCTGAGCTGATAGAGATGGAGGACTGGACGGGGGATGTGCTAGTCTTTGAGCGCTATCTTTTCCCTGTCACTGACCAGGATTTGAAAGCTCTCTTGTGGGAGATTATCCGAGCCGACCATGGTGGTTTTCACTATCTTTCTGCTTCTGTTTTCTTCCTATCTAGCAAGGAAAAGGTCATTTATCATTGCTATGATGATAGGGGAGTGGATATTGCTATCCCTGATGATGACAAGCGTTTGAAGCTTAGTAGGGACCATAAAGATATTCTTGTGGAGTGCCATTTATAAATGGGATGGAGGGGCTAGAAGACCATATTTGGTGGTGATGTATAATCTCTTATATAAAAGCACTTCACAAGTGAATACAGGTTCAAAAAAATCCACAGTAAGATCTGTGGAAAATATGGTATGCTAGTATGGTATAAAAGTGCTCCTGTATCCAGGAATGGATGTAGGAGAAAGACGGTGGTTACTTTCTAAGTGAGAGGATGGTGATGCCTATGTGCAACTCATCAAAATCTGACGGAAAGGGGGTAACAATCTTTTACAGCGTTTGAAGTGGTACAAACTTTATTGAGTTTTAGTGGTTTCACAATCGCCTTGATAAGTTTGCGCTATACAATCTTCAAAGATGATGACAAAAAGAAATAGCCGTCAAAACTTTGGGGAGTGACGGCTATTTCTAAATTAGCATAACACGAACCACCGTTTTAAAATGCTCAAACGGTCTGGGAGACTGTTTGAGGTCGTTTCTCGAAAAACGGAAGGAAACGATACTGGGATTGAGTTGGCGCTCAATCCCTTTTTCAAAACCATTATACCACAAACTAAAATCGTTTGACAAATGCTATATGAAGTTTTAGAAAACATTAAAATGTAGGCAAAATCTGAGGAAAATATGGTATAATAGAACAGTAGAAAAGTTCCAAAAGCGGGGCGGAAATTTGTTTTGGGAGGTGGTGCCTATGCAGTACCGAACTAGAAAGGTTTGCCGCAATGTCTGTAGCAGAGGCCCTCGGGCTGATGTTTCAGTTTGGCACGTTACTAATCGTGCTACTGACATTTATTTTTAACAATCGTAAAAAATAAAAGACAGCCAACCGCTACGAAACTTTGACCGAGTGAACTAGCAGGTTGACTGTAATCTTCATTCGTCCCGTCTTTAAAACGGTTCTACTGGGATTGAGTTGGCGCTCAATCCCTTTTTCACCCTTATTATACCACAAAGTAAAATCGTTTGACAATTTTTTATATAAATCATCAAAAAAGGCTGGACAGAACCTAATTTAATAGAAACGGAAGATTGGACGGGAGAAGTGCTGGTCTATGAACGCTATCTTTTTCCGGTCGCTGACCAAGATTTGGAAGCTCTGTTGAAGGAGATTATCAAGGCCGACCATGGTGGCTTTAACTACCTTTCTGCTTCTCTTATCTTTCTATCTAGTCAGGAAAAGGTTCTGTATCATTGCTATGACGATAGGGGAGTGGATATCGCGGTGGTGGATGATGACAAGCGTCGCCAGCTTTTTACAGACTGCCATGACCTGCTTTTTGACTATGATATGGAGGAGATGGTGAGGAGGATGGATTTTTAAAAACTAATATAAAAATGCCCATGATATACTACGTATACCATGGGTTTGACTTTCAGTCAAACCCTAACAACAACAGTCCTATCACAAAATAAGATTAGGAATCTGAATGGTGTGTTTAGTATAATAACGTGGGTTATTTTTTCATCAAACGCTCCTTTTGTACTAATACAAATGTGTTAGGAAAAGCTAGGAGATCTTATGGCAAAGTTTGATATTATTACAATCGAAGACAAGATTCAGCAGTTATTGGAAGACGGCTTTGACCAAGCTTCTTTTATCTATGAATTCTTGTCTTTTTATGATATTCCAAAAGCGACTATCACCCGTATCCGTAAAGAACAAAGTGGTGAAATCAAGAACAAATTGTATTACAAGACGGTTCCTACTGATAAGTCGGTTGTGGCAGGTGTTGCTGAGATTGAAGAAGGAATTAAGGATAAAAAATCACAACTTAGAATGAGATATTTCATAAATTATAAAGTGTGTGAGGTTGAAAATACGTAATATGAATAGGCAGAAAAGGATAGTAAGAGGTTTTAATAGTGGGAAACTCAATATTAAATAAAGCAAAATACAGTGGGAATAATACAGATGAATGGTATACAGATTATAAAACCGTAGAAAGTGAAGTACAACATTATGAATCTCAATTCATTGGGAAAAAAGTACTTTGTAATTGTGACAACCCATATGATTCCGCTTTTGCAAAATATTTTCTGAAAAATTTCAATCGATTTAACTTAAAAAAACTGGTATGTATTTCATATGCAAACTCGGAGATTCATTCAAGTGAAGATGGCAGGGGGCTTATTCTGGAGATTGACGAAATGTCACCTGCTATCATTGATTGTTTAGATGAAAACAAGCTCTTTGACATGTTCGTAAATGATAGAAAGCTTCGAAAACTAACTGGTGACGGAGATTTTAGAAGCCCAGAATCTATAAAGTATTTAATCGATTCTGATATTGTAGTGACAAATCCACCTTTTTCTAAATTTTCAGAATTATTCTCATTGCTAACTAAGTATCATAAGAAATATCTCTTGATTAGCAACCAAAATGCAATAACATACAAAGAAATTTTTCCTTATATAAAGAAGAATGAAGCTCGTGTAGGCTACCATTTTGGAGATATGTCATTTAGGGTTCCAGATAGTACTGAACCAAGAAAAACAAGGTTTTGGGTGGACGAATTTGGTCAAAAATGGAGAAGTTTAGGAAATGCAATGTGGCTTACAAATTTAGAGGTTCCCACTAATAGCAAAAAGAAGCTTGTTTTGACTCACAAATTCATAGAAGGTAATTATCCGAAGTATGATAATTTTGATGCAATTCACGTTTACAGAGTTTCAGAAATACCAATGGATTATTATGGAATAATGGGTGTGCCACTTACATATTTGAAATATCATAATGATGAAATATTTGAAATTGTTGGAGAGGCAAATCATGGTTCTGATAATGAGTATGATCTTTTTAAACCAAAAATAAATGGTAAAGAAATGTTTAAGCGAATATTGATAAAAAGACGAGAGAGTGATAAAGAAATGGAATTTAGAATACTTGATTTATTTTGTGGTGCAGGAGGTATGTCGTATGGAATGCATAAAAATCCTCATTTTGTAACAAAAGTTGCATTAGATGTTAACGAAAAGGTCGCACAGACGTTCAGAAAAAATATCCCAGGCTCAGAATTGATTATAGGAGATATAAAGGACAAAGAGATAAAGAAAAAAATAATAGATCTTTCGAAAAAAAATAAAGTAAATATGATTATTGGTGGACCACCATGTCAAGGGTTCTCGTTAAAAGGTAAGAAGTTAGGGTTAGAGGACCCTAGGAATTTTTTATTTATAGAATTTCTTCATTTAGTTAAGGTGTTGCAACCATTAGTTTTTGTAATAGAAAATGTAAAAAATTTGATGTCGACATCAAACGGTTGGTTTAAAGAACAAATTATAAATGAGATAAAGAAACTAGGTTATGAAGTTAGTGTAGGCATACTTAGAGCAAGTGATTACGGTGTTCCACAAAATAGAGAGAGGGTCATTTTCTTATGTAGTAAAAAAAATGCAATTTCGTTACCAGAGCCAACAGTCAAAAGCTTAACAACAGTTCGAGATGCTATTGAAGATTTAGCGTATTTGAATTCAAATGAGGGTGATTTTGAACAGAGTTATATCACAGAAGCAAGAACAGAATATCAAAAGCTTATGAGGAAAGATAGTGTGAAACTATATAACCATAAAGCCTCCAATCATTCTGAAATTGCAATTCATAAACTTAGCATGATTCCACCAGAAAAAGGTAAGGAATATCTTCCAAAAAAACTTTTAGGAAAACAAAAATATAAATCAACGTGGGGTAGATTGAAGTGGGATGAGCCATCCCCTACTATAGATACAAGATTTGATGCAGCATCAAATGGTACAAACAATCATCCATTTTTACATCGTTCTATTACACCGAGAGAGGCCGCACGAATTCAGTCGTTTGATGATAGATTTATTTTCTATGGTAGTAAGGTTGATATTAGAACACAAATTGGTAATGCAGTGCCACCGCTTATGGCGAAGGCTATTGCTGATCAGATTTATGAAAATTTTGTCAATAATGAGGGTGAGGTAATTGAAAATGAATAATCAAATGGCTTATTTAGTAGGTATGATATTAGGAAATGGAGAAGTACAAAGGGATACCAATTACACCACAGTTACGATAGAGATACCCCATAAAAATTTACGAGATGATGAAGGGTTAGAAGTTTCAGTATATGTAAAAAGTAGTTTAGCTGATATTAGAAGTATTATTGAGCCGCTGTTAGGACATTCACTGCCTATTTCACAAACAAAGAATGTAACAAGGGTGTCTTTTACAAAGTCTAATGAAGATTATACTATGAGAGAGATTCTCAGATTTATTGGAAATGGTGTTCACCATTCAACTATGGTAATGAATGATGAATTATTTAATATGACTATTGATGAGAAGAAGGAATTGCTCAGAGGGGTAGCGGACGTGACTGGCTACATTAGGAAAAGTAATCTGGCTTTTGGTCAAGATGGATGTCATAGAGTGTACATTGAGATTCCAGGTAACTGGCAATTTGTTATAGATATAGCTAATATGTTGAAAACATTAGATATACCCGTTCAAACAATAGATTTTGGTCATCCTAACTTCAGAGATTCTAATTTAAAAAAATATAAGCAAGGAAAAACGAAATATTGGAAAAAGGAACACCAGGTTAAAATATGGGCAAATGAGTTTCTACCTATAGGATTTAATGTTGTTCACAAGCAAAGGGCATTAGAACGATATGCAGAAGAATTACTTGATTATTTAGATGAAAATAAAACCCATCAATTCTATTGGGAGAAAGCTGTTAGGTTAAGAAGCAAGCCGATTCACCCAATGGAAAATGATGATAGTTTACCCGAAAAAATAAGAGGAAAGCATTTTGATTCATGGACTCAATTAGCAAAAGAGTTAGGATATGGCGAATAAGGTAAGAAGTGAATTTGAGTTATACCCAGGTATGGTCAAATGGTTAGATACATACCTTAGGGAAAAGTTTAAAAACAAGAGGTGTGAAATATTTGTATTAGATTGTCACTCCGTATATTTAGATTCAATTTTAAATAAATATGATGTAATACAATATTTTCCACAAGTTGTTGGATTGAAAATTGAAATTGATGTTTTGGGGATTGTAAGATGGAAAGATAGAGCTGAAATCTATTTTGTTGAAGCGAAAAAGACAGCGTTAACTCTTCCAAATTTAGGACAATTATTGATATATTGTAAACTTTGTAATCCCGAAGAAGCATATTTATTATCATCTGATGGGTTAGGGAGCCTACAAAAAGTTTTAATCAATTTAAAAAGAGAAGATTTGCTTGATTATGGGAGTGGAAAACGAATAAAAAAAATTAATGTAGCCAGATGGGATATTTCGAAGGATGGAGTAGATAATCATTCTATCATACCTAAAATATAGAGTTTTGTGGTTTAAAAAGGGATTGCTTGAATTAGAAGATGGGCACACTTAATGTTGTAAAGCAGGATGCCTTCTACGATAAACGTGTTCAACTAGAAACCATTTCTCCAACGGGTAAAATAGTTTCTGTTACTGAATGGTTTGTGGTAGAATTAGAACAGATTGAACAAAAAATAAATGAGCTTTTTAAACAACTAAATTTATGATATCTTATCAGCTAAATTAAAGGAGAATATTTATGATGGGAGCATTTCTATTTTTTACATTTTCGATTTGTTATCTGGTGGGCTGTATCGCCATAGCGATTGGTCTCAGACGTAGGAAGTAGGAGGAAAGACAAATGGAAGAACTCTTTATGAAACTCTTTATTTGGATTTTTATCTTACTCTGGTCCTCACCTGTAATCATTATCGCATTGGCAGGTGCTTGGGTCATTTTATGCCTATTGTTTGGCAGAAAAAAATAATAGTTACGAGCATTGCAAAAGAACACAGGCTAGCGCAAAATGCTAGTATATTTCAGATATTCAGGAAGGGGTTGCTATGCCTTACCGTAAATTAACATCAAGAGATCGGACTTTTATCAAAGGACAGACGGATCGCTTGCTGAATCAGATGAAGAGCAATGCGGAATATGTGGCGACTGTCCAGACCTATGAGGCGGCCAAGGCCCGTGCCAACCAAGCCTATTTGGCTATGGAGCTGGAAGACGACCCAGAGAAAAAGCTACGATTGGCAAAATTGGTTGAAACCTATACTGCCCAAGCCCAAACGATACTGGATGATTGGGAAGTGCGAAATAGCAGAGCAGAAAAGGAAGCTAGGAATATTAAGTTAATCTTGTGGCTGACCGTACTGTTCACCCTTAGCTTTGTTTTTCCAGTCAATATCATTCTAGCTATTCTTTTTGCCTTCTGGTTTTATCGGAATTACCTTCGTTCCAGTAAATCCGACCGAGTGACTAAGACCGCCACTAACCAGTCTTTGACAGAAGAGGAAAGGTTTGAAGAATGGCTGACAGAAAAGATTGTCATCCTCAACAAGGACAAGCGTGAGTGGACAGAAACCGTCTTGTCAGCCTATGACGATTTGGATGCTATTGCGGCAGGTCATTGGCAAATGGATGAGCAGGATATCGAAGCTGGTAAGAGTATTCTTCAACGTTATCGAGCTATTTTAGCTGACATTGAAAAATTGCCAGATTCTGACCAGAAAAGCTATTATTTGGAATTTCATCAAGAAATGATAGCTGATTTGGAAGATGTTTTTGAACAACTTCACATAGAATAAAGAAAACCGGTAACAGTACAAGGCTGTTGCCGGTTTTGTTATTCGTCTACGGAAAAGACCAGGACCATGATTTGTATAAAGGTAAAGCCAAGGATGAAGGGCAGGGCGGCCCAGGAAACGACTTCAATCATTTCGCTGACGACCAAGCTTGGTCTGGTAAAGATGTCCCATGAATTGAGCCGTGCATAGCGTCCGATGTGAATGGCAAAGCTGGATAGAAGGGAAAGACCGCCAATCAGAAACAGCCTGAACCAGTAGGACTTGATAGAGAAGGCAGAGAAAATCAGCCGCAGGCTTTCCACGCCAGTCATGACCCCATAGAAAATACTTGGGACATAGAGCATGAAAAGAATCATGCTTTCCCGTTGCCAAAGGACTGTGTTGGCAAAGTGCATGTGGACGATGTCCGTCACCATGTAAAAGGTGTTGGGGTAGAAAAAGAGCCAGAGAAGGCCAGTAATGATTTTGAGGATATTAGATTTTGTGTGGTTGGTGAGAATTGCAAAATCTAGTGCCACCAAAGCCAAGAACATATTCCAAGTCAAGTCAGGTGCTGTGACACCATAACGCTTTAGACCAGCAGCGATGATGAGGAAAAAAATATGGATAAAAACATTTTTCTTAGTAAACATAGGAAACCTCTTTCTGTAGAATATAAATGCTAGTATATCATATTCAGGAAGAAAAAGGGGACTTGTCATCACATTGTTAGGACTTGTTTAAGCTTGGATTAAAAAAAGAAACAGCAACCTGTTTCTTTCAACTCAATTATTCATCAACGGCAAAGACCAAGACCATGATTTGCAGGAGGGTAAAGCCAAAGATAAAGGGGAAGGTATCCCAGGTAATTGCTGAAATCATGCTAGAAAAAACTGTCACAGGGCGGATAAAAATATCCCAGGACCGAATGTTGGCATAGCGACCGATATAAATAGCATAACTCGCAAATAGAGACAGACTGCCGATAATTAAGAGACGTAGTCCGTAAAATTTAATATTATATCCCTTGAAAATAGCTTCTAAGCTCTCAACACCAGCCATGATACCAAATAAGATACTTGGGATATAAAGCATGAATAAGAGTAAACTACTACGTTCCCAAAGGGCAGTGCTGGAAAATTGAATATTGACTAACTCAGTTAACACATAGAAGGTATTTGGATAGAAGAAGAGCCAAAATGGTGTGATTAAGAGCTTGCTGGCAGTATGATTATTTTGGCGGACCAAAATAGCAAAGTCCAAGGCCAACAAGGCCCAGAGCATATTCCAAATGAGTTCCGTATTTTGAACGTCATTTAAGAGCATTCCGACACAAATAATAACAAAAAACAAATGTATCAAGAGATTTTTAGGTGTAAACATAGATAACCCCATTCTTTTTCATAACTTCTTCTAGTATAACATATCTTAGTAGGATTGTGGAGGGAATGATTATTTATAAAGCTTTTAGGACATTAAAAATATTTTTATGCGCTCTTTGTGCTATAATGAGACATCGTCAAATGTTTTGATAGGAATCACAAATTGACTTTTTACTAGTAAAGTTAAATGGGAATATTTTTAGGGAAATGTTCAATCAAGAAAACTTTTAAAGGAGGTTTAGGATGGCAGAGGAATTACGATTAAAGTACAACAAGACATTTTTAGAAGAGTTCGCAAAAACTATTCAAATGCATCATTCTAATTTTGATTCAGAGTCTTTTTATCAGGCTGTTTTACAGGATGACTGGGAGGATTTGGCATTGATGGACCGGTTTAAACGTATGGCAGATGGCACTTATCAGACGCTTGCGCTTCCATACGCAGATGTGGTCGATTTGTTGATAAAACTGAATGCGACTTGCCGAGGATTTGACTATTTATTCTTTAATGACATCATTTGGAAATTTGGCTTGGAGGACTTGGTTCATTCCTTTAAAGGAATGGCGGTGTTAACCACTGGCTCTACATCTGAATTTGCTATTCGTTATTTTTTGAACCACAACTTTGATGCTAGCTTTGCTTTTTTAAAAGAGCTGAGCTTCTCAGATAATGAACATCATCGTCGATTGGCCAGTGAGGGAACACGTCTTCGCCTGCCTTGGGGAAAGGCAGTCCCCGACTTGGTGACACATAGGACAGAGATTTTTGAGATATTAGATACCTTAAAAGCCGATTCATCTCTTTATGTTAGAAAAAGTGTGGCCAATAATCTTAATGACATGACTAAGTTTTATCCAGATGAAGTGATTGCTCATTTAAAAACTTGGAAAAATCAAGATCCCAATACAGATTGGATCATCAAGACAGCCTTGAGAACATTGATTAAAACAGGCTATCCTGCTGCGCTGGATTTTATGGGGTATTCTCAGGATTTTGAGATAAAGCAAGTTCAGCTAGCTATAGCTTCTCTTGAGGTATATGATGGCGATACCAGTCAAATTTCCTATGCTGTAAGGGTTACGTCTCCTGGACCAAGTAAATTTCGGTTAGGTTTGGCTTTTGGATTTCAAAAAGCTAATGGTCGGATTGGTGAAAAGATTTTTTATCTGAAGGATACTGATTTTGTAAAGGACATTACTATCTCTGGCCACAAAAATTACCAATGGAAAGATTTAACAACGCGTCGGCATTATTCTGGAAAACATCATATCCGACTGCTTCTAAACAACATTGAATTAGAAAAAGTGGAGTTTATATTGAACAAACAGCCTAGGGATTAAATCTGATGTGTCGGTTAACTGACTAACTTCTACCGAATATGATTTTTGGCTAATCAATCAGTTACGGAGCTGGATTGTAGATTGGAAGTCACTTTGTTTTTGCACAAAAATATGATAAAATGGGGTGTTATCAAGAACAGGGTTTCATTTGCCCTGAGTTGAAAGGAAAAAGTATGACAAAAACACCGTTTTATATTACCACACCAATTTATTATCCGTCTGGCAAGCTCCATATCGGCTCGGCCTACACAACTATTGCCTGCGATGTCTTGGCTCGCTACAAGCGACTCATGGGCCACGAGGTTTTCTATCTGACAGGGCTTGATGAGCACGGGCAGAAGATTGAGGAGAAGGCCAAAGAGGCTGGTTTAACACCGCAAGCTTACGTTGACGGCATGGCGGTTGGCGTCAAGGAACTCTGGAACTTGCTGGACATCTCTTACGACAAGTTCATCCGCACGACCGATGATTACCACGAGGAAGTGGTGGCGGCTGTTTTTGAAAAATTGCTGGCGCAGGATGACATTTACTTGGGAGAGTATTCTGGATGGTACTCCGTATCAGACGAGGAATTCTTCACCGAGAGCCAATTAGAAGAGGTCTTCCGAGATGAAAACGGCAAGGTAACTGGCGGGATCGCTCCGAGCGGTCACGAGGTAGCCTGGGTTTCAGAAGAGTCTTACTTCCTTCGCCTCAGCAAGTATCAGGATAAATTGGTTGAGTTCTTCAATGCTCACCCAGACTTTATCCAGCCAGACGGCCGCCTCAATGAAATCATGAAAAACTTCATCGAGCCAGGCTTGGAAGATTTGGCAGTGTCACGTACTTCATTTACATGGGGTGTACCTGTCCCGTCAAATCCTAAACACGTTGTTTATGTTTGGATAGATGCGCTGCTCAACTACGCAACTGCCTTGGGTTATGGTCAGGAAGAAACAGCCAACTACGACAAGTTTTGGAATGGAACAGTTTACCACATGGTTGGTAAGGACATTCTTCGCTTCCACTCCATTTACTGGCCAATTATGCTCATGATGTTGGATATGAAGTTGCCAGACCGCTTGGTTGCTCATGGTTGGTTTGTCATGAAAGATGGTAAGATGTCCAAGTCTAAGGGCAATGTGGTCTATCCAGAAATGTTGGTTGAGCGTTTCGGCTTGGATCCACTGCGTTACTACCTCATGCGTAGTCTGCCAGTTGGCTCTGACGGCACCTTTACACCAGAAGATTATGTTGGTCGTATTAACTACGAACTGGCCAACGACCTTGGAAACTTGCTCAACCGTACGGTTGCTATGATTAACAAGTATTTCGGTGGTCAGGTACCAACTTTTGTTGCAAATGTGACGGATTTTGATGCGGACTTGGCGGCAGTAGTAGCTGACAACTTGGCAAGCTACCACAAGTATATGGAAGCTGTTGACTACCCACGCGCCTTGGAAGCTGTTTGGAATATCATCTCCCGTACCAACAAGTACATCGATGAAACTGCACCTTGGGTCTTGGCTAAGGACGAAGCGGACCGTGACAAGTTGGCAGCAGTCATGGCTCACTTAACAGCAGGTCTTCGTGTGGTGGCTCACCTCATTCAGCCATTCATGATGACCACTTCAAATGCCATTATGGAACAACTTGGTTTGGGAACAGCATTTGACCTTGAAAATCTTGATTTTGCAGGTCTTCCAGCAGGTTTGACCGTAGTCGCAAAAGGCACGCCTATCTTCCCACGTCTGGATATGGAAGAGGAAATCGCCTATATCCAAGCCCAAATGGGTGGCAGCTCTGCTATTTCCCAAGAGGAAGAAAAAGAATGGGACCCAGCTGATGTGGAGCTCAAAAACGAGAAAGCCGCGATCAAGTTCGAGGACTTCGACAAGGTGGAAATCCGCGTGGCCGAAGTCAAGGAAGTAGCCAAGGTGGAGGGTTCTGACAAGCTGCTCAAATTCCGTCTGGACGCAGGTGATGGCCAGGACCGTCAAATCCTATCTGGTATCGCCAAGTACTATCCAAATGAGCAAGAGTTGGTCGGCAAGAAAGTCCAAATCGTTGCTAACCTCAAGCCACGTAAGATGATGGGCTTGCTCAGCCAGGGCATGATCCTCTCAGCCGAACACGACGGCAACTTAACACTCTTAACAGTAGACCCATCAGTGCCAAATGGCAGTCAGATTGGGTAATACTCTTCGAAAATCAAACTCAGACCTTTTTGACTTGATTTGATGAGTGGGAGTGGGAAAGAACTCGACCAGTCTAAAAAGAGTCCCCCTCACTTCCAAACAATAGGTTCGGGCTAAAATAGTCCACTGGACTATTTTACTCCCACCCCCGCACAGCTCCAACAGTCAGAGTAGTGACTGTTGGAGGTTGGAAATGAAGCGAACCCTGTTCGCATCAGTCGTAGAGGTCAGATTGGGAGTGTGAAATACGAACAAATCTGCCAATCAACCACTGCGCTGAGATGTTGACACGAACTCTGAGAAGCGAGGCTGGACTTTCTGCCCAGCCTTTCAGCCTGTTACCTTGAAATAAAATAGTAACAGGGTTCTATCTGTATCAGTAGAAACGAACTACGTTCGCCTAAAGGTTCCCCAAACCTTTTGTAGCGAACGTAGTTCGCTTTATTTCCAGCCTCCAAAGGTTCCCCGAACCTTTGGAGCTAGTTTGATTTTGATATTCATTGAGTAATAAGATAACAATAAAGGAAGCTTCCGAATGAGGAGGCTTCCTTTATTGTTTTACCCTCTGACACAGAGGCCTTTTTTATAGACTTGGTCTCTTAAGTTGGTAGCAAAGAAGTAGAAGAGGAAGTCGATATTGGGTGCATCAAAGATGCTAATATCAGCATCTTTTCCTGGGTGGAAGCTACCGATATGGGCTTGTCTATCTACGGAATAGGCGGCGTTGATGGTCACAGCATTCAAGACTTCAACTGGTGTTAAACGCATCATGAAACAGCCAAGCTGCATGACAAATTGCAGGTTAGCAGTTGGGCAACTGCCTGGATTGCTATCGGTTGAAAGGGTGATGGCCATGCCCTTATCCAGCATTTTTCTAGCGGGTGCATAGGTGTCTTCCATGAGGCTAAAGGTTGTTGCTGGAAGAAGGTTGCCGATAACCTTAGCTTGACTTAGTTTGTCAATGCCTTGGTCGGTAATCACCATCAGGTGCTCGGCACTGACTGTTCCCAGTTCAGCAGCCAGGTCAACCCCACCAATACTTTTTATCTCATCAGCATGAATACGGAGTTTAAAGCCCATGTCCTTGGCTTTTGTGAGTAGACTACGGGCTTCTTCTGCTGTGAAGACTCCTTGCTCACAGAAGATGTCACAGAATTCTGCCAAATTTTCTTCTTTAACTTGTGGCAACATGCTTTCTATAATGAGGTCCAAGTAGGCTTGATTATTTCCCTTATATTCTGCTGGAATGGCATGGGCTGCCATGAAGGTTGAAATCAAGTCAATAGGATGATCCTTGTGAAGTTGCTGGACCACTGCCAACTGTCTTTTCTCTGTTTCCCAGTCCAGTCCATAGCCACTTTTAGCCTCTACGGTAGTCACACCATGGTCTAGCATGTAGTCCAGTAGTTTATAGGATTTCTGATAGAGAGTATCAAAATCAGCCTTTCTGGTTGCACGAACCGTGGACAGAATACCTCCACCATTTGCCAGAATATCCAGATAAGAAACGCCAGCTAGTTTCTGAGCAAATTCATGCTCTCGGCTTCCTCCATAGACCAGGTGGGTATGGCAATCGATCAGTCCAGGGGTGGCCACCTTTCCCTGACATGAAAGAAGAATCGTTTCAGGGCCAACTAGGTCTGCTTGAGGCTCTCCAGTCCCGGTTGCAAGAATTTTTCCATCCTTGATGGCTATGTAGCCGTCTTCTAAGATAGTGGCTGTTGCCATTTCCTTTCCGAATAAAGGGTGTCCTGGGTCAGCTGGACAAAATACTTGATTGAAATGCGTCAATATTTTATCTGCGAACATATAGCTACCTCCTGTGTATGCTGTTCTTAGCTCTAGGATAATACAAAACCGTCAAATTTTTGTCAAAAATGTATCTTTTTTCTCAAAAAATAAAAAGTTTGTGTCGACAATATATTAACAGACTTTATATAGACGGATAAAAAGTAAACTAGGGATGTATAGAGAATTCTTGCTCGGAGATGGGTGTATTTCTGGGGAAGGAATCAAGCACTAGATTCAAAAGGAGGAAGACGTATGTCACATTTTGAAGAAAAAGATATTGCGGCAGCAATGACCGTTAAGTTAGATGATGTCTTGCCTGAAAAGACCGTTTTTGAGGAAGGCATCAGACGAGCACCAGATAGGGGCTTTAGGTTGACACAGGCTCAGACGGAGATTGCTTTGAAGAATGCCCTGCGGTATATTCCTAAAAAATACCATGAGGAAGTCATACCAGAGTTCTTGGAAGAATTGAAAACTCGAGGGCGGATTTATGGCTATCGTTGGCGTCCAAAAGAAAGAATTTATGGCAAGCCGATTGATGAGTACAAGGGAAATTGTACAGCAGCTAAGGCCATGCAGGTCATGATTGATAATAACCTCAGCTTTGAAATCGCTCTTTATCCGTATGAGTTAGTCACATATGGGGAAACAGGTTCGGTCTGTGCCAACTGGATGCAATATTGTTTGATTAAAAAATACCTGGAGGTCATGACAGAAGAACAGACCTTGGTGGTCGAATCAGGTCATCCCTTAGGTCTATTTAAATCCAAACCAGAGGCACCGCGTGTCATTATTACCAATGGTTTGTTGGTTGGTGAATACGACAACATGAAGGACTGGGAAATCGCTGAGGAAATGGGAGTGACCAATTATGGTCAGATGACAGCTGGTGGCTGGATGTACATTGGTCCTCAGGGAATTGTTCATGGTACCTTCAATACACTTCTCAATGCTGGTCGCTTGAAATTGGGTGTAGCTGATGATGGGGATTTGACAGGAAAACTCTTTATTTCATCTGGTTTAGGTGGAATGAGTGGAGCTCAGGGCAAGGCTGCTGAAATTGCTAAGGCAGTTGCTATTGTAGCCGAGGTAGACCAGTCACGGATTGAAACCCGCCATTCACAAGGTTGGATTAGTCAGTTGGCAGAAAGTCCAGAAGAAGCTCTGACCTTGGCCTTGGCTGCGAAAGAGAAAGGCCAATCTACCTCAATCGCCTATCATGGAAATATTGTAGATTTGCTGGAATATGTGGTTGAAAAGAATATTCCAGTTGACCTTCTCTCTGACCAAACCTCTTGTCACAATGTCTATGATGGAGGCTACTGTCCAGTCGGTATCAGCTTTAAGGAGCGTACTCGTTTACTTGCAGAGGATAAGGCAAACTTTGTTGTCCTAGTGGATAAAACCCTGGAACGTCATTATCAAGCTATTAAGACCCTGACTGACCGAGGAACCTATTTCTTCGATTATGGCAATGCCTTTATGAAGTCAGTTTATGACTCAGGTATCAAAGAAATTTCTAAGAATGGTCTGGATGATAAAGATGGCTTTATCTGGCCTTCTTATGTAGAAGATATCATGGGACCGATGCTCTTTGACTATGGTTACGGTCCATTCCGCTGGGTTTGCTTGAGTGGCAAGCATGAGGACTTGATTACTACAGACAAGGCTGCTATGGATGTGATTGATCCAACTCGTCGTTACCAAGATCGTGATAATTACAACTGGATCCGCGACGCTGAGAAAAATCAGTTGGTCGTAGGAACTCAGGCACGGATTTTGTACCAAGATTGCATGGGTCGTGTCAATATTGCGCTGAAGTTCAATGAGCTCATTCGTCAAGGTAAAATCGGGCCTGTTATGCTAGGTCGCGACCATCACGATGTATCAGGTACTGATTCCCCATTCCGTGAAACCTCCAACATCAAGGATGGTTCAAATGTAACTTGCGATATGGCTGTTCAGTGCTACGCTGGGAATGCGGCGCGTGGTATGAGTCTTGTGGCCCTCCATAATGGTGGCGGTACTGGTATTGGTAAGTCTATCAATGGTGGTTTTGGTCTGGTATTGGATGGAAGCGAGCGGGTGGATGAAATTATCAAATCAGCTATTGCTTGGGATACCATGGGTGGTGTAGCGCGTCGGAACTGGGCTCGTAATGACCATGCGATTGAAACGGCTATTGAGTACAACCAAATGCGTCAAGGTACAGACCATATCACCATTCCTTATTTGGCTGATGAGGACTTAATTCAGTCTTCTGTTGCTAAATTGTTTGAAAAATAAGTAAATCGGCTAAACAATCATAATAAGAAAGAGGTTTTCAAATGGCAAAACTTGTAGAATGTATTCCAAATTTTTCAGAGGGACGTAACCAGGAAATCATCGATGGCTTGGTAGCGACTGCTAAGAGTGTTCCAGGTGTGACCTTGCTGGATTATTCTTCAGACCAAAGTCATAACCGCAGTGTGTTTACTTTGGTGGGAGATGAAGAAAGTATTCAGGAAGGAGCTTTTCAACTGGTCAAATATGCTAGTGAAAAGATTGATATGACCAAGCACACAGGTGAACACCCAAGGATGGGAGCGACAGATGTACTTCCATTTGTTCCTGTAAAGGACATCAGCATGGAAGAATGTGTTCAACTGGCTAAGAAAGTCGCTGAGCGTATCAATAAAGAATTGGCTATTCCAGTCTTCCTCTATGAAGAAGCAGCAAGCAGACCAGAACGACAAAATCTGGCTAAGGTCCGCAAGGGTCAGTTTGAAGGAATGCCTGAAAAATTATTGGAAGAAGACTGGGCGCCTGATTTCGGTGAAAGGAAGATTCATCCAACAGCAGGTGTTACAGCAGTCGGCGCTCGGATGCCTCTGGTTGCTTTTAATGTCAATTTGGATACAGACAATTTAGAGATTGCCAACAAGATTGCCAAAATCATCCGTGGTTCAGGTGGTGGCTACAAGTATTGTAAAGCTATCGGTGTCATGTTGGAAGGAAGAAATATTGCCCAGGTTTCAATGAATATGGTGAACTTGGAAAAATGCTCACTTTATCGTACCTTTGAAACCATTCGTTTTGAGGCTAAGAGATACGGTGTGTCGATTATTGGTTCTGAAATCGTTGGATTGGCACCTGCAAAAGCCTTGGTTGATGTGGCAGAGTACTACTTGCAGTTGGAAGAGTTTGATTACAGCAAGCAGGTACTAGAAAATCACTTGTTAGGATAGGAGTGCAATCGATGGCATTAGTGGATTTAACCCTTACAGAATTTGCTCAATTACTGGGATCAGATGCCCCAGCACCAGGTGGAGGCTCAGCAGCAGCCCTCTCGGCTGTCAATGGTATTTCATTGACAAAAATGGTGTGTGAGTTGACCCTTGGAAAGAAACAGTATGCGGACTATCAAGCAACTATTGAAGAAATTCATACCGTGGCTGGTGACTTGCAAGAGCGTTTATTGCGGGCAATAGACGAAGACACAGAAGCCTTTAATCAGGTATCAGCTGTCTTTGATATGCCTAAGGAAACAGAGGAAGACAAGGAAGCCCGCAGGCAGGCTATGCAGGCAGCCTTGAAGGCAGCAACGCTCTCTCCGTATGGCATGATGGAAACGATTTTGCAGGCGCTTCAGGTTACGGCTGCAGCTGTTGGCAAGTCCAATACCAATGCAGCCAGTGATTTGGGGGTAGCAGCCCTCTCGCTCAAGGCAAGTTTGCAAGGGGCATGGCTCAATGTTCTCATCAATCTATCTGGTATCAAGGATGAGGAATTTGTTGCAACCTACCGCCAACAAGGCCAGACGATGTTAGAAGATGGTTCTAACCTAGCAGATCAAGTATATGAAGACATTCTTCGTATTGTGTAAAGGAGGGAGCTATGGTTTTATCAGATATTGACATTGCGAATTCCGTCCAAATGGAACCCATTGGACAGGTAGCAGAACGTTTAGGTATTCCAGAAGAAAGTTTATCGTTGTATGGTAGATACAAGGCTAAAATTGACAGTCGTCAGTTAGAAGCCTTGAAAGATCAACCAGATGGGAAATTGATTTTGGTAACGGCTATTTCTCCCACTCCAGCAGGGGAAGGCAAAACAACAACTTCTGTCGGTTTGGTTGATGCCTTATCTGCTATTGGTAAAAAGGCTATTATCGCCCTGCGTGAGCCGTCTTTAGGACCTGTCTTTGGGGTTAAAGGTGGCGCAGCGGGAGGTGGCTATGCCCAAGTTGTTCCAATGGAAGATATTAACTTGCATTTTACTGGAGATTTTCATGCCATCGGTGTAGCCAATAACCTACTCGCAGCCTTGATTGATAATCATATTCACCACGGGAATACCTTAGGAATTGATAGCCGTCGAATTACCTGGAAGCGAGTAGTTGACATGAATGACCGCCAGCTCCGCCATATTGTTGACGGTCTTCATGGAAAGGTAAATGGAGTACCTAGGGAAGATGGTTACGATATTACCGTTGCATCAGAGATTATGGCCATTTTATGCCTATCTGAAAATATAGCTGATTTGAAGGCACGACTGGAAAAAATCATTATCGGCTATAATTTCCAAGGGCAACCAGTTACAGCTGGGGACCTTAAGGCAGCTGGGGCAATGGCAGCACTCTTGAAAGATGCTATTCATCCGAACCTTGTTCAAACCCTTGAACACTCTCCAGCCCTTATTCACGGAGGTCCATTTGCCAATATTGCTCATGGCTGTAACAGTGTCCTAGCGACCAAATTGGCCTTGAAATATGCAGATTATGTGGTGACAGAAGCAGGCTTTGGGGCGGATTTAGGGGCTGAAAAATTCATTGACATCAAGTGTCGTCTAAGCGGTTTACGACCTTCTGCAGTCGTACTCGTAGCGACCATCCGAGCCCTTAAAATGCATGGTGGAGTTTCCAAGTCTGATCTGGCTCAAGAAAATGTAGAAGCAGTGCTTGCAGGATTACCAAACCTTGAAAAACATCTGGAGAATATACAGGAAGTCTATGGTTTACCTGCGGTTGTTGCCATCAATAAATTCCCACTAGATACAGAGGCAGAATTAGAGGCAGTTTCTACTGCTTGTGCCAAACGTGGTGTTGATGTAGTACTGTCTGACGTTTGGGCACATGGAGGTCAAGGAGGGCGTCAACTTGCAGAGAAAGTTGTCCAACTTGCTCAAGAAGAAAATCATTTCCAATTTGTCTATGATGTAGAAGACAGTATTGAAACCAAACTACATAAAATTGTGACAAAAGTCTATGGTGGTCAAGGGGTAAAACTCTCAGCAGTTGCTAAAAAAGAAATAGCTGAACTGGAAAGACTAGGTTTTGGTTCCTATCCAATCTGTATGGCCAAGACCCAGTATTCCTTCTCAGATAACCCTAATCTACTAGGAGCTCCGACAGACTTTACAGTGACTATTAGCAATGTCAAAGTTTCAGCAGGTGCTGGCTTTATCGTCGCCTTGACGGGCAATATTATGACCATGCCAGGTTTGCCAAAGGTCCCTGCGAGTGAAAAAATTGATATTGACAACCAGGGCAATATCACAGGTCTTTTCTAAGAGAGGTGGAAGGATGATTAGAGTTGAACAAATAAGAACCTGTATTCACAGTTCAGCACTTCCATCTAAGGCTAGTTTTTCAGCTCTTCATCGTTAGTTTTTTTCAAAATACAGTCAGTATTCTCTCAAAAAACTGCCTTGATGAGCGAAAAACTATCTCTTATCTAAAAGCACTTTACTTGTGAATACAGGTTCTAAAAACAAGTGATTACCAAGAAACATCTTGGTCAGGTGGACGAACCACTCAACTCTATCTCTTTCCTGCTCAGTCTTCCTATGGTGAAAGAAATTTTCAATTTCGATTGTCCACAGCAAGTATGGACACGGAACAATCGACCTTCACCTCGCTACCTTCTTATCACCGTATTTTATTAAGCTTAGATAAAACCATTGTCTTGCAGGATATGAATAGTGGTGAACAAGTGACTCTGGCCCCTTATCACATCCATCGGTTTGAGGGGGAACAATCCATTAAATGCCTAGGAAAAGCACAGGATTTTAATATAATATTTGACGATAGTGTTCAAGCTGATTTACAGGTGATGGATGAAAACAACTGGATAGTAGAGTGTGGGGATGATTTTCAATTTATTTATGCCTTAGTCGATTTGGATTTCCATATAGAAGGTTGGGGAAGTGGTCATCTAGCCGCAAAGGAATTGCTGGTTGTAGAGACCAAAGAGTTGCCTCCCCGATCCCTTCATCTAACTGCTTGTCAAGCTTGCCAAAAGCCTAAGGCACTGATTGCTAAACTTAGGTCTACTGACCTAGGTAGGAACATGATCTAGAAGAAGATTTAGGAGATCATATCATGGAAAACAAACAGACACAGTTATCGACGCAGGAGAGTGCAAAATTCTCTCTGACAGGAGCGACCTTATACGGTATTAACGCTGTTATTGGGTCTGGTATCTTTCTCTTGCCGCAAAATATTTATCGGGACCTAGGTCCAGCTTCCATCGCTGTTATGCTAGGAACGGCTATCTTGACCATCATGTTGGCGGTCTGTTTTGCTGAGGTAGCAGGGTACTTTGGAAAAAACGGCGGTGCCTTTCAATATTCTAAACGTGCTTTTGGTGACTTTATTGGTTTTAATGTCGGCATCTTAGGCTGGATGGTGACCATGTTTGCCTGGGCGGCTATGGCAGCAGGTTTTGCTAAGATGTTCATCATCACTTTCCCAGCCTTTGAGGGAATGAATATTCCACTTAGTATCGGCTTGGTCATTCTCTTGTCCTTGATGAACATTGCTGGTTTGAGAACCTCCAAAGTCTTTACCATTACAGCAACCATTGCCAAGTTAATTCCGATTATACTCTTCTCCCTTTGTGCTCTTATCTTTATCCCTCAAGGTTTGTCTAACTTTAGTCCTTTTGTTCAATTATCTGAAGGACAAACCTTGCTCGGAGCGATTTCAGGTACCGCCATCTATATTTTCTATGGCTTTATCGGTTTTGAAACCCTCTCTATCGTAGCTGGTGAGATGCGAAATCCAGAAAAAAATGTTCCTCGAGCTATATTAGGTTCCATTAGTATTGTTTCAATTTTGTATATGCTCATTATTGGTGGTACCATTGCTATGCTAGGTTCTGGTATAATGGATACAAAGGCTCCTGTGCAAGATGCTCTTGTTAAGATGATCGGTCCTGCTGGCTACTGGTTGGTATCTATTGGGGCTCTCATTTCCATCACCGGTCTGAACATGGGTGAATCCATTATGGTGCCACGTTTCGGTGCTGCCATTGCAGAAGAAGGACTTTTGCCAGCTGCCATTGCTCGTAAAAATGGCAATGATGCACCAGTTGTAGCCATTATTATTTCTTGTGTCATTGCTTGTATACTATTGTTATCAGGTTCATTTGAAATTCTTGCTACCCTCAGTGTTGTCTTCCGTTTCTTCCAATACATTCCAACAGCACTGGCTGTCAATAAATTACGCAAAGATGAGCCGAATGCACAGGTGGTCTTCCGTCTGCCATTTGGTCCAGTTATTCCAACTATTGCTGTAGTCATCAGTTTGATTATGATTTGGGGTGACAATCCAATGAACTTTGTATATGGAGCCATCGGTTTACTAATTTCTAGTGCGATTTACTTCTTCATGCATGGACGAAAGAAAGTGTAATGGAACACTCCTGAAAACGAAAGGATGAAAGTTATGACAAAACCACTTGTATTAGATGGAAAAAGTTTGACTTTAGAAGATGTTGTAGCTGTTGCCAGAGATGGTCGGCAGTGCTTGATTTCAGAAGAGGCTAAGGAAGATGTCTTGGCTTCGCGTAAAATTGTGGATGATATTGTCAGGGAAAAGCGGGTTGTCTATGGGGTGACCACTGGTTTTGGTTCCCTCTGTAATGTTAGTATTCCTACGGAAGACACTATTCAGTTGCAAGAAAATTTGATTCGCACTCATTCTAGCGGTTTTGGCAATCCCTTACCAGAGGATGTGGTTCGGGCTATTATGCTAATTCGGATTAACTCTCTGGTCAAAGGATATTCAGGTATTCGCCTTGAAACCGTTGAAAAATTGCTGGAGATGTTGAACAAGGGGGTTCATCCATTTATTCCTGAAAAAGGCTCCTTGGGTGCATCAGGTGACCTTGCTCCGCTTTCTCATATGGTTTTACCAATGTTAGGTTTGGGGAAAGCCTATTACAAGGGACAGTTGCTTTCAGGTAAGGAAGCGATGGAGCAAGCAGGTATTGACATTATTCACCTAGCAGCAAAAGAGGGTTTGGCCCTGATTAACGGCACAACTGTCTTGACAGCTATCGGTGCCCTAGTGACCTACGATGCCATCCAGCTTTTGAAATTGTCAGATATTGCTGGAGCATTGTCACTGGAAGTTCATAATGGTATTACTAGTCCATTTGAAGAAGAATTGCATCTTATTCGTCCTCAAAGTGGCCAACTTGCAACGGCAAGAAATATTCGTCATCTCTTAGAAGACAGTGGCAACACGACAGTGGCGACCATTCAGCGCGTGCAGGATCCATATACCTTACGCTGTATCCCACAAATTCATGGTGCGAGCAAGGATTCGATTGCCTATGTCAAGGAAAAAGTAGAGATTGAAATCAATTCTGTAACGGATAATCCAATCATTTGTAAGAATGGCCACGTTATTTCAGGTGGTAACTTCCACGGGGAACCGATGGCTCAACCATTTGATTTATTGGGTATCGCGATTGCAGAAATCGGAAATGTATCTGAACGCCGTGTCGAGCGTTTGGTCAATAGCCAGCTCAGCAAATTGCCGTCCTTCTTGGTTAAACACCCTGGCTGTAATTCAGGCTTTATGATTACCCAATATGCCTGTGCGGCCCTAGTTTCCGAGAACAAGGTTCTTTCTCATCCAGCCAGTGTGGATTCTATTCCATCTTGTGAAAACCAAGAAGACTTTGTCAGCATGGGAACAATTGCGGCTCGTAAGGCAGGGGAAATACTGAAAAATGCTCGCCGTGTCCTTGCAACAGAAATCATGGCTGCTTGTCAAGCTCTGGATTTGAAAGAGAATAGTGCTAAACTTGGTAAGGGAACCAAGCCAGCCTATACAGTCTTTAGACAGCAGGTTGACTTCATCGAAAATGACAAAGACATTGAAATCTACGATGAGCTCAATAAAGCTTCACTTGTGATTGAAAGTCCGGAATTCTTGGCTGCAGTGGAAGAGGCAGTTTCTCTGACTATCCAATATGACTAAGCCAGCCTGATCAGAATTTGACAGGAAGTAATAAGATAGCTATACTAAATAGGAGGTCTTATCAAGGAACAAGACCTCCTATTCTGTCAGAGTTTGATGATGAAGATGATAACTAGGAGAAAACATGCTAAGAAACTATTATCCAACAACCTATTCCTACTATCAAAGAGGGGTTGACGATGATCTCTATACTGCCAAATGGGGCATGGTGATGGAATTTATCGATCTCAATGACCAAACACTTGAACGCTTAGAGGGCAAGCATTTTGGAATCATTGGATTTAAGAGTGATAAAGGTGTCTATATCAATCATGGACGTGTTGGAGCAGTAGAGGGGGCCAGTAGTATCCGAACCCAACTAGCTAAACTACCTTGGCATTTGGGCAACGAAGTCAAGATTTACGATGTGGGGGACATAGATGGGCCTAATTGCAGCTTGGCAGAATTGCAGGACAGTCTGGCTGCAGCTGTTCGGCGGATGCTGGACTTGAACCTCTTTCCGATTGTCCTGGGTGGAGGACATGAAACGGCCTATGGACATTACAAGGGCCTGCAGGCTGGCTTAGAGCAGGAAGAGCCGATTGCTGTTATCAATTTCGACGCTCATTTTGACCTTCGTCCTTATGACCAAACAGGTCCAAATTCTGGTACTGGTTTTCGGCAGATTTATGATGATTGTAGGACAAGGGGTTACGAATTTCCTTACTTAGCCTTAGGAATTCAAGAACACAATACCAATCTCTTTCTCTTTGACTTTGTTGCTAAATCAGCAGATATTTCCTTTTTAACCGGGCAAAATCTCTATGTAATGGGCTATGAAAAAATTTGCTCTTACCTAGATGAGTTTATTCAGCGTCAGCAGGCTATCCATCTGACCATTGATATGGATTGTTTTTCAGTGGGATCTGCACCAGGTGTCAGCGCCATTCAGTCTCTTGGGATTGACCCAAACCTAGCCGTTCTACTTTTACAGTATTTGGCTGCTAGCGATAAAATTGTTGGTATCGATATTGTTGAAACATCTCCACCTCATGATATAGACAACCATACGGCCAACTTAGCAGCAACGCTTATCTTCTATCTGACACGGATTTTGGTTCAAACACACGACAGAAAATAAAGACTTTTCCTAGGATAACTAGAAAAAAGGAAGGACCATCACTGAATAGGTCCTTCCTTTTTGGTTGTATTTGTAGTTGAGCTTATTTAGTTTGCTTTCATGAAATTCTCCAAATCTTCCAGAAGCAAACGGTCGCGATAAGGGTTCAGGAATTGTTTGGCGATGTGGTAGTAGTGGCTCAAGTCCTCGTCTAATTTTTGAGCAAATGTAGCTTCTAGTAGGGGATTGTCCCTCATTTCATTCTTCAATTTTGCCATTAGGTAATAAATCATGCCCTTATCTCTTGGATTAGAATAGCGAGAAATCAAGGCTTCTTTCCTATCGAGCAGGTCATGAACTCCTGTGTAGTCTTGTTTCTGGCAACCTAGTAGTGCCAAATAGAGCTTGAGTTGCACTTCCTTCCAAGGATAAATCTGTTGATTGACTTCTTGAATAGACGCCTGAAAGATGGAATAAGCCTGGTCAAAATCTTGCAGATGATAGTAGGAAGTCCCCAAGCCGATATAAAAACCAAGAGTAGATGATTGTGGAGCCTGGTCTTGCATCAATTCGATAGCGTCTTTTTGCAGATGGATGGCAGTCAGAAAATCTCTGCGGATCTGAGCCATCTCCGCCAAGTAATCTAGGGCAGCAGCAATCTGAATGGCGTATTTCTTCTGCATAGAAGCTGTCAGACTAAAGCAATCAATGGCTTCGTAGAGAAGACGACTAGCCTTCTCCTCATCCCCTAACATGAGATTAAAAAGTCCCTTAAAGCGTAGAAACATTCCGATGGCTTGGTGATCATTAGCCTCTATAGCAGTTTCCAGACCTAATTCAGCATAGTAGCCCAGGTCACTAATGTTTTCAATCTGGATGCAGTAATGGATAAACTGTCGATAGCCTTTTAGTAGGTATTCTTGTTCATGGAGGGCATGGGCTCTGGCAATCACCTTACGGATACTGCTAACTCCCTTCTGATAATTACCGATTCGGATATAGTAGCGACCTTCATAAAATTCAAATCGAACTTGAAGAAGCTGGAACTGACGCTGGTCGCCATAAAGCTTTTCGAGATGAGCCATGGTTTCCCGCACCTCAGCCAACTGTTCCTGGATCCAGAGCACATTCTCTTCTTCCTTGCCCCCACTTAGTTGGTCATTACTAGAGCCCAAAGGAAAAAGATCGTAGTGTGACTTGATTGCCAGATTTAAGTGTTGTAAACGATACTCCAGAGCCATCAGAGGTTGCTTGGCAGCAGTAAAATGCCTTGCAATCTTTAGCAATAATTCGCTGTTGTTGGGTTGAAGTTGTAATTTTTGGATGAGATGAAAGGCAATTTGTTCATGCAAAATTCTTCTTTTTGATAGAGGTAGCTGATCGTAGAGAAATTCTCCTAAGACAGCTTGACGAAATTGTACTTCCAGTCGATCATCAACCTCTTTTTGCAGGATAAGGGATTTGCTGGTTAGCTGATCAACCAATACAGCCATTTCATGATGGCTTAGCCCCATTAAATTAGCCAATAGACTAACATCACTTCCAGCACTACAGGTCGAAAGGTAGTTGAGTAACTCCTCTTCTTTTGTATCAAGGGCATGGACCTGCAAAGCCATTTTTGACCGAATAGCTGCCGTTAGAGGATGGAATTCACATCCCTCCCTGATTTGCTGGGCGTATTGGTCAAGGAGAAAGAGATTGCCTTGACTAAAATGGTAAATCTGCTCTAAATTAGAAAGAGCATCCTGCTGACTCAGTTCTTTTAAAAAGTCCTGACTGTCAGCGAGGGATAAATTTTTCAAATAAAGGTTTTCTGCAAGCTGATGGTTATACAGGTAATGCTCAAGATAATCCATTTCCTTATTTTGCCGTAAGTTTCTGGTGAATAGAAATGCTAGAGGAGCACGGCTAAGAGCATGAATACAGTCCAGCACTACTTGTAAACTCTCTTTATCCATCCAATGAGCATCCTCAATCAAGAACAGTAGAGCTTGTTTCTGACAGGTCTTTTCCAAACCATCAATCAAGTCTTCACGGTTCCTTGTTTCTTCCAAAGGCAGTCTTGTATCCAATGTCTCTTGGAAAATCCATTGATAGTTATGACTTATCTTTCGCCAAATGGAGTATGGCTTGTAGAGGTCCTCTGGTAAACAGTTGATATGAATGATAGAAAACCGTTGGTCCTGGTTAGCCAAAACTTGACGGACCAGGCTTCGTTTTCCTGAGCCAACTTCACCATGGAGGAAAAAGGCACGACTACCAGTTTCTAAGACAGCGGCTAGGAAATGTTCGATAGCATGAATTTCTTCAATTCTTCCAAAAAAGTAGTCGGTTTTGGGAGCTAGCTGGGAGTCTTTTTTCTCTGCATAATCCCTGACGACTTGATAATAGAGTTTTTTTATCGCTTCACCAGGTCCGATTCCGAGCTCCTTATCCAATAGTTGTGCCAAGCGATGATAGGTTTCAATAACCTTTCGTGTCTGTCCTTCCTCCAAATAGAGTTTCATCAAGGTAAGATAATGCTCTTCATTGAATTCATCCATGCTAATCATCCGAAGGATGAGGTGCTCAGCTTCTTCTAAGTCAGACAAGCGCTCTTGTTTTTCCAGCAACTGCTGACAAGCTGTCAGATAGGTCTTTTCCAGTTGGGACTTGATTTTTTCTATCCAAAAGTCAAACTCTTGGCAATTCTTGATATAAAAATTTTCCAGAAACTCTCCCTTGAAGAGATGGAGCTGGTGAACAGGGTCTGACAAGAATAGCTGCACATCACAGGCAATAGCAATATGGGGATTGATAGCAAGCATGGACCTGCTGGGACTGACAATAGCTTCACATCCTAGCTCTCTGTTGGTCTGATAAATAGTATTCCGTAAGTTTTTTCTAGCCTTCTCGGAATTTTTATCCCCCCACAAGAGTGTAGCTACCTCTTCACGACTGGCTTCACCTTTTAACATAAGATAATAAATCAGGGCACTGATTTTGGCATAGGATGGTGTGATTTCCGCTTGATTGACTAAGATAGTCGGAGTTCCAAATAGTAAACAAGATAACCTTGTCATAAGTAAGCGCCTCCAGTTGTTCTTGTATCTACTATAACAAAAAAATATAAGGAAAACAAATGATATATTATGATGTTTAGAAATGATTTCTACTGAAATAGAATGAGCAACTTCCTGCCAACATCTTGACTGCTTTTACGAATACATAGGATGAGGAGGAAATATGTTTATCGTAAAAAATAAAACCAATCACTTGTTCAATCTCCTAGAAGTTCAGGATTTGAGAGGTGAAGACTTTTACTGTCCCCAGTGTTCTAGTCCAGTCCGCTACCGTTCTGGTAAAATCATGCGACCGCACTTTGCCCATGTTAGTCGGAAAGACTGCCCGTTTTTTACGGAGAATGAATCTGCCCAGCACCTTTCCCTCAAATCAGAGCTTTACAGTTGGCTGGCAGAAAAGGAGCCGGTTGAGTTGGAAAAATACCTACCAGAGATCAACCAACTAGCAGATTTATTGGTGAATAAGCGACTCGCCTTAGAGGTCCAATGTTCCAGTCTGCCGATTTCTCGTTTGCAGGAACGGACGCAAGCCTATTGTAATGCTGGTTACCAAGTTCTCTGGTTGCTAGGCAAGGATTTGTGGCTCAAGGATAGGTTGACCAAATTGCACAAGCAGTTTCTCTCCTTTAGTATGAATATGGGCTTTCACCTCTGGGAATTGGATGATGAGAAGAAGGAGCTGCGGCTTCGCTACCTCATTCATGAAGACCTGCGTGGCAAGGTTCACTGTCTAACGAAAGTCTTTTCCTTTGGTCAGGGTGATTTACTGGATATATTTCGGCTGCCCTATGCCAAGCAAAGTTTGTCCTACTTTACCTGTCCGATGGATAAAAACTTGGTAGACTATATCACCAAGCAGCTCTATTATCGTGTACCTAAGTGGATGAAGTTGCAGGAGCTAGCCTACCAGCAAGGGAAAAACTTGCTCACTCAGTCCTTGGATGACTGGTATCCCCAAATCCGCCTGCCCCGCTCTGCCATTGGCTTTGCCCAGATCAAGCAAGACCTGACACCGATTTACCAGGCATTTGACCAGTTTTACGACAAAGTGGAAAATCAGAGAAAACAAGTCTTGTATCCACCTATAATTTATAGACAATATGTGTAAATAATGATATAATAAAAGAAAAGGTTTACAAGGAGGTCTTGTGATGAAACGAAGTCGAGTGACTATAATAGGTGCTTCTTTACTCTTATTGGCATGCCTATCAGCCTGTGCTGTAAAGTATAAGGAAGGACAAACCAGCACTGCCTCGAGTCAGCAAGTGCAAACAATCAATGAGGAAGAGGCACAGAAATTTACCACCCAACATAGTCAGAAAGTAGTCTCTAAGGAAGTAGCAGAAGGCGGAGGTACAAGCATTACCTTTGACGATGGGACGGAGTTTCTCCATACCCCAGCTTCGACCCTTGGAGAACACTATAGCCTCTCCTATCCAAGCGGCTGCATGGTGACCTATTTTGTCGAAAGTGGTGATTTTACTGTAGCAACTGATGAATACGAAGGTGAAGATAAAGCAAGTGAAGCTAAGGGGCAGGTTGGACAGTATTTTGTAGAAAGTGGCTACTCTATTTCTTTCGCAAATGATGGCACCCTCCTCATTGATTTACAAGGAAATTTCACCCATCAGTATGATGGCAAGGAGAAAAAAGGAAGTGTTAAAGATGTAGAAGGAAGTAGTTATGTCGATAGCTTGTTAAACAAATATGGCATTCCTAACCTTGCCTTTTATGACAGCTTTGTCAAGGAAGCAGTAGCAGATGCTGAGACATATTTTGTAGATAATGAATGAGGTTTAATACTCTTCGAAAATCAAAATCAGACGTTGTTAACTTGATTTGATGAACTTCAGTTCATATGCATCTGCGTCGCCAAGTCTGTTTTTGATTTTCATTGAGTATGAGACTAAAATTTGAACAGTTAAAAATAGCATAGTTTCAACTTTCCTTATAAAGTTCACTATGCTATTTTTTTTAGCCTTTTTATGGATTTATCCAGACAGCTGAGACATAGTCTTCAGACAAGGTGGTCTGGCTGACAATTTTCTGATCCTTCATATCATAAATGAGGAGTTGATTTGCCAAAATGATTATCAAATATTGATCATCAATTTGGCGAATGTGGTCAATGTAGTGAGGGCGAGGATTTAAGTCCTTCAAAGTATGGTAGGATTGCTCGCCAGTTTGGGTATTGTAAATAGTAAAGGAAAGTGGGCTAAACATGCCATTTTGGTGCTCGATGAGAAGAAGGTTTTCGTCTTTGAGAGCATGGAGTGTGCTTGGTGAGGGGTGTTCTAAAGTTACTGACGAAAATGTTTTTGTTTTTGTATCAAAGGTTAGGAGTTCGGATGACTGTTCAATGTCCTCATACTCACTTGTTTTTTTCCCTAAATTTGGGAGATAAATGGTTTCATTGACCAAAAGTCCTTCTCCAGTTGCTATGGTATTGTCGTATTTGAAAACTTCTTGTTTCGAAAAATCGTTCTTATCAAATACAATCAAGACATTTTCTTCGGGTCCTTCTTGGGTAAAATCTTTCACAAAGCCAGTTAAATAGACTGACGTTTGGTCTACCATGACTGGAGCATTTGGAATGAAGTCATCGTTTAAAATGTGGGTTTGAATGGTATCAAAATTCCTGTCAAATTGCGCTAGTTTGTGATAGGGCCCCGCTGTATAAAAGTTTTGTCCATCTGTACCACTGATATAGCTACTATACTGACTTGGCTTTCGCAAGACAGTGCCAGTATTGAAATCGATGGATATCAGATTGTCGTTAATGAATTTTTGCTGATCGTTGGCAAAGACTAGATACCGATTGTCTAGGACATAATTTTCACCAGAGCCAAAATACCCCTCTGAATTCATTTTTTGTGTATGAAGGAGTTGAGGTTCTTGGCCAGTTAGTTGAAAGGCTTCGACTTTACCGGGATAAACCAAGTAGAAATCAGAATTCTTAGTTAAGCTTATTTTGTTGTGCTGGTAGGCGTAGAGTTTCCAGCCGATAAAGGGAAAAACTAGACAGGATAGAAGTGCAATACAGATGATGATTTTTTTCATAGGAAGACCTCCTCTCTATTTTTAGTATATCCTAAATAGTAAATAAAATCAATTGTTTATGTGTTAATATAATCAAAAACTTGAAATGAAGATGGAGCATTATAAAATATGGATTTTCTTTTATAATATAGGACAATAATCTTGAAAAATGAGAAGAATTATGCTAGCATATAAAAATAGATATCTATTCTTAAATATTTTTTAGAAATGATTGTTATTCATTTAGCTGTTAGTGATTCTAATTTGCTAGGATTAAATTTTCGAGGTAATTTACAATGAATAGGAAATATATTTTTTCTAAAATCGCAGAAGCTGAAGGTAGGCAACGAATGATAAAAACTAAAGCCTATGGTTTGGTTTCGACAATTACACTTGCTGGTGCTTTGGGACTTATGACTATTCCGAGTGTTGAAGCTGCGGAAATCAAAACAGGTCTTCAGACTACCCCAATCCGACGTGCTGCGTCAGATTCACTTTCAGATGAGCAGAAATCTCATGTCATCCCAGGACAAATTACTGATGTACCGATGTCATGGATCAATAGCGAGACAGGAAATGTGGAATGGATTACAGATTTTGTTTTAGTGTATGAAAAAACAGGAAAATGTAGTGCCATACCATCTGATGAAATTCAGATACCAGAAACTCCAAGTTCAGACACACCGGTGCCACCAAGTAGTGATACACCGGAAACTCCAAGTTCAGACACACCGGTGCCACCAAGTAGTGATACACCGGAAACTCCAAGTTCAGACACACCGGTGCCACCAAGTAGTGGTACACCGGGAACTCCAGGTTCAGACACACCGAAAACTCCAAGTTCTCTAGCTCCGTCTAGTCCTATCCAAAAGGTAATACAAAAAGTCTTGCCAAATACTGGTGTAAAACAGGCTACAACTCTAATTGTAGTAGGTGTTGGTTTGGCTACCTTTGCTGGTTACTTGATGTTTAGGAATAAACGTACAGGTAAAACTGTTGCTGTAGCTTTATTGGTTGCTACTGGGGCTGGGTTTAGCTCAGCTGCTTTAGCAGAATCAGTTGGCTTTTTAGATATTGTTCAACAAATTGAAATCAAATTGGATGAAAGATTCCAACACACTGCTGAAGAAAGCGAATGTTGGAAGTATGTAGGTTACATACCAGTTATAGCTGAGGAATCCGTAAAAGAGTCCAATAAAACAGGTAATGTCAATGTTAAATATGTTGATACCGAAGGTAAGGAAATCAAAGACCTGTACAAACTAGTAGAGAATGGTTTGGTTTCAACGACTAAGACAACGACAACGACTGTAGATGGAGTATCAAGCTCTACAGAAGAAACAGTTGCTTCAGGATTGACCTATGATGCAACAACTCAGAAACCAACAACTATTACTTTTGATGGTAAGGTTTATGAATTTGTTCAAGTCAAAGACGGGGATGTAGAACAAGGTCTCGTTACAGAGGGTACTACAACAGTCACGTATATCTACCGCCATGTACCACAAATTACAGAAACTGTCACAGAAACACCTACGACAGGTAATGTCAATGTTAAATATGTGGATACCGAAGGTAAGGAAATCAAAGACCTGTACAAACTAGTAGAGGAAGGTTTGGTTTCAACGACTAAGACAACGACAACGACTGTAGATGGAGTATCAAGTTCTACAGAAGAGACAGTTGCTTCAGGATTGAAATATGATGCAACAACTCAGAAACCAACAACTATTACTTTTGATGGTAAGGTTTATGAATTCGTTCAAATCAAAGACGGTGATGTAGAACAAGGTCTCGTTAAAGAGGGTACTACAACAGTCACGTATATCTACCGCCATGTACCACAAATTACAGAAACTGTCACAGAAACAACTACAGAAGGTAATGTCAATGTTAAATATGTTGATACCGAAGGTAAGGAAATCAAAGACCTGTACAAACTAGTAGAGAATGGTTTGGTTTCAACGACTAAGACAACGACAACGACTGTAGATGGAGTATCAAGCTCTACAGAAGAAACAGTTGTATCAAAATTGGAATATGATGCAACAACTCAGAAACCAACAACTATTACTTTTGATGGTAAGGTTTATGAATTCGTTCAAGTCAAAGATGGCGATGAAGAACAGGGTCTCGTTAAAGAGGGTACTACAACAGTCACATATATCTACCGCCATGTACCACAAATTACAGAATCTGTCACAGAAACAACTACAGAAGGTAATGTCAATGTTAAATATGTTGATACCGAAGGTAAGGAAATCAAAGACCTGTACAAACTAGTAGAGAATGGTTTGGTTTCAACGACTAAGACAACGACAACGACTGTAGATGGAGTATCAAGCTCTACAGAAGAAACAGTTGTATCAAAATTGGAATATGATGCAACAACTCAGAAACCAACAACTATTACTTTTGATGGTAAGGTTTATGAATTCGTTCAAGTCAAAGATGGCGATGTAGAAAAAGATCTCGTTAAAGAGGGTACTACAACAGTTACATATATCTACCGCCATGTACCACAAATTACAGAATCTGTCACAGAAACACCTACGACAGGTAATGTCAATGTTAAATATGTGGATACCGAAGGTAAGGAAATCAAAGACCTGTACAAACTAGTAGAGAATGGTTTGGTTTCAACGACTAAGACAACGATAACGACTGTAGATGGAGTATCAAGCTCTACAGAAGAAACAGTTGAATCAAAATTGGAATATGATACAACAACTCAGAAACCAACAACTATTACTTTTGATGGTAAGGTTTATGAATTCGTTCAAATCAAAGACGGCGATGAAGAACAGGGTCTCGTTAAGGAGGGTACTACAACCATCACCTATATTTATAAAGTTGCTCCAAACACGACTGAAACTATCTCTACAAAAGTATTTGGTACCGTTAAGACCCGTTATATTGATGCGGATACGGGGGTAGAGATTGTTCCCGGTTCTACCATTGTGGATGAGGGTGTCGTAGCTAATAATATCACCACAATAGTACGCAATGCAGCAGGAGAGGTGGTATCAGAGACGACTAAAAGAGTCCCAACTGGTCTGACTTACGATACCACTGATGATAAAACTGCGAAAAATGCAGAGATCGCTTTGTTACGTATTCCTGTTTTAGAAATGATTGACTATAATGGTAATCTCGTTACTCCGGATGCCAAAGGCTATGTAACTGTAACGGAAACTAAGACTTTTTCTGGCGCTGGTTTAACCTCTTCAGATTATCAATCGGCCTATAATTATGTGGAAAACCATTATAACCGAAATTTGAACCCAACATATCTTTCAATAAAGAGTCTTGATATAATTCCTGTTGGTTCAGAGTTTGCTTACAGTACTGTTGTTGAGTACACATATTATATAGGGAACAAAACAGTTGGTTATACTTTTGTCGGAGTGGATGAGGCAGAAGAAGGTGCTGTGGAAGAAGGAACTAAGACTATCACCTACAAATACCGTCGTCAAGCCTATGAGGCAGAAGCAACAACCGCAGTAGCGATGACTATTCAACCAGCCGAAATGACGACCTCGCTACCAGATTAGTATTAGACTAAGTGATCCAGACATGAGTATCTAAGCGAACAGGACTGCCTTCTGTTAATAGAGGTGGAAACTTGTTCGCTTTTTCTACAGTAAATGAAAAATAGAAAGACGGTGAAGCTATGACAGTCTATACCCTTAGGCGATTCATGTCGCCTAAAATATTCGGTTACGAATCTACCCAAACCTACCGACATGCAGTATTGAGGAAGCATGGAATCGCCAATAAATTTTTAATAACCACCCCTTTTGTATTAGAGCATGACTACCAACGTTTACGTGTCATGGGCTTTGAACCAGAGGATGTTATTAACCTTCCAGGTACCTATTCAGATATGGATACTACTACCTTTACTTATACACTTGAAGCCTTTGAGAAAACATTGGAAGTAGGTGCCCAGCTATTAAAAGAAGGCCCACAATACAGAATCTACAAGGTAGCGAATGGATTCATTGACGTTGATACCAATCTAGATGGTTTTGTAGTTGGTATCTTGCATCGCAACGCCAACTTAGAAATTGTTTCGACAACCTTTTGTTCTCAAGGTCCGTACTATACTGCGTATGGAAATGACGAGCAATCCTTTGAGTATTATAATCGAGATGGTTCTATCGCGATCTCTGGCTACTATCAAGGTCCTAAGGAGTATCCAGTGGTCTCCTATTATTTGGATGAAGAGGAGTTCAAAGAAGAGGACTTGGTGATACGTTATCTGGATGAGCATGGGGCCGAGAAGGATGTTATCATCAAAGATCAGTTGCAATCTCACTTTCCTGGTCTGATAGCTTACGCTGAGGAGAGAGGGATGATTTTCCGAGATGTCCTACACTATAATCATTATCATGGACTAGAACACAACAAAAACTATCAAACCGTTCTTCCGAACAAGCTATTGACGGCTAGTCCTTATCTCAATCAGAGACTGGTAGAAGAGGGATATGATGCCACATTTATCCATCCGGTAGGTGTAGCAGTTGCTTCTCATCCTCCAATGGGATTATCCTCTAATAAGGTATTCCTTTCAAGCCACTTTAACAGAATTAAGCGGGTTGATATGGCTATTGAGGCTTTTCGTCAGGTACCGGAGTTAGAGTTGCACATCTACGGAGGGATGGCGAATGAAGTTGAAAAGTTTAGGAAAACTCATCCGATCCCTGACAATGTGATCTTGAAAGGTTTTGTGGATACAGCCCTTATCCCCCGCCATAGTTTTACAGCTTACCTCTCTTGCTCTATCAGTGAGATGTATGCCAATGCCATGGTCGAAAGCTTGGGGGTCGGCTTGATTCCCATTCTTTCTAAGGTTGACTTTGGTCACAACCAAGTTTTGGACAAACTTGACTACGGTACAGGTTTTGAAACCGTTGAGGAGTTGGTGGAGGTTTTGAGAAAGCTTGTCGCATGGCCGACGGATTATCGCAAGCAAGTTTCAGAAAAGGTGCTAGAGATCGCTCAAGAGTTTTCTCATGATGAGGCTGAAAGTGCCCTCCTCAACTGGCTAAAATCGGTCGGTTCTAGAGATGTAGAGTAAAACCTCTTTCTTTGAGAGAAGCTCAATGCTGTTATGGTCCGATGTCTTCTCTTCTTGATGTGAGCTTTTAGGTAGACTAGCACAAAGAAAGGAATTTTGAGGAAAAATAGATGATAAATGAGGAATACCATTGAGAAATTTAATCTTTTGCCAAACTCCTTTTCAGCTAAAGGTTGCATTGGCAATCATGCAGTTAAATTTAGAGGATACCTGGGAATTGGTAATTTTAAAGAGTCAGCTGGTCGAAACCAAGTGGCCCCCTTTGTTGGAGCAGCTCCCACTGAGTGTTCAGCTACACTTACTTGACCACAGTATTGATGAGACCTTATATCAAGGAATTTCTTCTCTGCCATCGGAAATCGACTATCTCTACGTAGCCTCGCTTGATTCCGTACCGGCTTCTATCTATCTAGAATTTCACCCGGATACCAAGATAAAAACCTTTGATGATGGGACGGCTTCTATTTTAAAAAATGGAGTTTTTGGAACTCCTGGTCAATACAAGACTTTCCAGCACTTGCACCCATCTTGGGATCAAGAGCGCATAAAGGCTTCGTCCCTAGAACATTATACTGTATTTGATGTTCCAAGCATTATCCCTGCACCAGTGGTTACCAGATTATCACTCCCCTTTGAAATGGAGGCTGGAAGTGATGTGAAAAAGCCCTTGGCTCGTGTTTTTATTGGTCAAGAAATACAAGATTCTAGGATGGATACTGCCAATTATACGCAAGCAGTGTGTATACAGTTGGGTATTGATTACTATTTAAAGCATCCTAGAAAACCAATAGATATTAGCTATGTAAATCAAGTAGAAACAGACCTACTAGCAGAAGATTTTGTATTTCGCTTATTAGCTAAGTATGAATGTGTGGAAGTCTACCATTACTATTCCACCACAGCCTTATTGTTAAAAGATCTACCAAATGTGAAAGTGCGAGGGATCATGGTATCGAGCGTAAAGAAATTGCAGGATGAACTGGCAACTTTTGGGCTAAAATTTAACAAGCTTGCCTATTATGCTTCGCAAGTAAAAGAGCACAAGAATCATAATGAAGATTGAACCACTAAGACCATTAGAACAAGTTTTATAGTAGAGATTGGAGGTGGAATGTGAGGGTAGCAATTATTCCTATGCGGTCTGGGTCCAAAGGAGTCCCTCATAAAAATATTAGAATGATTGGTGGAAAACCGTTGGCTTGTTATACGATAGATTTAGCCTTAGAGTGTCAACTGTTTGATGAAATTGTCATATCTACTGATTCTGAGAACTATATTTCTTTATTAACATCCTATTACAGGGATAAGTTGCTATATGTCAAACGTCCAATTGACCTTGCGACAGATACTTCAACTATGGTTGAAACCATATTGCATGTATTTTCAGAAAGAAGATATAGTCTAGATACCAATTTTATTACATTTCAGGTCACTAGTCCGTTGCGTTCAGTCTCTTTTATTCGTGATTTTTCAAATTCTTGGTCTGATAAATATGACGCCTGTATTACAGTTAAACCGTTTGATAGAAATCTGTCTTTGGTAGCACCGCTATTACAAAATGGTTTATTTCATTTACCTAAATTGGATAATACGAAAACAAATAGACAATCACAAGGCATGATTTATTACCCAGATGGTTCAATGTGGATGTCCACAGTAGACAAATTTATGAAGAACCAATCATTTTACACTTCTACTACATTTGGATATCTGTCACCTGAATGGTCTAGATATGACGTTGATACTGAATTAGATTTATTTATAGTTGAGCAACTAATGCGAAGAGCAAACGAATCCAACAGAGATAGGCATTCTCCTAATGAGCAGGAATCTAACGAAATTGGCTAAGAAATTAGTCCAAGATAGTAGAAACAAAAATAAAAACACAGATAGTTCGGCTGGATTTTATCAAAATCAGCTCGAATCTATCTGTGTTTTTATTTACTGGCTAGTTTTTGCCCATCCTCCTTGTTCTTATTTTCCAAGGCAGAATTGGCTAAAGAGTTGGGTGATGAGTTCGTCTGGAGCAGCATCACCTGTGATTTCTCCCAAAATCTGCCAACAGCGGGTCAGGTCAACCTGTAACAAGTCAACAGGCATGCCCATTTCCAGTCCGTCATTAACAGCTTGCAAGCTTTGGACAGCCTGTTCAATGAGGGAAATGTGGCGGGAGTTGGAGAGGTAGGTGGCATCTTGCTCTACCAGACCAGCATTTTCAAAGAAGAGTTGGTTGATTTTTTCTTCAATTTGGTCAATGTTTTGGTTTTTCAAGACGGAAATGCGGATGACCTCCTCAGGCAGCTGGTCTGCTTCAATCTTCTCTTCTAGGTCGGTCTTGTTGAGCAGGACAATGCGGTTTGCCATGTCAGAAATGGCTAGGAGATTGCGGTCTTGCTCGGTCAGGGGCTCAGATGCGTTGAGGACCAGCAGGATCAGGTCGGCCTCCTCAAGGGCTTTTTTAGACCGTTCCACACCAATTTTTTCAACGATGTCGTCTGTTTCGCGGATACCTGCTGTATCAATCAGCTTGAGAGGGACGCCTTTGATGTTGACGTATTCTTCGATAACGTCACGGGTTGTTCCTGCGATGTCTGTAACGATGGCTTTTTCCTCGCGGAGGAGGTTATTGAGCAGGCTGGATTTTCCGACATTGGGACGACCGATAATAGCGGTTGCGATGCCTTCACGCAGGATTTTTCCACGGCGGGCAGTGCGGAGGAGATTTTCCAAAAGCGCTTGGAACTGTAGGGTTTTCTCGCGGACCAGCTCTGTCGTCGCCTCCTCAACGTCGTCGTACTCAGGGTAGTCGATGTTGACCTCGACCTGAGCCAGCGTGTTGAGAATTTCCTGGCGCGTGTCGTTGATGAGCTGGGAGAGGGAGCCGTCAAGCTGGCGGACGGCATTATGCATGGCTTTATCAGTCTTGGCACGGATAACATCCATGACAGCCTCGGCCTGGGTCAAATCTACACGACCGTTGAGAAAGGCGCGCTTGGTAAATTCGCCCGGCTCAGCCATTCGAGCCCCTTGACGAATCAGGAGTTGGAGGATTTCGTTGGTAACGGCGATGCCTCCGTGGGTGTTAATCTCGATGACATCTTCGCGTGTGAAGGTCTTTGGAGAACGCATGGCTCCAATCATAACCTCGTCCAGCACTTGACCCGTCGCAGGATCAATGATATGACCGTAGTTGAGGCTGTGACTGGGTACAGTTGCTAGGTCCTTGCCCTTGAAAACCTTGCTGGCAATGGCAAAAGCGTCCGTCCCAGATAGGCGGACAATCCCAATAGCTCCCTCACCGAGAGGGGTGGAAATAGCAGTAATAGTGTCGAATTCTTTGGTAATCATAATAATGTGCTTTCTAACTAGAACAAGTAAAGTGCTTTTATATAAGAAATCGTTTGTCACTAATCGTGGCAGTTTTTTGAGAGAATACTGACTGTATTTTGCAAAAAACTAAGGCTGAGTAGCTGAAAAATTAGTCTTAGATGGAAGTGCAGGACTGCGAATACAGGTTCTTAAATCTCACTTATAAGTTTAACATGGAATGAAGAAAAAAGCATCGAATCGGTGCACAAAATTAGGTACGGACAAAGTATTATTTTTACTTGCTGAGTCGTTTCGAACAATAACTCTGTAGGTCAAGGATTTCTGGCTCTTTGTCAACTGTAGTGGGTAGATGAAAAGCTAACACCTAGAGAGGACGAAATTCGTTCTCTCTTTCTTTATGTTCAAAGCAATCAAAATGCGTTTTCTAAAGTTTTCAAAGTTCCTAAAACCAAAGGCATTTCTCTTAATGACTTTGATGAGATTGTTGGTAGCTTCCAGTTTGGCATTGGAATAAGGCAATTCCATGGCGTTTAAAACCTTGTCTTTATCCTTTAGAAATGTCTTAAATACCGTCTGGAAAATAGGATTAACAGAGGCTATTTCCTGTTCGATGAGACTGAAGAAATGATCTGAATTTTTCTCTTGGAAATGGAACAAGAGAAATTGATAGAGTTCATAGTGCTGTCGGAGCTCATCTGAGTAGGATAGGAGTTTTTCTAGAATTTCCTTGTTGGTTAAATGCATCCGAAACATAGGGCGATAAAATCGTTTATCGCTGAGTTTACGACTATCCTGTTGTATCAATTTCCAGTAGCGTTTCAAGGCTCGGTATTCCTGCGATTTTCTATCAAGTTGGTTCATAATTTGAATACGGACACGGTTCATAGCACGACTAAGGTGTTGCACGATATGAAAGCGGTCGAGTACAATCTTGGCGTTTGGAAATAGTTGTCTAGCCAATTTGTAGTAGGGACTAAACATATCCATGGTAATGACTTTGACCCGATTTCTAACCTTTCTAGGATAGCGCAGAAAGTGGTTTCGAATGGTTGCTTGAGTTCTTCCGTCCAGAATGGTTATGACATTCAGGGAGTTGAAATCTTGTGCGATAAAGCTCATCTTCCCCTTCTTGAAGGCATACTCGTCCCAGGACATGACTTCTGGAAGCTTGTTCCAATCCGTTTCAAACTTGAACTCATTTAGTTTTCGAATAACTGATGATGTTGAGATGGATAGCCTGTGTGCGATATGTGTCATTGCTTGATTTTCGATGAGTAATTGAGCGATCTTCTGGTTAACTGCGACAGCGATTTGGTGGTTCTTCTTGACAAGAGGAGTTTCAGCGACCGCTATTTTCCCACATTCCTTGCACTTGAAACGACGCTTTCTAAGGCGGATAAGTAAGGGATAGCCAGCAGTTTCTAGGTAGGGAATTTTGGAGGCCTTCTGGAAGTCGTATTTTGCCATTTGTCCCTTGCATTTTGGGCATTTAGGGGCTGTGTAATCCAAGTGACCGTGGAGTTCTAAGTGAGTTCCCAGGTCATATTCATTAGAGATAGTAATATTTTTGTCTTTAATTCTGAGAAAATTTGTGATAAGATTTAGTTGTTCCATATGAACCCTTTCTAATGAGTTGTTTAGTCGCTTTTCATTATAGGTCATATGGGACTTTTTTTCTACACTCCAAAAGGCTCCATAATCTCCATGGTGGTTTTACCCACTACAGAAATTATAGAGCCGGATTTCTGAATAAGAGATTTAGTCATGGTCTAACATTACACCAGTAGGGAACTGCTGGTTTTTAACTTGAACAAAGAAATATTTTCATATGCGAGATTGTAAGACAAGATTCGAAATTCGATGGAACTATGGTATAATGGATGAGATAAGGGGAAGTGGTATGATATATAATAAAATAATTGCAACTGATATGGATGGAACCTTTTTGAGAGGGGACCATAGCTTTGATAAGGAGCGTTTTCGTGTTCTTCTTGATAACTTTAAAACACGAGGCTATCTGTTTGTAGCGGCAAGTGGTCGCTCTCTTCCAGGTTTAAAGCTCTTATTCGAGGATTTCTTAGATGATATTGCCCTGGTTGCAGAAAATGGAGCAGTAGTTCTGTATGGTAATCAGACGATTTACATAGATGAGCCTATTAAACCAGCAACCTATCTATCCTTGGTAGATGAACTGATTAAGAGCGGATATGTTAAAACTCAGCATATCACCCTATCTGGTCTGAAGGCTTCTTATATGTTGGATACGGTTGAAGATGATCTATATCAGGTCCTATCAGACTATTATCAAGATATTGTTTTGCTTCCACGTTTTGAGGATGTTTCTGAGGATATTATTAAATTAAATCTCTATATTGATGAGGATATACGTACAGAAGCGCAAGACTGGATCAATAATCATTTTCAACAATTGACTGCTGTCACGACGGGCTTTACCTCAATCGACATTATCTTGTCAGGTGTTCATAAGGGAATTGGTTTATCGCATCTATGCAAGTACTTTGGCTTATCTGGAAAGGATTTGATTGCCTTCGGAGATAACCAAAATGACCTAGAAATGATGAAGCTGGCAGCTTTTTCTGTTGCGACCGCAAATGCAGTTGATGAAGTCAAGACACAAGCAGACTTGGTTATTGGGCATTGTAATGAAGAAGCCGTGATGGCCTACATGGAGGAATTAGTAAATGGCAATTAAGTTGATTGCATTAGATTTAGATGGAACGCTTCTGACATCTGATAAACGGATTTCAGAGGCAAATAAAAAAGCTCTACAAGCTGCACGTGATCAGGGGGTCTATGTGGTTTTGACTACAGGACGCCCCTTGCAAGCCATTGGCGCTTTTTTGGAAGACTTGGATTTGCTGGGTGAGGGGCAGTATTCCATTACCTTTAATGGTGGTCTGGTTCAAGAAAATACAGGTCGGGTTTTGGATAAGGTGGGCTTTACCATTGAGGAAGTCCGTGCCATTCGTCAGGTGACCAATGAACTAGATTTACCCCTTGATGCAGTCTATGGTGGGGATGTATACTCTCTACCAGCTGCCCACGAATCTCTCTATTTGACTGCTAACCCCCTTTTGAATAAAATCAAGGTGACTGATGACGAATTGCCAGAGGACTTCGTTTACAATAAGGCTGTGTCGGCAGTAGATGCAGATTTCTTGGATGCACAAATTCCGAAAATTCCTGCGGAATTGCACGAACGTTTTGAGATTTTTAAATCGCGTGATATTTTGCTTGAGTGGAGCCCTAAAGGTGTCCACAAGGCAAATGGTTTGGCTAAGTTGATTGGTCATCTTGGAATTGACCAGTCAGAAGTCATGGCTTGTGGCGATGAAGGCAATGACCTTTCTATGATTGAATGGGCTGGTATGGGTGTTGCTATGGCTAATGCCACAGATGAGATAAAAGCTGCCGCCAAGGTAGTCTTGCCTAAGACCAATGATGAAGACGGCATTGCCTGGGCTGTTGAACACTATGTATTGAACGAGGACTAGTATGGGATTATTCGATCGATTATTTGGACAAAAGGCTCAAGAAGAGCCTAGAGAAGAAGTTGTTGAAGAGCTTGAAGTAGAGCAGTTGGTTTCTGAAAAGGACACTGAAGTATCTGAAACGGAGTCAACTATTCCTGAACAGGACAGTTCAGGACCAACTGACTTGAATGCCGAGCAAGAAGCTCAGAAACAACGGACCTTAGACATGATGGCCCAGTATTATGCAGCCAAGGAAGCTGCTGCGGCTCGAGTGAAGGAAGCGCAGGAACAAGGCTTTGATCCTGCCATTCAAACCAAAGTCAAGGAAGAGCCTGTTGAGGAAGTTGCTAAAGTCGAGGAGGAAAGTGAGCAGGACAAGTACCAGCGGACCTTGAAAAAGACGCGCACAGGCTTTGGAGCAAGACTTAACGAATTCTTTGCTAATTTCCGTTCGGTTGATGAAGAATTTTTCGAAGAGTTGGAAGAAATGCTGATTTTGTCAGACGTGGGTGTGCAAGTTGCTTCTACTCTGACAGAGGAGCTCCGCTATGAAGCCAAACTACAGAAGGCTAAAAAGACAGATGAACTCCGCCGTGTGATTATCGAAAAATTGGTGGATATTTATGAAAAAGACGGTCAATTTAGCGAGCAGATCAACTTCCAAGACGACCTAACGGTCATGCTCTTTGTCGGTGTCAATGGTGTTGGGAAGACGACGTCTATCGGTAAGTTGGCCTACAAGTACAAGCAGGCTGGCAAGAAGGTTATGCTGGTTGCGGCGGATACTTTCCGTGCGGGTGCGGTAGCCCAGCTGGTCGAGTGGGGTCGCCGTGTCGATGTGCCAGTGGTCACAGGACCTGAAAAGTCAGACCCAGCTAGTGTGGTTTTTGATGGGGTAAAACGTGCCGTGGCAGAAGGCGTGGATATTCTCATGATTGACACAGCAGGTCGTTTGCAGAATAAAGATAACCTTATGGCAGAGCTGGAAAAAATCGGCCGTATCATTAAACGAACACTTCCTGATGCACCGCATGAAACCCTCTTAGCATTGGATGCTTCCACAGGACAAAACGCCCTCAGTCAAGCCAAGGAATTTGCCAAAATTACTCCATTGACAGGTCTTGTTTTGACCAAGCTAGACGGTACTGCAAAAGGCGGTGTCGTTCTTGCCATCCGTCAGGAGTTGGATATTCCTGTTAAACTGATAGGTTTCGGTGAAAAAATCGATGACATCGGAGAATTCAAGTCTGAAGAGTTCATGCGTGGGCTCTTGGAAGGATTGCTATAGAAAAATATGCTGGACGAGACCTCCATCAAGGATATCTCGTCCAGCATATTTTTGATTATTGGGAAGAAGTACTGGTTGACGTACTACTTTCTGTACTCGAACTGGCTGTACTGCTTGTGGAACTGCCGTTTAATTCTAGGTAGCTTGGTGCTTTGAAGAGGTCAACAGTGGATTGGTTTCCATTCTGGCTGTAGAGGCTGGTTGATTTAGCCCCTAGCTCATTTTCTAGTGCAATCTCAGCGGCCAAGGAATCAATGTAGTTGTATTTGCTAGCATCTAGGGCTGGCAGACCATTGTCAAAGAAGCGGATGAGGTCGCCTGTTTGAATGGCATCACTCGCTGCTAATTGGGCAGTTGCGGCTTCCTTAATCACATCAATTTCTTTTTGGGTGGTTTCGTCAGGATTGGTAATCTCAATCCCTGTTTCGGTATAGTAAATCTTACCTGCATAACTGGTGTATTTTGGTGTGATAAAACTTCCTTCTGTTCGGAGAGCCACGATTTGCTTGTTCTGAGGTGACAGTAAATCCTGTCCGACCTGTAAGAAATTATTTGCTTTTATGCCTAGCAGGTGTTCGAGTGTTGGGAGGGTATCAATTTCTCCGCCAAAGGTATTGAAAATGCCTCCCGTGGTCATACCTGGCACCACAATCATATAAGGGACGCGTTGCAACATGGCATTGTCAAATTCTGTCCAGGTTTGAGGGTCCTTATTTAAAAGGGGGGCTAAGTCTGGATTGCGTGAATTAGATATTCCATAATGGTCGCCGTAGAGGACGATAACTGAATTTTCATATAGACCAGTCGCCTTCAAATAGTTGAAGAAGGACTTGATGGATGTATCCAAATAATTGGCAGTAGCAAAATAGCCGTTGATGGTTTCATCATCTGTATTGGCCAGTGGAAATCCTTTCTCATCGCCAATCAAGCTAGTGGTATAAGGATAGTGGTTGGATACGGTGATGAACTTGGCATAAAATGGTTGTTGCATCCGTTCCAAATATTTGATGGAATCTGCAAACATGATTTTATCATTTAAACCATACTGGAAAGAGTTTTCTTCTGTCGCTTCAGAAAAATAGGATTGGTCAAAGAAATAGTTGTATCCCCATTGTTTGTAGGTGTTATTCCTATTCCAAAAACTAGCCGAATTACCGTGGAAGACAGCAGATGTGTAGCTACCGTTCTGAGATAGGATATAAGGTGCTGCTTGCTGGGTATTGCTTCCCCCATACTGAACCATGAATGAGCCTTGGTTTAATCCAAATAAGGAGGTTTCAATCATGGTTTCAGCATCGGAGGTTTTACCCGCCTTGACTTGATTGAAGAAATTGGAGAAAGCTAGAGTAGAGTTGGAATGATAGAGAGAATTGAGAAAGGGAGTTACCTCGTATTCTGCTCCATTAACCTTTAGCTTGTAATCAATGACAAATTGTTGCAGGCTTTCAAGATGGAGATAGATGACGTTGCGTCCCTTGGCGATGCCGAAATAGTTATCATTGGGCTGGGCATAGTGTTCCTCAACATACTGTTTAATGGGTTCAAGGTCACTTGGATTGGCTCCTGAGCGATCCTTATGGGCTGTATAGGTCTGATGAGCATTATAACCTAAAAAGGCTGGCAAACCCAAGGCTCTGACGATATAGGTATTTGAAAAACCTCGTGTCAATAATTCAGGTCGATCAACTTCAGCCAAAAATAGATTGATGGAGAAGAGCAGGGTTGAGAATGCTGTAATAGCAAAGCTAGCCTTTGGATAGAAAGGCTGTTTATCCCAATTGACATTTTTTCGATAGAGGAGGACACCAAAAGCGATAAAGTCTAGAAAATAGACTAGATCCCAGGGCCGAAATAGCTTGATTGCTGCTTCACCAAGACCAGCAGAAACACTAGAAGTTGCCATCATGGTTGAGATGGAAATATAGTCTGAAAATTCTCGGTAGTAAACAGCGTTTGAAAATAGCCAGGCAAAGAGAAGGAAATACATTCCACTGGCTAGTCCATAAAACAGCTTTGTCTGTTTGGCATAGAGAGCTAGCCCTATTAAGAGTAAGCCGATTGGCAAGGGGTTGATAATGGCAATGACATGCTGGAATATCCCTTGTAAATCTAAGCTAAAATCAACATAGTAGGCCCAGAGAGTTTTGAGCCAATACATCACTAGAAGGATGAGGACGAAGCCAAAACGAGTTTTGGAATACTCTTTGACATGGTCAATTATTTTTTTCACAAATAAACCTCAAGTTCCTTTCTAAGAACCTGTATTCATAGTTCAGCACTTCCATCTAAGCTAGTTTTTCAGTCAGTCAACATACAGTCAGTATTCTTTCAAAAAACAGCCTTGATTAGCGAAAAATGATCTCTTCTATATAATCACTTCACTTGTGAATACAGGTTTTAAATCTCAGTTCATTATACCATAATTTTAAAATAAGCCTCAAAGTTTGGAGTTTTTTTGGCATATATGCAGAATCGTGTTATAATAAATTTATGAAAATAAGGGTAAATCGAATTGCAGAGCAGAAGATCAACAAGGGCATTCAACTCCTAGATAGTGCTGATTTTTCAGGATTTTCTGTGACAGAAGATAAGCTTGTTGACCTAGTTTCTGAAACAGGCAAACATTTAGGGAAGGCTTATCTTTCTCCGCAGAACAAGGGGATTGGCTGGCTATATAGTTACTCTAAAGAAGAATTGACAGAAAGCTACTTTGTGAACCTGTTTAATAAAGCACGGCAAAAGCGACATCATTTTTATCAGTCAGACTTGACCAATGCCTTTCGCTTATTCAATCAAGATGGGGATGATTTCGGTGGGATGACGATTGATTTATATGATGAATATGCAGTTTTTTCTTGGTATAATACCTTTGTTTATTCTATCAAGGAAAAGATCGTTTCTGCCTTTCAGATGGTCTTTCCAGAAGTAAAGGGTGCTTATGAAAAAATTCGATTTAAGGGTTTGGACTTTGAGTCCGCCTTTCTTTACGGACAAGAGGCGCCAGAAAATTTCACTGTCTTAGAGAATGGTGTTGCTTATCAAGTTTTCATGAATGACGGCTTGATGACAGGTATTTTCCTCGATCAACATGAAGTCCGCGGTTCACTGGTGGATGGTCTGGCGACAGGTAAGACCCTGCTCAATATGTTTTCTTATACAGCCGCCTTCTCCATTGCTGCAGCTATGGGAGGAGCAATAGAAACCACTTCTGTTGATTTAGCGAAACGGTCGCGTGAACTTTCTACAGCTCATTTTAAGGTTAATGGTGTAGAATTAGACAATCATCACTTTGTAGTCATGGACGTCTTTGAATATTTCAAATATGCCAAGCGCAAGGGATTAAGCTATGATGTCATTGTCCTGGATCCACCAAGCTTTGCCCGAAATAAAAAACAGACATTTTCGGTAGCCAAGGACTATCATAAATTGATTTCCCAGTCACTAGAAATCCTAAATCCAAACGGAATAATCCTTGCCTCAACCAATGCGGCCAATGTGTCGGTTGAGAAATTCCGTCAACAGATTGAGAAAGGTTTTGGTTCGCAAAAGCATCGCTATACTACGACCTATCGCTTACCAGCTGATTTTACAATCAATAAAAATGATGAAAGTAGTAATTACCTCAAGGTCTTTACGATAAGGGTAGAAAAATGAAAATAGTAGTTCCTATTATGCCTAGAAATTTGGAAGAAGTAGAGGCTATTGATGTAGGACGTTTGGCGGAAGCCGACCTCATTGAGTGGAGAGCAGATTATCTTCCAAAAGAGGATATTTTAAGAGTAGCTCCTGCCATCTTTGAGAAATGCAATGGTAAGGAAGTAATTTTTACCGTCCGAACAACACGAGAAGGTGGTTATTTGGACTTGGCAGACCAAGAGTATGTTGATTTAATTAAGGAAGTGGCAGCCCTTTATCAGCCAGACTATATTGATTTTGAATATTATTCCTACCAGTCCGTTTTTGAGCAGATGTTGGAGTTTCCAAATCTTGTCTTAAGTTATCATAATTTTGAAGAGACACCTGCTAATTATCTGGAAATCATGTCTGAATTAACCAGTCTTTCGCCAGCAGTAGTTAAAATGGCAGTCTTGGCCAATAGTGAGCAGGATGTCTTAGATGTCATGAACTATACTCGCGGCTTTAAGACCTTGAATGCTGAACAGACTTTTGCGACGATTGCTATGGGGGAACTAGGTAAGATCACTCGGATTGCCGGTGTGATTACTGGTTCTTGTTGGACCTTTGCAAGTTTGGATGAAGTATCGGCTCCTGGACAGATGTCCTTGGCTAATACACGTAAGTTTTTGGAAATTTTGGAGAATTAAGTATGCGTTATTTAACAGCTGGTGAGTCCCATGGACCACGTTTGACAGCCATTATTGAGGGAGTTCCAGCTGGTCTTCCTTTGACAGCAGAGGATATCAATGCAGATTTGAAACGTCGTCAAGGTGGTTATGGTCGTGGCAGTCGGATGCAGATAGAAACAGACCGTGTTGAGATTACAGCCGGCGTCCGTCATGGCAAGACAACTGGTGCACCAATTACCCTTAATGTAACCAACAAAGACCACCAAAAGTGGTTGGATATTATGGCTGTTGAGGATATTGAAGATAAGCTTAAAAGCAAGCGTCGGATTCGACATCCACGTCCAGGTCATGCTGATTTGGTCGGTGGTATGAAGTACCGTTTTGATGATTTGCGGAATTCCTTGGAGCGTTCGAGTGCGCGTGAAACAACCATGCGAGTGGCAGTTGGTGCCGTTGCCAAACGAATTTTAGCTGAGTTAGATATTGAAATTGCCAACCACGTAGTTGTGTTTGGTGGTAAAGAAATCGATGTTCCAGATGGTTTAACCGTTGCAGAAATCAGAGAACGTGCAGCCCAGTCAGAAGTTTCTATTGTCAACAAAGAGCGTGAGGAAGAAATCAAAGCCTATATCGACCAAATCAAGCGTGACGGGGATACCATTGGTGGTGTTGTAGAAACCATCGTTGGTGGTGTTCCAGTTGGTCTGGGTTCTTATGTTCAATGGGATAAGAAATTGGATGCCAAACTGGCTCAGGCAGTTGTATCGATCAATGCCTTTAAAGGTGCAGAATTTGGTGTCGGTTTCCAAGCTGGTTACTTAAAAGGCAGTCAGGTCATGGATGAAATTCTTTGGTCTGAGCAAGATGGCTACACCCGCAGAACCAACAATCTTGGTGGTTTTGAAGGTGGTATGACAAATGGACAACCACTGGTTATCCGTGGTGTGATGAAGCCCATTCCAACCCTTTACAAGCCTCTGATGTCTGTCGATATTGATACGCATGAGCCCTATAAGGCAACTGTGGAACGTTCTGACCCAACGGCTCTTCCAGCAGCTGGTGTGGTCATGGAATCCGTCGTAGCTACGACTATTGCGACAGAAATCCTGGAAAAATTCTCTTCAGACAATATGGAAGAATTAAAGGCTGCAGTAGCTAGTCACCGTGATTACGTTAGAAATTTCTAGGTCAGCAATGAAAAAAACGATTTTGATTGTCGGTCTGGGCCTGATTGGAAGTTCACTCGCCCTTTGTATCCGTAAACAGCATCCAGATTATCATATTCTAGGTTTTGAACCCAATCCAGCTTCTGCACAGGTTGCGCTTGAGCAAAAAATGGTGGACTACCTATTAGATGATTTGGTAGAATTGGCTGGACAAGCTGATGTGATTCTTCTGAGCGTGCCTATCCAAGTGTCGCTTGAATTGATAGAAGAGTTAAGTCACATGAACCTGAAAGAAGGCGTTCTGATTACAGATGCGGGTTCAACCAAGTCAGCTATTGTGACTGCAGCTGATAAGTTTCTTTTACCTAAGAACATCAACTTTATCGGTGGGCATCCGATGGCTGGTAGTCATAAGTCTGGTGCGGTAGCGGCAGATATCCACTTATTTGAAAATGCCTACTATATAATGACGCCTTGTCAGGCTACCAAGGCAGATGCAGTTCCTCGATTGACTGATTTACTGTCTGGGACAGGTGCCCGCTTTGTCCAGCTTGATGCAGCAGAGCATGATAGGGTCACCAGTCAGATTTCCCATTTTCCACATGTCTTGGCTTCTAGTTTGATGAATCAGGCTGGAGATTACGCCCAAAATCATCCCTTTACCAATAATTTTGCGGCAGGTGGTTTTCGGGATATGACCCGGATTGCCGAAAGTGAACCAGGTATGTGGACCAGCATTCTCATGACCAATCCAGAAGCGATTTTGGATAGGATCGCGGAATTTCAAGACCGACTGAACCAAGTTTCAACCATCCTGAAATCTGGAGATAGAGAGGCTATTTGGGAATTTTTTGAAACAGGTCGTCAGACCCGCAAGGCTATGGAAATTCATAAGAGAGCCGGTGTGGATTCCTTCTATGATTTATTCCTTAGCGTTCCCGATGAGGAAGATACGATTTTGAAGGTCTTGGAAGTCCTGCGTGGCATTTCCATTGTCAATATTCGTATTAACGAAGAAAACCGTGAAGATATACACGGTATATTACAAATTACGTTTAAAAATAAGGTGCACTTGGAAGAAGCTGCTCACCGTTTGAGGGAGCAAACGACTTACCAACTACACCACGATTAAAGGAGAAAGCTTATGTCAACAAATATCTATGATATTGCAAATGAATTGGAACGTGCTATCCGTAACCTGCCTGAGTACAAGGCAGTAGAAGCGGTTAAAGTTTCCGTTGAAGGCAATCCTGAAGCAAATGAAATTTTGGAGGGCTATATTAGCTTCCAACGCGGTATTCAGGAAAAATTGCAAGCGGGTGATATTCCTACAGAAGAAGATCAAAAAACCATGTTGGATTTCAATAAGAAGGTTCAAGCCAATCCAATTTTGGTCGAATATTTCACAAAACAGCAGCAGTTAGCAGCTTATGTAGCTGATTTGGAGCGTATTATTTTCAAACCTTTGAATGAATTGCTATAGAGTACAGCCGAAAGGCTGTATTTTTGTTCGAAAAATTGGAGATTACTTGACAATCCTTCTTCATTGGTATATACTACAATTAGTATATGGTTATAACCAGTGTACATAAAATGTATATTGATTTAAGGAGATAGGCTATGTCTAAATATGTATATGCTAAGTCTATTATTTTAAAGGATACTGAGGTAGAGAATGCCTATCTTGAATTAACTGACGCAGGTACTTTTGGTCAGATTCTGACGGAGAAGCCAGAAGGTGAGATTATTGATTATTCCGACTATCATCTGGCAGCAGGTTTGGTGGACACCCACATTCATGGCTATGCATCTCACGATGTCATGGACAATGATTTCGAAGGGATCAAGGTGATTTCAGAAGGCCTCTTGTCTTGTGGGGTTACCTCTTGGCTTCCTACAACCCTGACAGATTCCACAGAAAATTTGGATGCAGTCTGTGAAACCATCGGAACCTATGCAGGTCAGGAAAGAGGTGCCAAGATTCAGGGAATTTTCTTAGAAGGTCCCTTCTTTACAGAAAAATACAAGGGAGCCCAAAATCCCAAGTATATGAGCGATCCATCCATTGAGAAATTGGACAAATGGCACCAGCTCTCCAAGGGCCTGGTTAATAAAATTGCCATTGCGCCAGAAAGAGAAGGTGTGACAGAATTTATCGAATTTGCCAACGGCAAGGCCATTCATACAGCTCTCGCTCATAGTGATGCGACCTATGCGCAAGCAGAAGCGGCTGTAAATGCAGGAGCCAATATCTTCGTCCATGTCTACAATGGTATGAGTGGGCTACATCATCGTGAGCCAGGAATGGTTGGCGCAGCCCTGAACTTAAAAAATGTTTATGCAGAAATGATTTGTGATGGTCACCATGTTCATCCAGCGGCAGCAGAAGTTGTCATTAAAGCGCGTGGCGCAGAAGAAACAGTATTGATTACAGACTGTATGCGAGCTGGAGGAATGGGTGAAGGAAATTCTCGACTGGGTGAATTTGAAGTTATTGTAAAGGACGGCACAGCCCGTCTGAAAGATAGCGGTAGCCTGGCAGGCTCCATTCTGGAGTTAATCCAAGCTGTTCAGCATGTGGTTGAATGGGGCTTGGTGTCCTTGCCTGATGCCCTTCGTATGGCTTCTCTGGCACCAGCTCGTTCTGTCAACATTGACCATGTTTGTGGTCAGATTGCAGAAGGACGGGCAGCAGACTTTATCGTTGTAGATGATGCGGGACGTTTGAAAGCTACCTACCTCGATGGAGTGAAACGATTCGGTTAATAAAATCCTTAGGAGGAATCTAATGACAAAATTACAACTTTCTCAGGCTAAATTTGACCACATGACCCGCTTGTCAAACAGCGATCAGGTGATTGCGGCCTTGGCGATTGACCAACGTGGTGCTTTGAAACGCCTTTTGGCTGCGGCAGCAGGTGGTGGCGAATTTGGAGATGATATTTTGATTGATTTCAAAAAAGTTATCTCAAGTGACTTGACACCTTATGCAAGTTCCATTCTTTTGGATGCTGAGTATGGTGTTCCAGCTTCAGAATTGCGCCATGCAGATTGCGGTTTCATTGCAGCTTATGAAAAAACAGGTTACGATGCTTCCACACCAGGTCGTTTGCCAGACCTTTTGCCAAACTGGTCAGCAAAACGCATCAAAGAATTGGGTGCAGATGCCGTAAAAATCTTGCTTTACTATGATGTAGATGACAAGCCAGAAATCAATGACATCAAGCATGCCTGGGTAGAACGTATTGGTAGCGAGTGTATCGCAGAAGATATTCCTTACTTCGTGGAAATCTTGACTTACGATGCCAGCGACATGGATGTGACTTCTCGTGAATACGCAGCCCTCAAACCACACAAGGTCAATGGTGCCATGCGTGAATTTAGCAAGCCACGCTACAATGCAGATGTGCTTAAGGTAGAAGTACCAGTTAACATGAACTTTGTAGAAGGCTACACAGATGAAGAGCCAGTCTATACAGTTGAGGAAGCCAAGGCCTTCTTCAAGGAGCAAACAGACAGTACCCACTTGCCATTCATCTATTTGAGTGCGGGTGTATCTGCTAAACTCTTCCAAGAAACCCTTGTCTTTGCTAAAGAAGCCGGTTCAAGCTTTAACGGTGTTCTTTGTGGACGCGCGACTTGGAAGGATGCAGTAGCTATCTTTGCAAGTGAAGGGGAAGAAGCAGCTAAAGCTTGGTTGGCAGACCAAGGTCGTCGCAACGTAGAAGAACTCAACGAGGTTCTGGCAACAACTGCCCGTCCTTGGACAGAAAAAGTGGAAGTTAAATAAAAAAATGCAGGGATTGGCACTATCCAATTCCTGTTTTTTTCCGTAAAAATAGTTAAAAAGTTAAAAAATCTGAAAATTTAAGCAATTTTTGTTGACAAATGCTTGAAAATGAATTAAGATAAGTAGGAATTAAAAATCAATAGAAAGGAAAACAGAGATGTTACAAATGTGTCAAAACCATTCAGCTAATCATACTTATTTCTACGGCTATTTTAGATAGTGTTTGTAGACATGGTAAACATGGATGCAAACACGGGAACGTAAAGTTTGTATCTATGTGGCTGTAGCTGTTTTGACGTGTGCCTCATAGATGATACATCTAAATGGCACAGTACTTCATTCTGTTTTCACATACAGTTGAAATATGGGACCGTTTAGAGTGTAGTCTAAGCGGTCCTTTCGTATTCATTTTTTATTAAATAAAGGAGATAAATCATGGGATTTAAAAAAGTTATTCTTAGTTCAGTTGTTCTTTTGTCTGCAGTTACACTGGCTGCATGTAGCTCAAATTCATCCGATTCAGACTCAGTCAATATTGGTATTATTCAATATGCCGAGCATGAAGCCTTGACGGCAGCGCGTGAAGGTTTTGTTGAGGCCTTGGCAGAAGCTGGTTATAATGAAGGTGAAAACCTGACTATCGATTTGCAAAACTCACAAGGTGACCAAGCCAACCTGCAAACCATGGTTCAAAAGTTAGCGGGCAACAATGATATTAACTTTGCAATTGCAACACCAGCTGCCCAAGCCATGTTAAACGCAGATGCTGAAACACCAAGTGTCTTTACGGCTGTAACGGATCCTGTTGAAGCAGGTTTGGTGGAGTCTTTGGAAGTACCTGGTGGAACCATGACAGGCTCAATCGATGCGACAGATGTGACAGATCAAATTGAGATGTTGCTCAAGGTTGTTCCAACTGCGAAAACAGTCGGTATTTTCTACAATTCAAGCGAGGTAAACTCGGAAGTTCAAGCTAATCAGGCAAAGAAAGCCCTTGAAGCTAAAGGCATTAAGGTAGAAGTGGCTACAGTGACATCTACTAACGATGTTCAGCAAGCCATCACCTCACTGGCTGGCAAAGTGGATGCCATCTACCTTCCAACTGATAATACAGTAGCCTCAACTGCTTCAACTATTGGCGATATTTTGAAAGAAGCAAAAGTGCCGGCTATGGGTTCGGATGCAGCGGTAATTGATGCAGCTTTGTTCACTTACGGTGTTGACTACCATGCTATCGGTGTTCAGGCAGGTGAATTAGCAGTCAAGATTTTGGAAGGTGAAAAGCCAGCAGACTTGGCTGTAGAAAAACCAAATACAGCAGCTATTGCTGTCAACGAAGAAATGGCAAAAGCAGTGGGAATTGACCCAGCAACGATTAAAGCACTCGAAGAATAAAGATTTGGGAGATTGGATGTTATGTATCATAAGCTTGTAAAAAAATTGGCTACTATTTCATTGGCAAGTGTTACTGCCTTGACGCTGGCTGCTTGTTCCTCATCATCTGACCAAGCCTCATCTGAGGCGGTAAAAGTCGGTGTACTTCAGTATATGGAGCATGAGTCATTGACAGCAGCGCGCGAAGGTTTTGTGGCAGAATTGGAAGCAAACGGCTACAAAGAGGGAGATAAATTGGTATTGGACTATCAAAATGCCCAAGGTGACCAGGCCAACCTTCAAACTATTTCCGAGCAACTCATCGATGGAAATGACCTTGTCCTAGCCATCGCAACACCATCAGCTCAAAGTTTGGCGACGGTGTCAACGGAAACACCAGTTCTCTTCACTGCCGTTACAGACCCACTTTCTGCTGACTTGGTTGAATCGATTGAAAAACCAGGAGGTCTCTTGACCGGTACATCTGACCAGGCTCCAATCGATAAACAAGTTGAATTGCTGGGGCAAGCCGTTCCAGATGCCAAGACTGTAGGTATTTTATACACAACCAGCGAACGCAATTCAGAAGTTCAGGTTGAACAAGCCAAGGAATTGCTTGAAAAAGCTGGTTACAAGGTGGTTGTCAAAGGTATTACTTCAACCAATGAAGTGCAAGATGCGACAACCAGCTTGATGCAAGATGTAGATGCAGTCTTTGTTCCAACTGATAATACAGTCGCTTCAACTATGACCATGATTGGTGAATTGTCTGTGGAGCATAAGGTTCCTGTCATCGGTGGTTCAACAGACATGGTGGATGAAGGCGGGCTCTTGACCTACGGTACCAACTACGAAGCACTTGGTCGTCAAACAGCTAAAATGGCCATTAAGATTATCGAGGGTGCCAAGGTATCTGAAACAGCTGTAGAATATCCAGAAACAGTTAGCCTTCATGTTAATGAAGAAATGGCTAAAAAACTAGGTATCGATACAGCCAAACTAACTGTATCAGAATAAGAAGGATGGTATGGCACTTGGGAATTGCTAGGTGCTAGATAAGGAGAAAAACGTGGATATTATTTTATCAAGTATTTCGCAGGGCTTGCTTTGGTCGGTCATGGCGATAGGTGTTTACTTGACATTTCGTATTTTAGATATTGCAGATATGACAGCGGAGGGTTCTTATCCCCTCGGTGCTGCTGTCTGTGCGACAGGGATTGTCAATGGAGTGAATCCTCTGATGGCAACCTTCATGGCAGTGCTAGCGGGTATGGTGGCAGGTCTGGTTTCTGGCTTGCTTCATACTAAATTAAAAATTCCAGCCCTCTTGACGGGTATTGTGACCTTGACTGGTCTTTATTCGATTAACTTGAAAATTTTGGGTAAGGCCAACGTAGCCCTGCTTAAACAAGAAACCTTGGTAACGCAATTACAGGATTTGGGTTTAACCAAAACCAACGCCGTTTTGGTCATTGGTCTGGTCTTTGTATTAGCTGTTGTGGGCTTGTTGACGCTCTTGTTCAACACACAAATTGGTCTGGCTATTCGTTCAACAGGGGATAATATTCCGATGAGTGAAGCCAACGGTATCAATGTAGACAATATGAAAATCTATGGCTATATGATGTCAAATGGCTTGATCGCTCTCTGTGGAGCCTTGTTGACACAAAACAATGGCTATGCGGATCTCAACTCTGGTACAGGTACCATTGTTATTGGTTTGGCATCTGTTATTATTGCAGAAGTTATCTTGCGTAACTTGCGTTTGGGCTGGAGATTACTGTCTGTTGTACTGGGTGCCGTTGTTTACCGTTTGATTATCCTTGCAATTTTGGAAATTCCAGGTATGGATGCAGACCTAGTGAAACTCTTCTCAGCAATCCTCTTGGCAACGGTTCTCTATGTGCCAGAATTGCAGAAGAAACTCAACATTCGTCGACCAAAATTGAATGGAAATGCTTAGGAGGAAGTCATGAAAACTATTTTATCAATCCAAAATATTCATAAAACCTTCGAAGCTGGAACGGTCAATGAGAACCATGTCCTTCGTGGCTTGAACCTAGATGTAAAAGAAGGTGATTTCATTTCCATTATCGGTGGTAATGGTGCGGGTAAATCAACGTTCATGAACTCACTTGCGGGTGCCTTGACAGTTGATTCGGGCGATATTTTGCTGGAAGGTAAATCCATCAAGCATGTGCCAGCCGCAAAACGTTCTAAGGACATCAGCCGTGTTTTCCAAGATCCTAAGATGGGAACGGCTTCTCGCTTGACCATTGAAGAAAACATGGCTATCGCCTATCGTCGTGGCTTGTCACGTGGTCTTGGCTGGGGTGTGAAAGACAGTGAACGCGCGATTTTCAAGGAAGCCTTGAAAGAACTCGGTTTGGGCTTGGAAAATCGTATGAAAGTAGATACACAGTTTCTTTCAGGCGGTCAGCGTCAGGCTTTGACCTTGATGATGGCTTCGCTGGTGAAACCAAAAGTTCTGCTCTTGGATGAACACACTGCAGCCCTTGATCCAAAAACCAGTGACATGGTCATGGAGCTCACCAAGAAAATCGTTGAAGGCCACCAATTAACTGCCCTTATGATTACGCACAACATGGAAAATGCTATCGAATACGGAAATCGTTTGGTCATGTTGCACCGTGGTCAGATTGTTGTCGATGTAGAAGGAGAAGAGAAGAAGAACCTAACCGTTCAAAATCTAATGGACCTTTTCTACAAAAACAGCGGTGAAAAGCTGACTGACGATGAAATGATTTTATAAAAAAAGAGGAGGCTGGGCAAAAACTAGCTTCTCGCATATAAAAAAACGAGCAATTCCAATTAGGAGTTGCTCGTTTTCCATTTCATGCTTTATAATTATAATAACGACAAAACAACTAGAAAGGCATGAAAATGTATAAACAGTATAACACAAATCAGTTAAGTTTGGAATTAAATCTTGCTTGGGATTTACCTGCTACTCACGAGGCTCGTCTGATTA
>NZ_POQQ01000004.1 GCF_002964575.1 Streptococcus suis | reverse complement strand
GGGACTGTAACAGTTTTAGCTTTCACAACAACAGTGAAGGCTTGGTCGATAGCCTTGTCAGTATCGAAGACTTGTCCACCGTCTTTGGTGAAGTCATCACGAACCACTTCATAACCTTGGTTTGTTAACTCTGTAATACGAGCTGTTGTGGTGTAGCTGATTGGCTCACCTGACTTACCAGTCACCTCATCAATAGCACCTAGCTGTTTGCCACCTTCATCTTGGTAAGTGATGGTAGCTTTTTGGGCGTCCTTCACATATTTAACGATAACTTCTTTGTCTGCTGATTCTGCTGGTACATCTGCTTCTGCTTCTACACTTGCCTTGTCTGGTGTGTAACCTGCAATAGCTGGTGTGTCTACTTTGTCGAAGTCATCATCAGTTGAGGTCCAGTCACCATAAGTCACTTCTTTAGTTACCAAGTTAACAGTCGCGGTACGTTTGTAGGTCAGTGTTTCAACAACATCTGGCTGAGCCTGACTTCCATCTTCGTATTGGTACTTGATAACTCGTGTAACAGTTTGGTTGAGGTCACTTTCTTTCAAGCCATCTGGCCATTTTGGTCCGTCTGGCTTGCCTGGATCTACTGGTGTACCTGGATTCTTAGGATCTTCTGGGGTGACTGTAACAGTTTTAGCTTTCACAACAACAGTGAAGGCTTGGTCGATAGCCTTGTCAGTATCGAAGACTTGTCCACCGTCTTTGGTGAAGTCATCACGAACCACTTCATAACCTTGGTTTGTTAACTCTGTAATACGAGCTGTTGTGGTGTAGCTGATTGGCTCACCTGACTTACCAGTCACCTCATCAATAGCACCTAGCTGTTTGCCACCTTCATCTTGGTAAGTGATGGTAGCTTTTTGGGC
>NZ_POQQ01000039.1 GCF_002964575.1 Streptococcus suis | reverse complement strand
AAAGCAAGACCATTGTCTGATGGAGCATACTGGAAAGTCAGATTGATAACTTTTTCTGTAAAGTCATCCCCGTAGCTGTCCACATACTGCTTGCTTTCGATAAAGTGGATGTAGTTGTTCAGCTTTTCTTGCAATAACTGTAAATGAATAATTTCTGTTTCTTCCTGCCACTTGATTGGGTCTAGAAGCAAGAGTTCCAAATGTTCTTCAACTATTCCTAAGCTATCAATTTTACTAGTCTGTAATACTGTTTCAATTGCTTGTTTCAATAATTTCGTAAACTCATACTCTGAAAAGAGAGTCTTTGAAATAGTCGGGTTCTTAAGAATTTGCTCTGGAAACTGCCTTAAGAAATTTCTATCCAATTCTTCTTGACTCTTATCTGGCCAATGGCCTGTCATTAAGTAAATTTTTACTTCATAGGCATCTTGAGGCGACTCAAAAGCTCTTTCCATAAGTTCTTTAGAAATAGGATAGATGACCTCTCGGTCTTGAAATCCGCCAGTCATAAAGTGCATCTCATATTTGCCATTTTCTTCATAGACAATAAAATTATTCCCTCTATGTGTAATTACGTTAGATTCATTATAATGCTCTAACTCATCCTCTTCTGGCCAGCGCCCATGCTCTACATAAAACATGACCTCTTTCCCGTCTTTAGATGTTAACAGAGCTTTTTTTACTAAATCTTCATCTATTGGATAAGAGAAACGTTCTCGCCCACGATACCAATTAATGCTATATTGCCCATTTAATTCATATATTATAAAGTCAGTCCCTCGTAACACTTTCATATATATCTGACCTTTCTATTGGAATACTTCGTCTATTGTATAATCCGACTCACTAAGTTGATCAATCACTGCCTCAGGAATCCCTCCCTGTGTGTAGCCTCCAGGTTCCCACAAACCTTGCCAAGCTCCAGGCTCGTTACCAGAAGGCATCCGGAGGTTTTTTAAGCGCTGAATATCAATAACAACTGGATTATCTCCTAGTACCCCTGTTCTAATCCCAATAGTTCCTCTAGAACTCTTGGATTACCATTAGATGCCCTTACAGCTTTTTCATAAACAAATTTAGGCATTACATAATGACCGTCAGGATGGCCTATCGTCGCACCATAATTTTGCAACCCATAATCATATGTTTCAAAGCTCATAACTTTCACTGCTCCATCATCGAACATAGCAAGATGAGTTGCAATTTCTTCTACTGAATAAACATGGTGAGGTGACGGACGGCTCCCGTTCTTCGTACTAACCAAGCCATCTTCAACCTGTTTTGAAAGATTGATATGAGGCAATTGCTCCATCTCAGCTTTAAAGTCATGTATAGAATAGACGGTATTCGATGAGCCTATCGTCACATTCCCCGTCTTCTGTGACACGACATCAATCCGTGTGCCCTTGGGTATCTCAACACCGCCGACAAAGTCGCCCTTGCCTGAGCCGACAATGGTGCCTCCATACTTGGACAGGTCTTCCAAGAGGTTCTGACGGCTGATTTTCAAACCATTCTGGGCAGTTGTGTATTCCTGGCTGCGGATGTTGCCTGCCTCGTCAAAACCAATCGCCTCCACTCGGATTTTCTGCTCCACGCCATCAACCGTCATCTTGATCGTGATGTTATTCTCGACCTTGCTGGCGATTTTACCAAACTCAACCGTTTGTAAGTCCACAAAGTCCTGACCCTGACGAGCGTTGAGCTGAATTTGTGGTTAATAGCAGAGCTACTCAACTTGTTTCAAAATGGATGCGAGAGAAAACAACTCCAACCTCACTCCCACTCCTAGGCTCCGCTTTAGAGCAAGCCTAGCCAAACCGTTTATGCACAAATGAAGAATATTTCTACCCTCCCATTATACCAAAAAATCCAGACAAGGTAATCCTGTCTGGACTAAAAACTCTACTCTGGCACTACAACCTTCAAACGAATATCTGTCGGCTGTAGCACTTTTTGAACTTGCACTAGGAAAGCAAGACCATTGTCTGATGGGACATACTGAAAAGTCAGATTGATAACTTTTTCTGTAAAGTCATCCCCATAACTTTCCACATACTGCTTGCTTTCAATAAAGTGAATGTAGTTGTTCAACTTTTCTTGGAGTTTGAGGAGGTGGTCTTGTTCAGTATCAGGAAGCCATGCGTTTCCATCTGCCAATAATAGTTCTAGGTGACCGTCCACAACGCCGATAGAGTCGATGGTTGCTGTATCCAAATAAAATTCTTGACTCTCCAATAGAATCTTTGCGTCATCGGAATCTAGATAGTCTTTAAGAACTTTCATAGCATACTCAACAGCTTCCTTATCCTGACCAAGACACCATCTTAACTTATCACTAATATGTTTATCAGAAATTAGATAAGATAATGAGACTTTTTTTTGAAATGAAGCTGTTGGATATCTAGGATTGGGAAGTGATATACTAAAAAGCCCTCCTTCTCCTGCTTGAAATTGAACATGTTTCTCAGTATCAGAAATAAGCATAGTCATCTCATAATCTTTGTAATGAAATAGGAAACTAAAACTTTCAAATGGCTTTTCATCAATGGATATATCATCTAAATCTGCCGCAAATACATTCCATAGTGCTTTTTTTACATTTTGGTAACCCAAACTCTCTTTAATTGGTAAATAGTCTTCACTCATTTATATGCCCTCCAAAAATTTCCAAACTTCTCAATTTTATAACCGTGTCTGTCAAGTAACTCTATTTCATTTGCATAAGAAACTCCAATTTTTTTTGTATCTGCCAATTCTCTTGCGAGAAACGGATCCGAAGTCAACACAAAATCTTTACCTTCCTGAATCTGTTTCAGAAGAAACTCATCATTAACCTTATAAGGTAATTCAGGGTCTACCTTTGTAATTGCCTCCCATCCTCGATTGCCAGCATCAAAATAGGTATATCCATTCGCGTGTGCAATTTGCTCATAAGAGGTAACACTTTCAAATTCAAAATATCCTAATAATGCTATATCGGAATCAGCATTATGGGTTGTTAGCTCTGTTAATTTATTAATGTCTGTCTGTGTATATGTTGTTCCCATTGTTTCTGTATAGTCCACAATTAACTGTTGGTCATAGCGAGAATCTGTTGGTAGGTGTATATCTGATACTTGTACGGGACCAATCGTCACATTCCCCGTCTTCTGCGACACGACATCAATCCGTGTGCCCTTAGGTATCTCAACACCTCCGACAAAGTCACCCTTGCCTGATCCGACAATGGTGCCGCCGTACTTGGACAGGTCTTCCAAGAGGTTCTGGCGGCTAGACTTCAAACCACTCTGAGCAGTCGTGTATTCCTGGATGCGGATATTGCCTGCCTCGTCAAAACCAATCGCATCAACTCGTATCTTCTGCTCAACGCCATCAACCGTCATTTTGATCGTGATGTTGTTCTCGACCTTGCTGGCGATTTTACCAAACTCAACCGTTTGTAAGTCCACAAAGTCCTGACCCTGACGAGCGTTGAGCTGATTTTGGCTTGGGCTTGAGACTTCAATGTGAGAAAGTTGGCTTTGGAGTCCCTTAACAGAGCCCTCTACAATTCCAAGAGAGTCGATGGATAAATCTAAATATGCTTTTCATTTAAATTAAAACTAAAAACTATTTTTCGATATAGTCTATCTATTGCCTCAGATTCCATATCAAATTCATCCCATACCCAGAATTCTTGACGCTCACTCACCTCATATACTTTATATTTTTGTGATTCCTCATCAAAATAGTAGCCCAGAGTAAATTGCCCACCAAATTTTCTTCCTGGCATAATATTAAATGCCCCTATTTCAGATTGATGAGCTTCCACAAAATTCAGTAATTCTTGCTTTGTCATTTATTTTCCTCAAGCTCTAATTCAATAATAGACTTCTGTTCCAGACTTGGTAAGGTATCATCGGGAAGGATGGTCTCAACCCGAGTTGCGTAGGCAGAAGCAAAACCAAAAACAACCACAATAATCGCAACCGAATAAACTAGAAAAACCCTTTTTAGAAAGGCACTAGAAACTGAGTAGCCCTCTGTCGAATACTGCTTCAGCTCAGGTTGTTTTTTCTCTAAGATATTTTTGGAAAAAACATAGGGTCTGACTGCACTCATCAATACAGATAGAAACACCATCGTCACAAGTGAATTGTACATTTGTGTTCTCGCCCCAATCGCTGTAATATAAAACATACTTGAAAACAAGAAAACTCCAAAAACAATAAATAGAATCAAGGATACCTGAGCATCCTTCTTCAGTTGTAAGAACTCTTCTACTGTCATTTTTTCCATTTTCATTTTATTCCCTTATTTACCTTGCCGATCCTACTAGTTATAATTACAACTCTATTATATCAAAAAGACGACCTCTTGCGAAGTCGTCTATGCTGCAAATTTGCATTATCTTCTATATAGCCTGTGTCATAAAGCTACGGCTTTCCAACACCTTAATCATAGCTTCTGCTGTATCAAGGGCCGTAAAGAGTGGAATTCCTCCTTCAATAGCAGAGCTTCGAATGACCTGACCGTCGCCATCCGCCACCCGTTTTTTACCAACCGTATTGATAATAGCCTGGACCTTACCTGCTCGAACAAGACTTGGAATATCTTGATAAGCTGCATCGCCTAATTTGCCAACAGTTGTCACGGATAGTCCCTTATCAGCCAGATAGGTAGCTGTACCTGCCGTAGCCAGCAGACCATAGCCTAGTTCATGGAAGCGTTGGGCAAGTCCAAGAGCTTCTTCCTTGTCTTCATCCGCAATGGTAAAGACTACATTACCAAACTCAGACAGGTGTTGATAGCTTGCTTCAAAAGCCTTATACAGTGCTTTTTCCAACGTCAAGTCTGACCCCATAATCTCACCGGTTGACTTCATCTCTGGTCCTAACAAACTGTCAACTTTAGCTAGTTTTGTGAACGAGAAGACCGGTGCCTTGACGTGCACTTGCTTGCTCTCAGGATAAAGACCGTCTTGGTAGCCAAGTTCCGCAAGGCTTTGTCCCAAAATCAATTTGGTTGCAACCTGAGCCATTGGAATGTCTGTGACTTTGGACAAGAATGGCACCGTACGACTGGCACGAGGATTGACCTCAATCACATAGACCGTTTCATCCTTGATGACAAACTGGATATTCATCATACCGATACAGTTGAGACCGATTGCCAAGCGTTTGGTGTAGTCTGCAATGGTCGCCTGCACTTCTTTGGACAAGGTTTGTGGCGGATAAACGGCCATCGAGTCACCTGAGTGAACCCCAGCGCGCTCGATATGCTCCATAATACCCGGAATCAAGACATCCTTACCATCTGAAATAGCATCCACTTCACACTCACGACCGACGATGTAAGAATCCACCAAAACTGGGTGCTCTGGCGAAGCCTTGACCGCAGTTCTCATATAAGAACGTAAGTCCTCTTCATTTTCGACAATCTCCATAGCACGACCGCCCAAGACATATGATGGACGAACAAGTACCGGGAAACCAATTTTGCGGGCCGCTTCTAGAGCTTCCTCTTCGTTGGTTGCGGTTTGGCCTGGTGGCTGTGGAATACCTAGGTCTTTCAGAGCTTTTTCAAATAAATCCCTGTCTTCAGCTCGGTCCAAGTCTTCCACTTGTGTCCCCAAGATTGGAATGCCTGCTTTGGCCAATGGCTCTGCCAAATTGATGGCCGTCTGTCCACCAAACTGAACGATAACCCCTTTTGGTTTCTCAAGGTCAATCACATTCAAGACATCTTCCAAGGTCAATGGCTCAAAATAAAGCTTGTCCGAAACCGAGAAGTCTGTTGAGACCGTTTCAGGGTTTGAGTTCATAATGATGGCTTCGTAGCCAGCGGCCTGAATAGCTTTTACAGAATGCACCGTCGCATAGTCAAACTCCACACCCTGACCGATACGAATTGGTCCAGAACCAAGCACCAAAACAGATTCTTTTTCTGAACGGATTGACTCATTTTCCCACTCATAAGTTGAATAGAAATAAGGCGTTGAACTTTCAAATTCAGCTGCACAAGTGTCCACCATCTTGTAAACGGGTACAATCTTGTGGTCAGTTCTCAGTTGACGGATGTAGGATTCTGTCCGTCCCCAGAGTTCCGCAATCTTGCGGTCTGCAAAACCGTATTTCTTGGCTTTTTTCAATAGGTCAATGTTATCAAAATTAGTAGCCAATTCCTGTTCGATTTCCAAGATGTGCAATAGCTTGTCGAGGAAGAAGACATCAATCTTGGTCAACTGAGCCAATTCTTCTACTGTATAGCCACGGCGAAGGGCTTCTGAAAGATAGAAGAGTCGATCATCTTGAGCCTTGACAATCTTTTCAACCAATTCATCATCTGTCACTTGGCTGAGTTCTGGCATTTCATTGTGGTAAACACCGATTTCCAAAGAACGGCAGGCCTTGAGTAAACTTTCTTCGATATTGCGACCGATAGCCATGACCTCACCAGTTGCTTTCATCTGCGTTCCAAGGCGACGCTCCCCTTTTTCAAACTTGTCAAATGGGAAACGTGGAATTTTTGCCACAACATAGTCAAGAGCAGGCTCAAACATGGCATAGGTTGTTCCTGTAACAGGGTTCACCATTTCATCCAAGGTCAAGCCAACCGCAATTTTTGCAGCTAGTTTGGCGATAGGATAGCCCGTTGCTTTTGATGCTAAGGCAGATGAACGAGAAACCCGTGGGTTTACTTCAATGACATAGTATTTGAAACTATGTGGATCCAGCGCCAACTGCACATTACAGCCCCCTTCGATTTTGAGGGCACGAATAATGCTGAGGCTGGCATCACGTAGCATCTGGTTTTCAATATCTGAAAGCGTCTGTGTTGGGGCAAATACGATAGAATCTCCTGTATGAATTCCTACAGGATCAAAGTTTTCCATGTTACATACGACCAATGCATTGTCGGCCGCATCACGCATCACTTCGTATTCGATTTCCTTGAAACCAGCAATCGAACGTTCAATCAAACACTGGGTCACCGGTGACAGTTTCAGACCATTTTCTGCAATTTCACGCAGTTCTTCTTCATTGGCACACATACCACCGCCAGTACCACCCAGCGTGAAGGCTGGACGAACGATGACGGGATAGCCTATTTCCTTAGCAAATGCCAAAGCCTCGTCAACTGTCGTCACAATAGTTGATTCAGGAATGGGTTGCTCGAGGTCTTCCATGAGTTGTTTGAAAAGGTCACGGTCTTCAGCCTGATCAATTGCAGACAGTTTAGTTCCCAACAACTCAACTCCAAGCTCATCTAAAATACCAGCCTTAGACAATTCCATGGCCATATTGAGACCTGTCTGACCACCAAGAGTTGGCAAGAGAGCATCTGGACGCTCCTTCCGTAAAATCCTTGTGACAAATTCAAGCGTAATCGGTTCAATATAAACCTTGTCTGCTATTTCCTTGTCTGTCATGATGGTCGCAGGGTTTGAATTGACCAGGACAACGCTATAACCTTCTTCCTTCAAGGCCAAACAAGCCTGGGTTCCAGCATAATCAAACTCCGCAGCCTGACCGATAATAATCGGACCAGACCCAATCACCATAATTTTCTTAATATCCGTACGTTTTGGCATAATGTATGATACAAAGCCCGTTAAGAGGACAAAGCGAAAATAGTAAACGCGACGCTGATGCTTCAAGCATCAAGACGACGTTTATCTTTTTCGCACAGTCCTTAGGGCGTGTTCGAATAGGAAAATCAAATCTTATTCGAACCTGTACCTTCTCCTTTCTATTCGTCAACTCACAGGTTGACATTAAATAAGATAAGTCCGACGCAATAAGGTTTAGCTCGATATTAGTTAAACCTTATTGCTAGTGTCAGAGTTAGCAAAGGTCCCATAGGACTTTGCGTAGAAGGACACATGCGTTAGCATGAAGTCCGAATTGCTCTGACCGACGTGAGAAAATGGATTCGACATTAATTCATTTTCGAGCTAGTGCAAGGGATAGCCTGACCTCCATAGAGGCAGGCGTAGGGAAATGAGTTGCCAGCAACCATTGACCTGTCCCTTGCCTATCTATTTTCTATCTCTCCGGATAGAATTAAATAATAGTCCGACGCAGTAAGGTTTAGTTCGATAGTAGTTAGACCTTACTGCCCTTTTTTAAACGAATCCATCAAATCCATAAATTCATCGAAAAGATAACTTGCATCGTGTGGACCAGGTGCTGCATCCGGGTGGAATTGAACAGAAAAACCTGGATGGTACTTGTGGCGTACCCCTTCTACTGATTTGTCATTGATTTCCTCGTGAGTAATCATCAAACATTCTGGCAAATCCTCACGAGCCACAGCGTAACCATGGTTCTGACTGGTAAAGTCCACTCGACCTGTCGCAATTTCACGCACCGCATGGTTAAAACCACGATGACCAAACTTCATCTTGTAAGTGGTTGCCCCATTTGCTTTAGCAAAGAGTTGGTGCCCCATACAGATACCAAAAATTGGAATTTTCCCAAGAATGCCACGAATCATATCCAAGGCTTCAGGAACATCATCTGGGTTTCCAGGACCGTTCGAAAGCATGACGCCATCTGGATTGAGGGCAAGAATTTCCTCAGCCGTTGTGTCGTAAGGAACAACTGTCACATTGCAATCACGCTTGGCCAATTCACGAAGAATAGAATGTTTTAAGCCAAAATCGACTAGAACTACACTACGTCCAACTCCAGGCGCAGGATAGGCCGTCTTTGTAGATACTTGCTGGATGTTGTTGGTTGGCAAAACAGTCGCTCTCAACTGGTCTGTCAAATGCTCCACAGAATCACCGACATTTGCCAAGGTTGCCTTCATGGTACCGTGCTGTCGAATAATTTTAGTTAGGGCGCGTGTGTCAATGCCAGAGATAGCTGGGATTTTCTTAGCCTTCAAAAATTCATCCAAAGTCATCTGATTACGCCAGTTGCTTGCTCGACGGGCCCACTCGCTAACCACAACACCCTTACAAGTCGGCTTGATTGACTCGTAATCATCACGGTTAATCCCGTAATTTCCTACCAAGGGATAGGTAAAGGTTAAAATCTGACCATTATAAGACTGGTCCGTGATAGATTCCTGATAACCTGTCATCCCAGTTGAGAAAACCAACTCACCAGTCACATCCATATCAGCACCGAAGGCCTCCCCTTCAAAAATAGTACCATCTTCTAAAATCAAACGTCTTTTTGACATAATAATAAGATATTAAGGGCGTTAAGCGGACACAGGCAAAATAGGAGTTTGACCAAGAACGCTTGCGTTCGAGAAAAAACTATCTTTTTGACCCAGTCCGTAGCCCGAATTCAATTACAAAATCCGAGCAAAAAATACCCCTTCTCCTTTCTATTTCCTATCTCTCCGGATAGAATTAAATAATAGTCCGACGTTTGTACAATCAATTCGATCATAATTGACTGTACAAACTAGTGCAAGGGATAGCCTTAAAGTATATCACCATTTCTAAGAGCAGGTGTCAATATCTCAGCGCAGTGGTTGAATGATAAATTTGTTCGTATTCTATACTCCAAATTTAACCTCTACGACTGATGCGAACTGTGTTCGCTCTATTTCCAACTTCCAACTGTCTCCCAGACAGTTGGAACTATCCGGAGGTGGGAGTGAAACAGTCTGGGAATAGACTGTTTCAGCTCAACAACTTAAATTAAAGACTTGTTAACGAACACTTTTTTACTTTTCGAGTTCTTTCCCACTCCCAGGCGTAGGGAAATGAGTTGCTTGCAACCATTGACCTGTCCCTTGCCTTTCTATTTGTCAACTCACAGGTTGACATTAAATAAGATAAGTCTAACAAATTCCTAAACAGTTAAATCTTAAGCCTTGCCATTGACAATAGCTTCCAAAATCGCCATCCGAACAAATACACCATTTTGCATTTGGCGGACAATGCGTGATTTTGGCGCCTCTACCAAGTGGTCATCAATTTCTACATCACGATTGACAGGAGCAGGGTGCATGACAATAGCCCTATCTTTCAATCGCTTATAGCGTTCATCAGTCAAGCCATGCAAGCGATTATAGGTTTCTTTAGAAAAACTACCCGCTCCGTCATGACGCTCATGTTGCACACGAAGCAACATCAAGACATCCACCGTATCAACAATATCATCAATAGTCACATGTTGACCATAGACATCAAATTCCTCTGCGTACCACTCCTCTGGTCCTGCAAAGAAAATTTCAGCCCCCAAACGCTTCAAGATTTGCATATTTGACTTAGCAACACGTGAATGTGTAATATCACCTGCAATAGCAATCTTCAAGCCTTCAAAAGTTCCAAATTCCTCGTAAATAGTCATCAAATCAAGCAAGGACTGGCTTGGGTGTTGCCCAGAACCATCACCACCATTGACAATCGATGTCTGAATGGTTGGACTATCAATCAACTGCTTGTAATAATCCACTTCCGAGTGACGAATGACACAGATGTCGACCCCCAAGGCTGACATGGTCAAAATGGTATCATATAGGGTCTCACCCTTATTGACCGAACTGGTACGCGCATCAAAGTCAATCATGCCCATATCCAAACGAAGCTCTGCCATTTCAAAAGACTTGTGCGTCCGAGTTGAATCCTCGAAGAAAAGGTTAGAAGCATAATACTTCCTATCCAACTCCACCTTTTCCCCACCCTTGAAAGCAATCCCCCGTTGAATGAGCCCTAGTACCTCTTCATTTGAAAGAGTTTCCATTGTAACCAAGTGTTTGAGTGAAACTTTACCATTTGTAATTGTCATGATGATACCTGCCTTTATGATTTGGATGTAGAATATTGATTTGAAAGATGAACGACTAAGCTCCCTCGACTAGTAGGACGGAATCCTGACCATCGATTTCAGCCATGTGAACAATGATTTCTTCCGAACGGCTGGTCGGAATGTTCTTGCCAACATAGTCCGCTCGAATTGGTAATTCTCTGTGCCCACGGTCTACCAGAACAGCCAGACTGACGCGGGCTGGACGTCCCAAGGAAACCACATTATCAATCGCCGCTCGAATGGTCCGACCTGTATAGAGCACATCGTCCACTAAAATAACATCACGCTCATTGACATCAGCAGTCATGCTGGTCGTATCTTCTTCTACTTTCACATCATCACGGAAAGGCTTGGTATCCAGTTCACCCAGTGGAACGTCAATCCCCTCCAACTGTTTGAGCCTTTCCTGAATGCGCTTAGCAATAAAGACACCACGGGTCTTAATACCAGCCAGAACAATATTTTCCAAATTCTTGTTCCGCTCGATAATTTCATAAGTGATACGGGTGATGGCCCGCTTCATGGTCATATCGTCAACGATTTCTTTTGTCTTCATAAAGACCTCCAAAAAATATAGAAAAAGTCCCCTTTATACAAGGAGACCATGAAAATATGGGCTAGCATACAGACTAACCTTCTTAACACATTGCTCCTTGTCTGCCTCTCTGGACAGGTTTTAAAGGATTGATTAAGAGAAGTATAGCACAAATTTTCAACGTGGACAAATGCTTACTGCAAAAAATCCAAAAATCTTCGGATTTTGTTGAGAATTTTACTTGTTTAGCAGACTGCGACGGACATTTAGGGATTTTACTCCTGCCAAAATAAATCCGCAAATCAGATAGGCCACAAAGATTGTACCTGCATAGGTCAGGACATAAGCCCAGCCATACTTGGGCACATTGAGGAAGAAATAGGCAAAGGGACTGTCCTTGGCATCAGGAATGGGAATTTTGATAAAAAAGCCATTGATCAAACCAAAAACCATGTAAAATAAGGGCAGGGTGGTCCACCAGATTGGGTCAAACCACTTGTACTGTCGCTGTCGGTCCACAAGCAAGGTATCTAGCAGGAAATAAAGGGGAACAATGTAATGACAAAGCAGATTCTCCACACGCCAAAAATCATCTGCCAAAGGTGCCAACATGAAATGATAAACCACACAGGTAATCATGATGGACATGGTCACCGCAGCCTTGATTCGCAAAAACTTTGCCGTCTGCAAGTCAAGCCCCTTGTACATAGCATAAACCATATAAACCGCAAACGCTGAAACTAGCAAGTTGGACTGCACCGTGTAGTACATAAGCATACCGATACCATACTTAATAATTTCTAGGGCAGTTCCCGTGATTGCTAATAGCGCCAACAAACACCTGCTATAAAATAAAAAACTTTGATTCTTCATACTATCCTTTCAAATACGACAAAAGACTGGATTGACCAGTCCTTTTTATTAGATTTTCTTAACGAATTCTGACTTCAACTTCATGGCACCAAAACCATCAATTTTACAGTCGATATTGTGATCACCTTCAACGATACGGATACCCTTAACACGCGTACCTTGCTTCAGATCTTTAGGCGCACCCTTAACTTTCAAGTCTTTGATCAGAGTTACCGTATCGCCATCCGCCAAACGGTTACCGTTAGCATCGATAGCAACTGGACCACTTTCTTCCTCAGCCACATCAGCTGGGTTCCACTCGTAAGCACACTCAGGGCAAACCAAGAGGGCACCGTCTTCATAGACATATTCAGAATGACATTTTGGACAATTTGGTAATGTTTCCATGTTTTTTCATACTCCTTACATTTTTTCGTCTTCTAGTATAGCATTTATTGGGGAAATGGGCAAGATGAACAGGTTTTCATTAGCCATTTGAGCGACGTAGTTTTTCAAGTGTTTCTTGGAAAATAGCTGGCGCTTCTGCCGTAAATTCGACAACTTCTCCAGTTCTCGGATGGGTAAATCCAAGTGTTCTGGCATGAAGAAACTGACCATGTCCCTTGAGCGTCTTCTTAGGACCATAAGCCTCATCACCCGCGACCGAATGACCAATATAGGCCATGTGGACACGAATCTGGTGTGTTCGACCAGTTTCCAAGGTCAACTCCACCAAAGTATAGTCACCAAATCTTTCCAAAACTTGGAAGCGTGTGACTGCTTCTTTCCCTTTGGCAGTCACTGCCTGCTTCTTACGGTCTTTTTCAGAACGACCAATCGGCGCCTCAATCATGCCACGGTCATTTGGCAGGTTGCCATGAACAATCGCCCAATATTTACGAAGGGACTTCTTATCTTTCAACTCAGCAGCCAACTTAGTATGTGCCTCATCATTTTTAGCAATCATGAGCAAGCCAGATGTGTCCTTGTCAATCCGATGGACAATACCTGGTCGCAAAACACCGTTTATACCTGACAAATCCTTCACATGATACAAAAGGGCATTGACCAAGGTTCCCGATGTGTGACCAGCTGACGGATGAACCACCATTCCCTGTGGCTTGTTGACTACCGCAACATCCTCATCCTGATAAACAATTTCTAAAGGAATGTCCTCGGCTACATAGTCGATTTCTTCCACTTCAGGAACCTGATAGGAAATCACATCTCCTGCTTGCACACTGTATTTTGCTTTTTTGGGCTGACCATTGACCAAGACCTGACCATTCTTAATCTGTTCATTGGCAACTGAACGGGACAAATCTGTCAAATCTGCCAAGGCCTTATCCAAGCGAAGACCACCAATCTCAACTCTTACTTCCATTACTCTCTTCTTTCATGATACAAATAAATAATATTCCTACACCAACCGAAAGGCAGATATCTGCTACATTAAAAACTGGGAAACTGATAAAATCCAGATGAAACATATCCACAACATAACCTAGTCTTATGCGGTCAATAAAATTCCCCAGGGCACCTGCAATCATCAAGGACAGACTAAACAAGGTCCAGATGTTGCCTTTCACTTGTTTGATATAGTACCAAATCAAGCCTGTCACAGCTGCAATCGTGACAATTGTGAAAAACCATTGCTGATTTTGTAAAATAGACCAGGCTGCCCCATAATTTCTCAAATAAGCCAGACTCATGAAACCTGGAAGAAATGTCTCAACTGTGTCTAATGCAATATTGGCAACTGTCCAAGCTTTAACTAGCTGGTCCAACACAATCAAGACTGCAGCTACTATTGGAAATCCAAACTTTCTCATACTATCCTTTCTTCGCGTCAAAATATCGATGCATCATTTCAATAAAATCTAAGGCGCATTGATTTAATTCACCGTCTACTCGCTTGACATAGACCATGCGATTATCAATCTGATCTTTAATTGGAATGACTGTAATCCCATTGACACTCTCGCTATCCAAAAATCCAGAACCAGTCGCGTAGGCATCCGTTCTTTCCAAAATTCCGTTCAAGGTTGCACGATCTGTCACATCAAAGGTAACTGAAGAATCCGACGTATCAATCAAATTTTCAGAATAATACAGATAGGCTTCTTTTTCCTGAGTAAATCGAACGGTTGGAAGACCGACCAAATCACCCAAGTCAACCTCAGCCTTACTGGTCAAGGGATGGTCTTTGCGAAGATAGATGTGAGTCTGAAAATCAATTAAATCTTCTACTTCCAGCTTGAGCTTTTCCAGCTTTTGCATAATCCCCTTGGTATTGCGGCTGTTTAAATAAATAATCCCAAGCTCACTGTAGCCCTGTGCCACTTCATCCAAAATCTGTACCGTCGTGGATTCAAAAATACGAAGATTTTGGTACTGAGGATGGGCAGTAGAAAACTCCGTTATTAAAGGTGGTAAGAAATCGTAATGCTGGCTGGAAATGGAAAAGATTTTTTCGCTCTCTTCAGGTTGTAAATAACGATTTTCAAAATGGTCAAAGCCCTTTACCAAGGCCTGCGCCTTCTCATAAAACTCCATACCTTCCTTGGTTAGAACCGTTCCTGAACTGGTCCGATTAAAAATCTGAAAACCAATCTCCTTTTCCAAATCCCGAATGGAAATGGACAAACTGGGCTGTGAAACATACATTTTTTCCGCTGCCTCACGAAAGGTACCACTGTTGGCAATGGCAACAACGTAGCGTAATTGTTGAATATTCATACTTGAAACCTCTTAAAACTGCTTTTTCCATTATATCAAAAAAAGGAGGAAATTGCTGAAAAAGTCAGTCATATCACAGTATTTTTGAATTCTCGATTTAAACTTATGGACTAATTTTTACCCTTTAAATAGACAATTTGAGTCTGTTCCTCAAATCCTAATTTCCTATACAACATCCAAGCACCCTCATTTTCCTCTTCAACGGCAATTTGAAAATCTTTAGAATTTCTTTCAATCAGATCATTGATGACCAATTTGACCAAGTTTGTACCAATACCTCTTCCTCTGGCATCTTCGTCCACTGCTAAACCATAGAGGTAGTTGTAGCTTGTAGAAAGGTCTACAGTGCAGGAGCCAAGGACCTTCTCATTATTTTTGATAATATATAAGATACTGTTCTCATCTTGAATCGCTTCTTTAGCATATTGCTCACTAACTTCCAAAGTGGTGTCAAAGGCCCTAGACTGAAAGTTAGCAATAGCAGGGATATCACTTTCTACAGCCAATGCAAAGGTTAAGTCACTCAGGTTTACATCCTCGAATGGTTGACGATTTCTGCATAACCAGGTTTCCCTCTCTTCTTCTGCTACTAGATTCATATTTTCTAGTAAATTAGGATGATGCTCTAAGAAAACTTGCTCTGTCACAAAAAGCGGACCGAGAAGTTGATGCTCTTTCTGAATCCTTTCAAAGCGTGCTAACAGTTGGCTACCAATTCCTCTTCTTCGGACATCTGGTCTGACAAGTAGGCTCACCTCAGCAAAATCTTCCTTATCATCTGCATAAATCGCTAACAAACCAAGTAAGGTATCTTCCTTATAGGCAAGCAAAAAAGCTGGCATACTTTTATCGAAATTAAGCATATTTGATAAGTAAGGCTGCCGATGACTACCATCTGCAATTTGACATTCTCTATTTAACTGTTGACAAGCTACCAACTCACTTTCAGATAATAGATTTCTACTAACAATTTTAAGATTTTTCATTTTCAGAAAACTCCCTTGTTTTATATTATTAAAAAAACAAAAAGGCCCGATGGACCTTTTTATATGATTATTTTGCGATTGGGTAAACAGATACTTGTTTCTTATCGCGACCTTTACGTTCGAAGCGTACAACGCCTTCTACTTTAGCGTAAAGAGTATCATCTCCACCACGACCTACGTTAGCTCCTGGGTAGATTTTAGTACCACGTTGGCGGTAAAGGATTGAACCACCTGATACAGTTTGGCCGTCAGCAGCTTTCGCACCAAGGCGTTTTGCTTGTGAGTCACGACCGTTTGACGTTGAACCTCCACCTTTTTTGTGGGCCATAAATTGCAAGTTAGCAAGATTCAAGTTTAACATATGTTATTCCTCCGAATTTCTGTAATGATTGCTTCAAGCTACGCGATTAAGCGTTGATAGCGTTGATAACAACTTTTGTGTAAGGTTGACGGTGACCTTGTTTGCGGTGGCTACCTTTTTTAGGTTTGTACTTGAAGGTAACAACTTTTTTCTGTTTACCTTGTTTTTCAACAGTACCAACAACAGTAGCGCCTGCTACAAGTGGAGTACCCACAACAGTTTTCTCACCACCAACAAGAACTACTTCTTCGAAAGTAACTTCTTGACCTGCTTCAACGTTCAATTTTTCAACGTAGATAGCTTGACCGACTTCAACTTTAACTTGTTTGCCACCAGTTTTAATGATTGCATATGTGCTCATTATGCACCTCCTATGATTTTTGGGCCTTGCCCGAATTTGATGTGAAGACTCGCCTAGTACCGTGGGACGAACCACTTACTCTTGCTCCCAAAGAAGCAACGGCATTCGTGCGGTTGCACAGGATGTGTGCATAGTCAACAGTCCTATTATAACAAAAACACCTGCAAATGCAAGTGTTTTGTATCATTTTTCTTACATTTCGAAAACTTCGCTCTCCTGCTTGTTTGGTAAGAAGAAAGAGAGGACGATTCCGACAAGAGCTGGCAATAACCAGGCCAATGATTGACCCGCCAATGGTAGACTTGCAATCGCAGTTGACACTGCAGTCCAACCAAATTGACCAGCCAAGACTTCTGCAAGTGACAATGCTGTCACTACTCCTACTGTCAGTTGCATACCGTAAGTAGAAAGTGGTACAAATTTATTGACAATGGTAATCAAGACAATACAGATGGTAATTGGATAGAGTACCAAAAGAACAGGGATAGAGAAAGCGATGATTTTGCTCAAACCAAGGTTGGCAATACCAAAACCAATCAAAGTAAAGATAGTCGCGTACACTTTGTAGCTAAAACGTGGGAAACGCTCTGCAAAGAATTCGCCAGAAGAAACAATCAAGCCAGCCGTCGTCGTGAAACAAGTCACGATAACCATAGCCGCCAAGAAAATCTGTGCACCTGGTCCAAAAATAGCTTGTGTTGCTTGTGAAAGAATGTAAACACCCTTATTGGTATCAGAAGCCAAAACATCAGCAGGCACTGGGAAATGATTTCCTAGGAAAGCCAAACCAACATATAGTGCTGAAAAAGCCAAGGCTACAACAAAACCAACAGACCAGATAGTTGAGACATACTCCTTCTTGCTGGAGAAACCAAGCTGTTTTAAGGTATTCACTGCTACAACACTAAAGGCAATTGAGGCAAGGGCATCAAGGGTATTGTAGCCTTCAATAAAACCTGTACCAAAAGCCTGTCCCGCTGAATAAGCCTCAGAAGCTGGTAGCGGACTAGTTGATCCATACTTGGCAATACCAAGCACAACCAAAATCACAATCAAAATGGCAAAAACAGGGGTTAAAATACGTCCAATACTGTTTAAGATTTGCGACGGATTGAGGGCAATCAGATAAGCTGCCACAAAGTAAAGAGCTGTAAAGCCAAACAACCAGAGTCCCTGATTCGCATCGCCCAACAATGGCGCAATACCAATTTCAAAGGACGTTGTTGCTGTACGCGGAATTGCAAAGAAAGGACCGATAGCCAAATACAAGGCAACAAGATAGACCGTTGCAAAGGCTGGAGAAATCTTACGAGAAATCTCATGTACATAACCTTTGGGATTTAATGTACCGACAATCAAGGCAATGACGGCAATGCCGACACCCGATACGACAAATCCTAAAATTGCTGGCCAGAAATTCTCACCAGACAAGACACCAAGTGCAGGCGGAAAAATCAAGTTTCCTGCACCAAAAAACATACCGAACAGGAGTAAACCTGTTAGGGCTCCTTTTTTCATAACTCCTCCTTTTAGAAAAAAATATTTGTGAAATCTTATTATACCATACAAATCATGCTATTCCGAACAAATAGAAAAAAATCCAGCAAAAGCCAGATTTTCATGTATTATCCTTATAGTTTCTGAAAACAACGCGAGAATTACAGTAAATCAGCAATCAAACTATCCACTTCGTCCTGTACTTCCTCTTTCGGTGTAATTTCCGTTACGATAATCCCTGCCACAGCTCGTTCCACCAAAGCTTCTACATCCATACGGGCTTCGTATTGCTCGACATTTTTGATTTTAGGATTGGTTTTTGGACGGTCAGGGGCAAAGATGGTACAGCAATCCTCAAATGGCTGGATGGAAATATCAAAGGTATCAATCTCTTGCGCAATATCAATGATTTCCAACTTGTCCATGGTAACGACTGGACGGATAACAGGTGTATTTGTAACCGCATTGATAGCTTGCATGGATTCCAAGGTCTGACTTGCCACTTGTCCTAGACTTTCACCATTGATAATAACCATGGCACCACGCTCTTCCCGTACTCGGTCTGTAATCCGCATCATGAAGCGACGTGTCAAGGTCATCAAATAAGCTTCAGGTGCCTTTTCCTTGATTTCTTCCTGAATTTCTGTAAATGGCACTTCGATAAAAGTGATATTGCCACCAAAGGCTGTCAGTTTACGGGTCAAATCATGGGCTTTTTTAAGGGCACCGGGGCTGGTATATGGAGGGCTAGCAAAGTGTAGCGCTTCAATTTCCACACCACGTTTTAGGGCCAAATAACCCGCAACAGGCGAATCAATACCACCTGATAACATAAGCGTTCCTTTTCCAGATGTTCCAACTGGCAGACCACCTGCTCCCTTGATTTCTTCATGGGAAATATAGGCTGCATCAGGACGAATTTCCACTCGCAGCGTAATATCTGGCGACTTCATCTGCACCTGTACATTAGGAATGGCTGTGAAAACTGCATCCCCAAGAACTTGGTTGAGGTCACGACTGTCCAATTCAAAACTATGGTCGCTACGACGTGCCGCAATCTTGAAGGTCATCCCTTCCTTATAAATATTTTTCATGATATCTTGAACCGCTTCTTTCAAGGCTGGAACAGACTTCTCAACCTTATATGACGGTGCAAAATTTTGGATACCAAAAATCTTCTTCAAAGAAGCTGACACTTCCTGATAATCTGCCCCATTCAAATAGACATGGCCACGGTCACGGTCAAAATAAACGGTCACTTCTGGATAGACTGAAAGGACATGCTTAATGTTGTTACGCAGTTTGTTGACAAACCGCATCTTGTTTTTCCCTTTGGTTGACAATTCGCCATAGCGAATCATAATTTCTGAATAGTTCATGCTACCTTACTTTCTGTGTGTTGTGATAAATTTGTTTGAAAATGGTGAGAAATTGTTCAATTTGCCCCATATCGTTGTCATCATCCAAGCTGATACGGACGGCAGTTTGAGCCAGCTTCTGCGGTATTCCCATGGCAATCAGGGTTCCAGCCGGTTTTCCAGCCTTAGACGAGCAGGCTGACGTGGTCGAAATGTAAATCTGGTGGTCTTCAAAGGCATGGACAATGACCTCGCCACGAATATTCTTAATCCCGAAGGTCACAATGCTTGGCACAAAGTCATCTAGTCCAGAAAAGACTGTCACATCATCGTATTTACCCAATTCATCCACCAGGATCTGCTTCATGGCTGCCAGGCGTTTCTGGCTTTCTACTGCCTTGTCCAAGGTCAAGCGGAGCGCCTTAGCCGTTGCAGCGATACCTGCCACATTTTCAGTAGTTGAGCGTTTGTCGCTTTCCTGTCCTCCTCCTGTCAATAGCGGAGCGATTTTCTTGCCTGCTTTTACATAGACGAAGCCTACTCCTCTGACAGAGTGGAATTTGTGACCTGAAAAACTGGCAAAATCAACTCGGTCTGTTAGATACCGTTCCGTTGGCACCTTGCCGATTGCCTGCACCGCATCCACGTGGAAGGAGATGGTCGGTTTATCAGCTAAGAGCTGGGAGATTTCCTGAATGGGCTGAATGGCACCAATTTCATTGTTGACGGCCATGACAGAAACCAGCGTAGTATCTGGACGAATCAAGCTTTCTAAGGCTGAAACATCCACAAAACCTTGGGTATTGACCGGAGCCAAATCCACCTCAAAACCTTGCGTTTTGAGCCATAGAGCTGACTCCTTGACCGCTGGATGCTCGATAGCTGACACGATGATGTGCTTGCCCAGATGCGCCTTTTCAAAAGCCACGCCCTTGATGACCCAGTTATCACCTTCTGTACCACCTGATGTGAAAAAGATTTCCTTGCTGTCCTTGCCTAGCAATTCTGCGATTTGCTTGCGAGATGCTTCTAAGATACGGGTTGCCTGACTGCCTAGATTGTGGAGACTGGATGGGTTACCCCAGATTTTTGTCGCCACTTCCGTATAGGTTTTGAGAACTTCTGGATAGACCGGAGTCGTGGCTGCATTGTCAAAATAAATCATTTTTTCATTCCTTTGCTTGCAATAGTTCTATTTTATCACGTTTCACATCTTGTTTCCACTCTTTAAGATAGTTTTAAACTTGGTTTTTTAAGATGGAGTTGGAGGATACGACATGAAATCAACAAATAGAAAAGAACATGGTTCTGCCTTAACAAAACTACAAAAGTTTTTAACCTTCATCGGTTCGATTTTAGGAATTATTACTGCTTGTATTACCATTTATACCTTCACTGCAAAATCAACTGTTGCCCATACTAACCCTAGTAGCTCGATAAGCTCATCCAGTTCTACTAACACGAATACATCTTCAGCAGTTAGCCCAACCATCAATATACAAGCATCAACAAGTTCTAGTACTGAAACGACAGCTCCTAGCCAAACCGAAACTAGCTCTGCAGTAGATCACAGCAGTTCGTCAACAACTACAGAAACTTCTTCTAGTCAAGAAATCCAAACAAGTACAACAGAAACGATAAGCAGTACGGAGAGCTCTGCAGAAGTAACCACAAATTCTTCCCAAGAATAGTACATAAATATTTGCACACCCCCCTTTATTTGATATACTAAATTTAGGAGGTGCTGTATGAAATACTTTATTCTCAGAATACCAATTTTAGTTTGGTTATTGCTGTTTTCATTCATTGAAATCTTCCTACTGACATCATTTTTACCAGCACCGTTTAACACTCATTCACTTCTTCCTATCGTTATCTTATCCAGCTGTGCAGTCAGAGTATCTAATGAAGTCAAAGAGAGAGATGGACAATACACGCCATTCAAACATCTATGGTGGGCGGTACTTGCTTGGATTATATTGGGTATCCTTTTCGGATTGACTGTCCAGGCACCCATCGCAAATCATATTGTTTTTATAGTAAAAGCCATTTTAGGTGGACTAGGCTATCGGCTGATTGAAGGCTATACTGTCTATCGTTATCATTATCTACAGACGAAAAAGAAAGGCTAACCCTTTCTTTTTTAGTTTTCTACAGTATTTTTCTTAATTCATCTATATCTTCTTGACTGGTTGACCAGCTGGTCGCAAAGCGGATAACACTATGGCTATCGTCATATTTTTCCCAGAAACCATAGGCAATGCCAGCTTCAGTCAGTCTAGCTAATTCTTCATTTCTGACGATGACAAACTGCTGATTGGTTGGTGATTTGAGATAGAATGGAAAACCTTTTTCTTCCAAAATCTGGGTGAGCTGCTCTGCCATTGCGATAGCATGACACCCCAATTCGAGATACAAGTCATCAGTAAATAAGCGGTCAAACTGAACTCCTGTCAATCTTCCCTTAGCCAACAAGGCGCCATGGTGCTTGACAATCGATACAAAATTCTTTGGCTGATTATTCTTTGTAAATACAAGAGCTTCTCCCAACAAGGCACCAAGTTTTGTTCCGCCAATGTAGAAGACATCTATCAGCTCTGCTATGGCCTGCAAATCAAGATCCGTATCGCGTGCAGCAAGACCATAACCCAAGCGAGCACCGTCTAAAAAGAGCGGAATATTGTGCTGCCGACAAACTTGGGACAAGTCTTCCATCTCTGATTTGCTATAAAGTGTACCATATTCAGTCGGGTGGGAAATATAAACCATACCTGGATGAACCATGTGGGCATGATTAGCATCGGCATAGAAATCTTTGATGAAGTTATCAACCCCACTTGCCGTTATTTTCCCTTCATGATGCGGCAGTGTCAACACCTTGTGTCCAGAAAATTCAATGGCGCCAGCCTCATGTGTAGAAATATGGCCTGTATCTGCGGCAATCACACCCTCATAAGAAGCTAACATTGAAGAAATAAGGATTTGATTGGTCTGCGTACCACCTGCCAAAAAAGTAACCTGTGCGTGAGGACAGTTGGTCGCAAGTCTAATTTTTTCGATAGCAGATTGGGTATATTTATCCGTTCCATAGCCAGATAAACCTTCCTGGTTGCTAGTAACCAAGGCTTCAAGCAGGACTGGGTGGGCACCTTTGTTATAATCGTTTTCAAAATGTAACATCTCACACCCTCCGTAATAAATAAAATAAAAAGCCTGTTCATTCAGGCTTAAAAACTAATCCACCCTGAGGGAATCGAACCCCCATCTCAAGAACCGGAATCTTACGTGATATCCATTACACTAAGGGTGGAAAGGAAAAACTTGCACAAGGCAAGTTTTTATATGAATTACAATTCAATGTCACCGAAAAGGTCAGCCATTGAGAATCCAGATTGTGTTTCTGGCAATTCGTAATCACGTTTTTCTTCACGTTTTTGACGACGTGGACGTGGAGCACGTTTTTCAGCTTTTTCTTCGCCTTCAGCTGCTGCTGGACGCTCTTCCAAAGCTTTAATAGAAAGTGATACACGCTCATCAGCAGCGTTCACTTCAAGAACTTTAACAGTTACTTCTTGACCTACTGACAAAGCATCTTTTGGATTTTCAACACGTTTGTGTGAAATTTGTGAAATGTGTACCAAACCATCGATACCTGGCAATACTTCAACGAAAGCACCGAAGTCAGTCAAGCGTTTTACTTTACCTTCAATCACATCGCCAGCTGCCAATTTTTGCTCAACGCCATCCCATGGACCAGGCTGTGTAGCTTTCAATGACAATGATACGCGACCTTCAACTTCGTCGATTGCAAGAACTTTAACTTCAACTTCTTCACCAACTGTTACAGCTGACTTAGGAGATACGTTACGCTCATGTGACAATTCAGTCAAGTGTACCAAACCATCTACACCACCGAGGTCGATAAAGGCACCGAAGCTAGTGATACGTGCAACTTTACCAGTTACAACTTCACCAACTGCCAATTTACCGAATACTTCTGCACGTGCTGCTGCAGCTTCTGCTTCAACAACTTCACGACGTGACAAGATGAAACGGTTCTCAGCTGGATCAACTTCTTTGATTTTCGCATCAAATTCTTGACCAACGAAACGCTCAGTGTTGCGAGTGAAACGGCTGTCGATCATTGAAGCTGGGATGAAACCACGAAGACCTTCAAATTCAACTGCAAGACCGCCTTTAACAGCGCGAGTTACTTTAACTGTAACAACTTCTTCTTCACGACCAACAAGTTTGTCCCATGCCTTACGTGCTTCCAAACGTTTTTTAGATACAAGATATGTAACAGTGTCTGTATCTTTACCAACAACTTGGCGAAGTACAAGCAACTCAAGTGTTTCACCAACTTTAACAAGGTCGTTGATGTCAGCATCACGGTCGTTTGTCAACTCACGAAGAGTCAATACGCCTTCTACACCAGTACCTGAAATAGCTACGTTAGCTTGAGCAGCATCAACTGTCAATACTTCTGCAGTTACCACATCACCAGGTGTAACTTCACTTACACTGTTCAACAAATCTTCAAATTCGTTCATTATAAAAAAACCTCCGACAATCAGGTCTTTCGACCCAACATAAAATATATTTTATTTAAGGCACACGCAAGGACAACAACAATTAGACATCTTTGACGAACTAGATTAAATCTAGTACCTTTACTGGGGTAGCTGGATTCGAACCAACGCATGAGGGAGTCAAAGTCCCTTGCCTTACCGCTTGGCGATACCCCAAAATAATTTTATTCTAAAATGAACTTGGGCTAAACGCTGTGTAAAAAAGATAGGTTGCCTAGCAAAACAGGATTTGCTATCAACTTTCTAATTTTACTCTGCGTTTGACACCTTTAGTATCTTAGAAATGGAAAGAGAGGGATTCGAACCCCCGAACCCGAAGGAGCGGATTTACAGTCCGCCGCGTTTAGCCTCTTCGCTATCTTTCCATAGCACCAACAGTCACTATTCTAGCATAAAATAGTGACTATTTCAAGCTTTTTAGTGACTTAAATTATAATTTTCAATAATATTTCCAACTGCTTTTTCTAATTTTTTATAAAAGCTTTCAGTATTGCCATTTTTTACAACCGCAAAATGATTGTCAGCTAATTCTGCAATCTCACCGATAACCTTTTTGCCAATCATCAAGCGGTAGCCAGGAAATTCTTCCTTGTTTACCAAGACCTTGCTATCTTCAATTTGGATTTCAATTTTTTTATCTTTTTTACTCATTTTCAAACCTCACTTTTATTATTCTACAAAAAAATAGAAGAGCTTGCAAGTGCAAGCCCTTCATGTAGATTGAAATGATACACATCAATCTCTTCTGAAAATATCTCTAGAATAGACTTTATTCTCAACATCCTGCAAACATTCTTCGAAGCGGTTAGCAATAATGACAGTTGATTGTTGTTTAAAGCTTTCAATGTCATTCACCACTTTCCACCCATCAAAAACAGAGTGTTCAGGAAGAGTTGGTTCATAAATGATTAAATCTACTCCTTTACTCCGCAGACGCTTCATCACTCCCTGAATGGAACTTTGTCTAAAATTATCCGAGTTTGTCTTCATCGTCAGACGGTAAACACCAATAGTTACTGGTTGGTCACTGTCATTGCCATGAATTTTCTCCGCAAATTTCAAAACTTGCTCGGCAATAAAATCTTTTCGGGTTCTATTGGCTTCAACAATAGCTGAAATCATGTTTTGTGGAACTTGCTGATAATTTGCGAGTAACTGTTTGGTATCTTTCGGTAAACAATAGCCACCGTAACCAAAAGATGGATTGTTGTAATGCTCGCCGATCCGAGAATCTAATCCTACACCTTTAATAATATCTTCTGCCCGTAAATTATTCAGTTCCGCATAAGTATCCAATTCATTGAAGTAAGAAACTCGTAAGGCTAAATAGGTATTGGAAAAAAGCTTAACGGCCTCTGCTTCCGTGGCACCCATTATCAATATTGGGATATCAGTTTTCTGGGCAGCCTGTGCCAGTAAATCACCAAATAATTGAGCAGCCATTTTCGTCTTAGGTGAGTCTGTCATTTCTGTGGAAACGATGATACGAGATGGAAAGAGATTATCGTAGAGTGCTTTCGATTCTCTAAGAAATTCTGGGCTAAAGACAATGTTCTCGGTTTGGTATTTTTGACGCACACTCAATGTAAAACCTACTGGAACTGTTGACTTCACAATCATGAGGGCATCAGGATTCACTGCCAAGACTTCTTTTATAACACTTTCAACATAGCTTGTATCAAAGTAATTTGTCTTATCGTCATAATTGGTCGGAGTAGCAATCACCACAAAATCAGCTATTTTATAGGCTGATTCAGCATCTGTTGTAGCTTCTAAGAATAAGTTTTCCTCTTTTAAAAATCGTTCGATATAATCATCCTGGATTGGAGATTTTTTAGACCGAACCTGCTCAACTCGTTCTTCTTGGATATCAACAGCGTAAACCTTATTATTTTGCGCTAACAGAACTGCAATGGACATTCCTACATAGCCCAAACCAACAACTGCGATGGTATTTGCAGGCTTTGCTATATCAGTTATCTGATTTCTACTGTCATTATTTTGTTCTAATGCTTTGTTCATAAACACTTCCTCATTTCTCAATCAATAGAGCATTCTCTAATACCTACAGTTACAAATTTTGAAAACTAGGTCAGAATTTTGATAGTTTCAGCAAGTTTCTCCAGATTTATTTCATTATCATCTTCCTGTGATTTCCCGCGAGAACTTGTCTTATCGAGAAGTATGACAAAGGTTTTTAGTAATAACTTAACATCTAGCAGGATAGAATATTGCTTGATGTATAGCAAATCAAATTTCAATTTACTCTGGAAATCAGATGTGTATTTTCCATATACTTGCGCGTAACCAGTGATGCCTGCACGCACATTGTGGCGAAGTGAATAATAACCATTTTCTTGATTAAACTGCTCAACAAAAAACGGCCGTTCTGGTCGTGGTCCGACCATGGACATATCCCCTTTTAAAACATTTATTAACTGAGGCAACTCATCTATACGTGTTGAACGTATAAACTTTCCAATTCGCGTCACGCGATTGTCATTTGCACGAGCTAAAACAGGTCCTGAAGTTCGCTCTGCATCCTCTCTCATTGACCGAAATTTTAAGATTGAAAATACACGATTTCCCTTTGTTACCCTATCTTGACGATAAAAGATTGGTCCTGGACTTTCTATTTTGATTAGTAGCGCAGTCAATAGTAAGATAGGGCTCGATAGAATTAATAGGATTAACGCCGTCAAAAAATCCAATGCTCGCTTTACAATCGCTTGACCAACAGATAAGTAATAAGGGGTGACTTGAATCATACTTTCATCAGATATATTTATCATATGCGAATTGAGAACAATTGAGTTTTCCACATTTGCAGTTAGATAAAGTATTTTATTGTTTGAAATCAAAAATTCATAAATAGCCAATCTCGTTCTACTATCGATATAGCCTGCAATATATACTACATCAATCTCATCTACTACTTTTTCCACAGCTTCCAAATAATTGGCAAATGCTAAGTGAGTAACTGTATGCAAGGTCTCACTAGAATCCTGAAAATTTTTCAAAGTTTCAAGTACGACAGACTGTTCACCTAAAATCAAAAGACGTTTTCGTTTAACAGTATATTCGTAAATCTTGAAAATTATAAAATGCAGCATACTGGAAAAGAATGTTCCCAAAACAAGACTGAGTAAAAAGGAAACTCCCGAGAAACGAAATATGTCTAAATAGAAACGCCCAATTAGAGCAAGACCAATTAAAAAGAAACATTGAACAAAGAAGGAATTTAGTAAATTCCCTTTTATTGTCCTGTTATAATATACGTGTGTATCAAATGAAGTACATAACATAATATAGAACAACATTATCCAAGGAAGTGAAAGCAAAAAATAATTTATGTCAATCTCATTAAGATTCACAGAACTGTCTATGAAGGTCATTAGACAAGTGACTAGGACAACCAGTATTGATTCAATAATTGTCGCGAAATTTGTCCATGCTTTTTTTCTGATGTACACAATCATTACCCCCCCCCCATTTTTATTTTTGCACATTGCTAAAACGTGCGAAAAAATC
>NZ_POQQ01000038.1 GCF_002964575.1 Streptococcus suis | reverse complement strand
ACATCAGACGAGCCTCGTGAGTAGCAGGTAAATCCCAAGCAAGATTTAATTCCAAACTTAACTGATTTGTGTTATACTGTTTATACATTTTCATGCCTTTCTAGTTGTTTTGTGGTTATTATAATTATAAAGCATGAAATGGAAAACGAGCAACTCCTAATTGGAATTGCTCGTTTTTTTATATGCGAGAAGCTAGTTTTTGCCCAGCCTCAGCCTGCTATCCATAAATGAAAAATAGCAGGGATTGACATCATGCTGACACGAACTTTGTTCGCTTTATTTCCAACCACCAAAGGTTCCCCGAATCTTTTTGTAGCGCACTTCGTTCTCTCTATTTCCCACCTCCAAAGGTTCCCCAAACCTTTGGTGCTAGTCTGATTTTGATTTTCCTTGAGTAACAAAAACGAGTTGCAGGTGCAGCTCGTTTCCTTGTCTTATAGGCTTGGGATATGGATGGTTGACTTGTCTAAATCAATCGAAATGGTCCAGTCGTTATTGTCCCGAATAGTGCATTCAAAGTCTGTCGTGTAGAGAATGAGTTCTAGCACATCGCCTTTTTTCAGCTGATAAATGGTCGGCTGCAGTTTCCAGCTCAGGTCCATCCACTGGTCTGGCACCACTTCCTCTATGGTCATCAGGTCTGTGCGGTTTTGCAGGTTCATAAAGCCCTTGGTCACCAAGCGTTGCGGCATCTCCACATAAGGCAACTCCACTAGATTTTCTTGGGCATGGTAGCGGCCGTTGTCCAGGCTCAACCGCGTTTTGGGCGCAGGGATTGGGGCTAGGCGTTTTTTATTTCCCTTGTCCAATAGCTGAGCAGATAAGAGGCCTTTAGCTACACTAGAAGCTACACGGAGTTTTAGCGTGACCTGACCGTTGAGCAGGAGGTCCTCTGTCACAGGTAGTTCCATGCTGACTTGGTTGGCCTTGCCTGCGTAGAGGTCTTGGTGGAAGGCTGGATAGGATTTGCCGTAGCGGTCAAAATCTTCTTGGGCATAGTGATTGGAAATGGTCTGGCTTCCAGTTCCCAGTGGTAAGACAGCCTCTTGTCCACCGCCAAAGGTTTCTAAGGTCGTCCAGGTTTGCTCACCGCTGTTGTCCTGCCAGATGACCGTTGGCAGTTGGTAGTTATTCTCGTAGCCCAGCAGTTTTTGGCTTAGCAGGGCATTCATGGACTCGCGGAAGTCGATGGACTGCCAGTTGTTCATATAAACGTGGGCACCGTTGTGGAAGAAGAGGTGCTTTTTGATGTGACTTGGCAGGGCGTGGAACATATTCCAGACATGGATGGGCTTGACATTCCAGTCCTGTGAGCCGTGGGTAAAGACCACCTCACACTTGACCTTGTCAGCCTGGAGCAGATAATTGCGGTCCTGCCAGTATTGGTTGTAGTCGCCACTGGTGCGGTCCAGGGCAGCACGTTCTGCCGCCAGTCCTTTTTCGTAGGCTTCTTTGCTGCGGAGGAAGTCCCCTGCTTGCAGGCTTTTCGAGTAGGTCAGGGCAGTCAAGCTGTCCAGATCCTCGCCTGGATAGCCGCCAGGACTGGTCACCAGCCCGTTTTCACGGTAGTAGTCATACCAAGAGGAAATGCCTGCTTCTGCAATGACGACTTCCAATCCGTCCACGCCAGTTGTTGCCAAGGCATTGGACATGGTGCCGAGGTAAGAAAGTCCCGTCGTCGCCACCTTACCATTGGCCCAATCAGCCTTGACCTCTAACGAGCGAGTGTGGTCTGTGTAGGCCTTGGTGCGACCGTTCAGCCAGTCAATCACCGCTTTGTAGCCCTCCACCTGCTGGTAATCGCCGGATGTCATGTAGCCCGTCGAGCCCAGGGTGCCGACACCAGACACATGGAGGCTGGCGAAGCCGCGAGCGAGGAAGTAGTCATTGAGGGAGTAAGAAGTAATGTGGCCTAGTTTTTCAGTGGCAGGGCTGACAGGCAGGTCCCGTTTGTCCAAGTCTAGCTTGGTGATGCTGGTCTGATTGACCTCAATGGTGCCAGCTGGTTTTTCCGCCAACTCCCCTTCCATCTTATGCAGGGCCTTGTCGCTGGCTACATCGTTCACTCCTTGATGATAAGGACTGTTGGTAATCACCGCAGGGATTTTCCCGTCAAAGTGCGGACGGAGAATGGAAACCTTGACAATGTCAGTCTGCCCAGTCCCAGCCGTATCGACAGGTGTTTCGACATAGACTACTTCACGAATGAGGTTTTTAGTTGAAAAAGTGGCCAAGGATTTGCCGTTGAAGAAGTGGTAGCGATTGTCCTCTGGGATTAGGTCGTCGCTGACCAGCTGGTCAATCAAGGTGTTTCCAGACTTGGTACGGGTATTGAGGAGTTGGTAGAGGTTATCGATGACATCTCCGTAGACAATAGGAAACTGGCTGGTCTTGCGGAATTCCTCCACATCGGTGTAGTCCACACCAGGCACAAATCCCAGCAACTGAAAGGCCACTTGATAGAAGATCTGGTCTGTCAACTCACGGTCAGACTGGAAGAAGGTCAGCAGGTCCGTATCCCAGTCCGCAATCATGTTGGACAGGGCAAAGTCTGTATTGGCAGTCAGGAAATGGCATCTTCTGACAAAGACTTCTAGATTCTTCTTGGGACTAAAATTGGTCTGTAGTTCAAAACCAAGGGCTGTTAGCTCCTCTAGGGCAAGAGTTTGTTCTTTTGGAATGAAAGAAAATTGGTTAAAACGCATGTATTTTCCTCTTTTTCTGTGCATAATCTATAGTAACTATTATATCGGATAAAAGTAGCTTTGTCTAAGATTTGTCAAGAGAATATTCGTATATCTATGTAGAAAATGACAGTATAATTAGTTGTAAAATAGTGATTTTTTTTATACAATATTCTAGTATTATTGAGAAAGAAGAATTATCGTGTTGAGAAAAAATGATGAGATTGTGCCCGTTTTAAGAGTGAATAATCGTGGGCTCAATCAAGCCTTCCTAGAAGAACAACTAGGAATGAAAGTAAAGCTAGAAGATGGACCATTTGCTGATTTTGGGGACAAAACTAGTCCAGCAACAAGATTGGTTTTGATGGAATCGCCGGGCAATCGTACCCGTGCGGTTAAGGGACTTAAAAAATTAAATAAACTGGTCATCAAGGTCGAAGAAGCCAGTGAAATTGAAGCCTTGCTAGCTCGAGGAACTGTGTTTACCAAGCTCTACAAGGGGAAAAATGGTTTTGGTTTTGAGGCTCTCTCTCCAGAGGGAGATAGCTTCTTACTTCATGCTGAACAAGCTGTTGAGGAGTTGACAGCTATTCTTCCGCCCGTGCATTTTACTGGTCAAGCTGATTTTTCAGGTTTGACGGCTTTTGTGGTGGAGTCTGTTTGGATCAATACCCCACAAGCAAGTGTTAGTCAGGCTTTTTATGAGGCTATTCTACCTAACCAGGCCTTTTTGCGTTTTGTTGGAGCAGAAGGGGAGGACCTAGTCACTCCAGCAGAACAAGTTTGGGATTTGGATAGCTTGCGTTTCCCTGTTGAGCAGGATTTTGACTGGGCAAACTTGGAAAGCCACTTGGAAGGTCCCTTCTTCAAAGACAAAAAAGAAAGCTTTATCCAAACGGTTGACCCAAGCGGTATTGAATTGTGGTTTGAAAAATGAGACAAGCAATTTTAGACAAGATTTCAGAGCAGATTGAGCAAGGGGTCTATCCTGGTGCCAGTCTGGCTCTTTTTTCTAAGGGTCAGTGGCAGGAGTACTATCTGGGAACCCAGGATGGTCAGACGCCAGTTGAGGCGGGTTTGACCTATGATTTGGCATCTGTTTCCAAGGTGGTTGGAGTAGGGACTCTTGCGACTTTTCTGGTTAATAGCGGAGCTTTGGAGCTAGATAGGACCTTGCAGTCCTATTATCCAGCCTTTGCGGATAGTAAGGTCACCATTCGGCAATTATTGACCCATACTAGTGGTATCGATCCTTTCATTCCCAATCGGGATAGTCTGGATGCCGACCAGCTCAAGGAAGCGATTTTGAAGATTACTGTAACAGACAAGAAAGATTTTCTCTATACAGACATCAATTTTCTCCTGCTGGGCTTTTTGCTGGAGGAACTTGGTGGAGCTAGTCTGGACCAGCTGATCAGACAGGATGTTTTAGAGCCCTTTGGCATGTCCCAAACCTCTTATGGTCCTGTCAGTCAGGCGGTGCCGACGGTGCGTGGGGTCACGGCAGGTGTGGTGCATGACCCCAAGGCGCGTGTCTTAGGTCACCATGCGGGTAGTGCGGGTCTCTTTTCGACGGTCAGGGATTTGGAAATCTTCTTAGAGCACTATCTGACAGAGGACTTTGCGGCAGACTTGACCCAGGACTATGGTTTTGATGACAAGCGCAAGCGGTCGCTGGCCTGGGACAAGAAGGGGGATTGGTTGTCTCATACGGGTTATACGGGGACCTTTATCATGTATAATCGTCCCTTGCAGAAGGCTGCGATTTTCCTTTCTAATCGGACTTTTGAAAAGGACGTTCGTGTCCAATGGAAATTGGATCGAAATCAGGTCATGGCCCTGATACGGCAGGTCTTGGACGGGGAGAATTAGATAGGGATAGTTGTAAGATACCCAGATAGTTTGAGGGATAAAGCTAGAGAAGAAACCGTTAGCAATTTGTAACCAATTTGACATTTTTTTCGGTGAAAATATTGGTAAAATGAGAATATGAATTGGAGGTGTAAAATGAAAAAGTATATTTGTCAGTCGTCCTTGTTATTAGCAGGTCTGGTAACTACTCTTATGGCTACCTATAGTGTGCAAGCAAATAGTCATATTGTGGCGGAGGGAGATTCACTCTACTCGATTGCAGACCAGTATGGCGTAGATCCATATCAATTAGCGGAAGCCAACGGATTGGACCTTCTAGGTCTAATCACACCGGGTCAATCCCTAGAAGTGCCAGGTCAAGCTTATGTTGAAGCAGAGGTTGTAGAAGCTAGTGCAGGTCAATCTGACTATGTTGTTCAAGAGGGAGATTCCCTTTATGGAATCGCAGATGCTTTTTCATTGAACATTTATGAGTTGCTAGAGCAAAACCAGTTGACCTTAGAAACAGCCCTACATCCTGGTCAGATTTTAAGATTGACAGAAACCATTTGGGGTCAAGCTGTCGATACAAGTAGCGATAGCTACTATCTTCCTGGTTATGAATATGAGCCTGGTATCAACTATCCTGTTGGTCAATGTACTTGGGGCGTACAGAAAGTCGCTTCTTGGGCAGGTGACTGGTGGGGCGATGCGGCTTCTTGGGGTGCCAATGCGGCACGTGATGGTTTCCGTACAGGAACAGTGCCAGAAGTCGGGGCTATTATTTCCTGGAATGATGGTGATTTAGGACACGTTGCCTATGTGACAGCTGTCAATGAAGAAGGACAAATCCAAGTTCTCGAAGCCAACTACCGTGGACAACAGTGGGTGGATAATTTCCGTGGCTGGTTCAATCCAACGGATACACCAGGTGAAATCACCTACATTTACAATAACTAAGAGGCTGGGCAAAAAGTCCAGCCTCGCTTCTTAGAGTTCGTGTCAACATCTCAGCGCAGTGGTTGATTGGCTTTAACAGTCTAGTGGACTGTTAAAGGTTGGAGATAAGATTTGCAAAGCAAATCTCAGTAATTCGTGTCTTACACTCCAAATCTGACCTTACGACTGTTGCGAACAGAGTTCGCTTCATTTCCAAGCTCACAAGGTTCAGTGAACCTGTTTGTAGCGAACCTTGTGAGCTCTATTTCCAACTTCCAACTGTCTCCCAGACAGTTGGAACTATACGGGGGTGGGAGTGAAACAGTCTGGGGATAGACTGTTTCAGCTCAATAACTAGAAATAAAGACTTGTTGACGAACTCTTTTTTGACCAATTGAGTTCTTTCTCACTCCCTCCTCTTGAATCGGATTTCAGGAGGATTTTTTTATGAACCGGTTCTGTACCCTTCCGAAAATCCTCTATACATCCTTCCGAATTTCCTTCTATCCTTCCGCAACAAGCGGGAGGATTTTTCACATAGCTAAAAGGACCTGCGTGTGCAAGTCCTTTTGTTTTTGTTTGATTAAGCTTGACCTGAAACTTCAGCAGCGTGGTCGTCCATTGAAAGAACTTCGTGGAAGACACGTTGTGTCAATTCAGTTTTTTGCTCTTTAGTGAGGTATTTAGTGTTTACGCAGTATCCAGAGATACGAACGATAACATCTTCACCTGCCATAATCTTGTCATAAACATCGTTCAAGTCCATAACGTTCAAGTTAACGTGCTGACCACCTTGCTCGAAGTATCCGTCAAGGATGGTTACCAAGTTTGCAACTTGCTCATCGAAGGTCTTACCAAGAGCTTTTGGAGAAACCTGAGTTGTCAATGAGATACCGTCGTTGGCATGTTTGAAGTTGAGTTTAGAAAGAGTATTCAAGTTTTGCAACCACCCGCCACGTGATTTAGAAGTTGGGTTAGCACCTGGTGGGAAGAATTCTACTTTAGAAGTGTTGACAGAGCCATCTTCGTTGAGGAATACACCACGGTGAACTGGAGAGTTACCAGTTTGTTTAGAGTAAGCAACGTTTGAAGTGATGGTCAAGATAGACACAGTTGCTTCTGCATTCTTGTAGAGTTTGTGTTTGTTCAAACGTGAGAAGAATGCTTCCATGAGCCATTTCGCGATGTCATCTACGCGGTCATCATCCTCACCGTAGCGTGGGAAGTCACCTGTTACTTCGTAGTCGTAGATGAAGCCATCTTCGTCACGGATTGGTTTCACTTGTGCGTACTTGATAGCTGACAATGAGTCAACGGTGTTTGCGAAACCACAGATACCGAAGCCCATGTTTGCACGAAGGTGAGTTGGCAAGAAGGCCATTTGAACTGCTTCATAGTTGTACTTGTCAGTCATGTAGTGGATGATGTTCATGGCATCTACATAAGTATCAGTCAACCAGTCAAGAGCGATTTCGAAGTTTTTCACAACTTGGTCATAGTCAAAGACCTCAGATGTGTTTGGTTCTACACCGTCAAATACCTTGTAGTCTTTGTGCACATCGTCGTAACCGTTGTTCCAGCTTGAAAGAAGAGCTTTAAGGACGTTTACACGAGCACCGAAGTATTGGATGTTGTGGCGTTTGTCTTCGCTTTCTGGGTCAAGTGGTGACACACAGCAAGAGATACAGCTCATTTCACCATAACCGTCTTTGGCCATTGTAGTTACACCTTCATATTGGATAGAAGAGTGTTTGTGGCTCATTGCCATACAGTAGCGACGGAATGCGTATGGAAGTTGGTCAGACCAAAGAACTGTCAAGTTTGGTTCTGGAGAGTTACCGATGTTGTCAAGTGTGTTCAAGAAACGGTAGTCCATCTTAGTAACACGGTGACGACCATCGTTACCCATACCTGCCATAGAAGTTGTAAGGAAAGTTGGGTCACCAGAGTAGATTTCGTCGAAGGCTTTTGTACGAGCGAATTTCACTGTACGGAGTTTCAATACGAAGTCATCAACGAATTCTTGGATTTCTGATTCAGTAAATGTACCGCGAGCCAAGTCACGTTCTGCATAGATGTCAAGAACGATAGGCACACGACCAAGAGAAGTTGCCGCACCGTTAATCACACGGGCAACAGCCATGAAAGCAATGTTTGTCCATTGGATAGCTTCTTTGGTGTTCATCGCTGGTTTACGAACGTCAACACCGTAGTTGTCACCCAAGCGTACAACTTGTTGAAGGGCTTGGTACTGCATGTTGATTTCTTCGCGAAGACGAATTGATTCTTCGTCGATTTCAGTAATCGCGTTCCAGTCAGCTACTTTTTCTTCCATCAAGTAGTCTGCTCCGTAAAGAGCTAAACGAGCGTACATACCGATGATACGGCCACGTGAGTAAGCATCTGGAAGACCAGAAACGTGGTGTGAGTGGCGAGCACGGCGGATGTCAGCTGTGTAAGCACGGAAGATACCGTCGTTTACAGTTGTAGCGTGTTTTGTATAGATTTCATGAAGAAGTGGGTCTGGAGTATAGCCGTTTTCGATAAGTGTTGTTTCAGCCATACGAATACCACCACGTGGCATGAAGTTGAGTTTGAATAGCTCATCGTTTTGGATACCGAAGATGAGTTCGTTTTCTTTATCGATGAAACCAGCTGGGATGTCAGCAATAGATGTAGCACGATCTACGTCCATTGGGAAACGAGTATCTTCGTAACCAGCTTTTGTTTCTTCAATGATTTTTTTGATATGAAGTGAACGCTCAGTTGGACCTGCAAGGAAGCTCTCATCTCCATCATAAGGAGTGTAGTTAGCTTGAACGAAACGTGTCACACTAGCTTTTTCTTGCCAGTCTACACCTTTAAAGCCTTCCCAGGCTTGAGCGAAAATGTCTTCAGCAACATTCTTAGTTTTAACTTTTGTTGACATGAGGATTCTCCTTTAATACATTTTGGTATAACACCAACATGCCTTTATTATACCATTTGGAAACACTTTCCACAAGATAAAAATGCTTGAAAGTGGATTGAAAAAACTTTCAAAATTTATGAAAATAAGTCGAAAATACAGATGTATTTTCATTGGTCTAAAACCTAATAAAAATCAGGTCCTTGGTTTATGAAATATGAAAGTTTTTGTGAAATGGTGTATAATATTCTGAATTGCAAATCTAGCAGAAAGGAGTCTTCATGTTAATTTTTCCCTTAATCAATGATTTATCTCGAAAAATTATTCATATAGATATGGATGCTTTTTTTGCTGCTATTGAGGTTAGGGATAATTCCGATTTGAAAGGCAAGCCTGTTATCATTGGGGCGGATCCGCGGCTGTCTGGCGGTAGGGGAGTCGTGTCTACCTGTAATTATGAGGCGCGTGCCTTTGGTATTCACTCAGCCATGTCCTCAAAAGAAGCCTATGAGCGTTGTCCTCAAGCGATTTTTATTTCTGGCAATTATGAAAAATACCAGGAAGTAGGGCGGCAGGTCAGGGAGATTTTTCATCGTTATACGGACCTAGTTGAGCCCATGTCCATTGACGAGGCCTATCTGGATGTGACGGAAAATAAGCTGGGAATCGGGTCAGCGGTCAAAATCGCAAAACTAATCCAATACGACATCTGGAATGAACTCCATTTGACAGCCTCTGCAGGTGTTTCCTACAATAAATTCCTAGCCAAAATTGCCTCAGATATGGAAAAGCCGCACGGCTTGACCTTGATTTTGCCAGAGGATGCGGTTGGCGTACTGGCTTCCCTGCCTGTTGACAAATTCCACGGTGTCGGCAAGAAAACGGTGGAACGCCTGCAGGAGATGGGAGTTTACACAGGGCAGGATTTGCTGGATGTGCCAGAAATGGTCTTGATTGATACATTTGGTCGTTTTGGTTATGATTTGTATCGGAAGGCCAGGGGCATTTCAAATAGTCCAGTCAAACCCAATCGAGTGCGCAAGTCTATCGGTAAGGAAAAAACCTACCGTAAGCTCCTTTATCGTGATGAAGATGTGATGAAAGAACTGGTCAGCCTCTGCCAACGGGTTGCAACTAGTTTAGAAAGAAATGAGAAAAAAGGAAGGACCATTGTCTTGAAGGTTCGTTATGGGGATTTTTCGACCTTGACAAAACGGCATAGTTTGGAAGAAACAACGGATCAAGTGGATGTGATTGAAAGAGAAGTTCGGCAACTATTTGAAGAGGTTGGGCAGGCTGAAAAAGGGATCCGCTTATTAGGGGTGACCGTTACCAATTTCATGGAAGGAGATAATCAAATTGCAACTATCGAGTAGATTTACCATTGCCAGTCATATGTTGGTCTTGCTGGCCTTGGAGGGAGAAAAGGAAAAACAGACCAGCACCAGCATAGCAGGTAGTGTCGGAGTCAATCCTGTTATTATCCGCAATATTCTGGCTCAGCTTAAGGAGGCTGGCTTGGTTCAGGTGGCGCGTGGGGTTGGTGGGGCCCGCTTGGCACAGGCTCCGGACCAGATTACACTTTTGCATGTTTATCAGGCTGTAGAGTTGTTTGGAGAGAAGGGACAACTCTTCGGCTTTCATGAGCAGCCCAATCCAAACTGTCCGGTAGGCCGAAATATTCATCCCCTACTAGATAGCCGTTTGGAAAATGCCCAGTCGGCACTGGAAAGAGAGTTGGGACAAACGACCATTGCTGATTTATTGGCAGAATTGTAGCCATATTTCAAGAAAAATCATCTTTGTGGTGATTTTTTTAATTTTTTGGTTGTAACACTTGACATTACAACTAAACAAGTTTATACTGTTGTTGTAAATAAAAATATTACAACAAAATAAGTGAGGTATACAATATGAAATTAGCAATTATCGCAGCCAACGGTCAAGCGGGTCAAGCTATTGCCAAGGAAGCAGTAGAGCGTGGTCATCAGGTGACGGCCATTGTTCGTTCTGAAAATAAGAGTGCGGCCCAAGAAGTGATCCAAAAAGACGCTTTGGATTTGACCAAGGAAGACTTGGCGGGATTTGATGTAGTAGTCAATGCCTTTGGTGCTTGGACGCCAGAAACCTTGCCAGGTCACAGTCGATTGGCTGAGCATCTAGCAACCATTCTTGCTGATAGTCCAACTCGCCTCTTGGTAGTTGGTGGGGCAGGTAGCCTCTATCTAGATGAGAGCCAAACAGCTATGCTCAAGGATGCACCAGATTTCCCTGCAGAATACCTACCAATCGCTGAGGCTATGGGTGCTGGTCTAGACCTCTATCGTCAGGCGACAGCTATCAACTGGACCTATATCAGCCCAGCTGCTGATTTTGATGCTGAAGGTCCTAAATCAGGTGCCTATACCCTTGCTGGTGAGGTCTTCCAACTCAATGCTCAAGGTCAAAGCTATATCAGCTACGCAGACTATGCGGTGGCTTTGGTTGACATTGCTGAAAAAGGTGGTTATAAGCAGGAACGTATTTCTGTATTTGCAAATTAAATAAAACATAATCGAGGAGTGATAAGCTTCTCGATTTTTTTAGAACCCGTATTCACAAGTAAAGTGTTTTTTGATAAGAGACAGTTTTTCACTCATCAAGGCAGATTTTTTGAGGGAATACTGACTGTATTTTGAAAAAACTGACGAAGAGTAGCTGGAAAACTGGCCTTAGGTGGAAGGGCTGAGCTGAGAGTACAGGCTCTTAAGAATTACATTAGAAACTAGGAGGATACCATATAATTGAAACAAGTAAAGGTTGTTTTACCATTTGTCTTTACTTACGATGCCAATTATATGGTAGGAAGTTGGAAAATAAGTCAGCCAGCCTCAGTATAAAACTCAAGAACATGGAAAAATCTAGAAAGTGAGGAGAGTATAAAAGTACAAAATGTTCGCTTTTATTTTGTCCCAAAATTATTGACTTTGTCCCAGTTATGATGTATTCTTGATTTAAGGAGGATGAGGTTATGAAAAAATCTGATGTTCTAGATTTAATAAAGTATCATTATGAAGGTAAGGAGACGGAATTCAGAAATCAAAGTATAACAATTGCTCGAGGTTTCGATAAAAAAGGTGATTCACAACTTGCACAGTATATTATGGGGTTGATTTCTAAAAATGATAGATTTGTCCCTCAAGTAGAACATTCAAGTGAATATTTGACACCTATCAAATTAGATATTGGTCCACTGCCACTACCTCTTTCCATCATGAATGACTTAAAAGGTATTATAAACGCAGTCAATCATCAAATTGGAATAAATAAATTTTTATTTGTAGGGTCACCGGGTACTGGAAAAACAGAAAGTGTAAAACAGGTGGCTAGGCTTATTGGCAAAGAATTACTTGTAGTAGACTTTAGTCACCTGGTAGATAGTAAGTTGGGACAAACGGTAAAAAACTTAGTAACTCTTTTTGATGAAATCAATAATCTACCATTCAAACAAAATTATATTATCTTATTTGATGAAATTGATTCTATAGTACTGGACAGAGTGAATCAGAACGATCTACGAGAAATGGGACGAGTAACTTCTGCATTTCTAAAAGAATTAGATAGGCTATCGTCTGAAATTGTGTTGATTGCGACCACAAATTTATTTGAAAATCTGGACAAGGCTGTCATCCGTCGATTTGATGCAACCATAGATTTCGATCGTTATTCAGATGATGATAAGGTTGAGGTTGCAACAGTAATATTGACAGACTTATTGAAGCAGTTTAAAAATGCGGCACGAGATTTAAAGTTGTTTAAAAAGATTATTTATAGTTCTCCGTTAATTCCTAATCCTGGTGATTTAAGAAACTTGATACGCACATCATTGGCTTTTAGCGATCCTTCAGATCCGCATGATTATCAGAAGCGTCTTTTACGAAGTTTACATGTTGGAAAAAACTTAACGATTCATAAGTTATCAAAATTAGGTTTTACAATTCGAGAAATTGAAATTTTAACAGGTATTTCAAAAAGCAGTGTTTCACGTGAATTAAGCGAGGGTTAAGATGAATACATTATTGACATTACGTGGGAAAAATTTTACTCAAAAATCCAAAGCACCTGGACCAGTTATTAAAAAACTACCAAAAGATTCGAAGATTACATTATATCATTTGGAGAATCTTCATGCCTCTTTGAAAAAAGTAGAAAAGTATTGGATCAACAATACGATTATTGATGGTATTCTCGTTAGTGTATATTATAATCGAATTGTAGCTAAAAGTAATCGCATTGAAGGTTATTTCAATGTTGGAGGTGGAAATCCAGTTCCAAATAATACCATTGTAGGAGCGAAATTTAATGAAGGTAAAAATTGTCATATTATTACGCACTATATCTCGAGTATTGTATTAAAAAAAACAATTGACTATTCTGAAAAAGCTCTAAAGATATTCTCTGATTATTTTGCTGATACGGCCATTACCTCAGAAATGTTTTCGGACTCTTCAACTTTTAATCACATTGACTTTCTAAAATATGGTATATCAAAAACAAATTTCAAAAAATATCTAAGAGATTCTTGTTTTATCAAAGAGTTTGGTATTGAGTATGCTCAAGTTTCTGATATTCAGAATTCCATTGTTACCTTTTATGAAGTGGAGGTAGATATTGTAACGTTATTGAGACAATTAGACATTGATGTTTCAGAAGCCAGTGTTATGAATCAAACAACAGTTTTACTTGATGAAAAAAATATTGAGTTACTACTATCCAAAGCCCCTTATTTAGTATCAATGATTGTAGAAGATTTTTCTGCCTTATCCCCAGAAGATTTTTACAATGCAGGTAGCGCTTTGTTTGAAGATTTTCCATCACCAACGATTGAACCGACTATTGGCGTGATTGACACCTTATTTGATGAACGAGTATACTTTAATGAATGGGTGGAATATCATGATTTAATATCACCGGATATTAGGAAAGTGAGTCAAGATTATCAGCATGGAACAGCGGTATCCTCATTAATTGTGGATGGAGCTAGTTTAAATCCTAATCTAAACGATGGATGCGGAAGGTTTAGGGTGAAACACTTTGGTGTATCCTTACAGAGCGGGTTCAATTCATTTACTATTATTAAGCTAATTAGAGAGATAGTATCCCAAAACCCCGACATTAAAGTTTGGAACCTTTCGCTTGGTTCTAATGATGAAATTAGGGAAAACTTTATTTCTGTAGAGGGGGCTTTGCTGGATGAGATTCAATTTGAAAATGATGTCATTTTCATTATTGCAGGTACAAACGGAACAGCTCCAAAAGGGCAAAGAAAAAAAATTGGTGCACCCGCGGATTCGCTGAATTCACTCATTGTTAACTCTGTTGATTTTAATAATAACACTGTTTCATATTCTCGTGAAGGAGTCGTCTTATCTTTCTTCATAAAACCAGACCTATCATACTATGGTGGTGGGAATGGTGATTTTATAAACGTTTGTGAACCACTAGGCATGGCGCGAGTAGCTGGCACTAGTTTTGCAGCCCCTTTAGTTGCTAGAAAAATGGCTTATCTGATTCATATAATGGGATTAAATCGTGAGGAAGCAAAGGCTTTATTGATTGATTCAGCCATACCATGGAATGATAAAAAAACATTTGCTGAAAGATCTCTGATTGGCAACGGTATCCTACCGATAAAAATGAAAGACATTCTCACTACACCTGATGATGAAATAAAATTTATTGTATCTGATGTTTCAAAAGCATACGATACGTACAACTATGACTTTCCTGTTCCAATATCTAAAGAACACTATCCCTATGTTGCAAAAGCTACTATGTGCTATTTCCCTAACTGTTCGAGAAATCAGGGCGTAGATTATACAAATACAGAGCTGCAGATTACTTTTGGAAGATTGAAAGAAAATGGAATTGATGCTATTAATAACGATAATCAGCATGCTGAAGATGCTCCAGGCTATGTGAAAGAAAATGCAGCCCGTCATTTATTTAGAAAATGGGACAATGTGAAGCATATCGGAGAAAAGTTTAATTCCCGTAAGCGAAATAAACCGATTCTGAATCGAGCAAATCCTCAGTGGGGAATGAGTGTTAAAACAGTTGAGCGATTGAAGAAAGGAGACGGTAAGGGCATTCGATTTGGTGTCGTTGTCACCTTAAAAGAGTTACATGGCAAAAATCGGATAGAAGACTTTATACAGCAGGCGGAATTAAGAGGTTGGCTTGTGCATAGATTGGAAGTAGAAGCTCAAGTAGAACTATTCAATAGCTTGAATGAGGAAGTTGAATTTGAATAATAGGAGAGATGTAAAAGAGCTAGATCGAGCGATATAGAAGTCGGCAAGTCTTTAGTTAATAGTAAGAAAACAATCTTGAAATATTTCTAGAATGTTACGCCAATCCCGAATGTATTAACTAGCCTAAATTTTTTATTAAGACTATATAATTTTAAAAGATAGTTCCGTCTTGGAATTATCTTTTTTATTTTTTTGTTTTATATAGTATAATAATATGTACAAAAACAAAAAGGAGACTTCTATGATTCACTTGATTTGTCCCAATCCAGCCCTAGACCGCACCTTGCTTGTGGAGAAGATTGAAAAGAATATCCCCCTCCGTCCGACAGAGGTCAGGGATTATCCAGGTGGCAAGAGCTTCAACGTAGCCTATGCCCTGCGTGAAAATGGCGTGACCGACTATACCATTCATACCATTTTGGGTGGGCAGATTGGTCGCTATATCCAAGACCTCAACGTCCAAAAGGGAAATCATTTGCAGGTGGTTGAAAATGACCAGAATACTCGAACCTGCAATATCTATGTGGAAACCAGCACAGGAGACGTGGTGCTCTTCTATGAAAAGGGCTTTGAATTGACAGAGGAACTGCTCAATCAATTTACCCAGCAGATTGAAAAGAGTTTGCAGGCTGGCGACATCCTAGTCTTTTCAGGCAGTCTGATGAAGGGCATGCCTGACGACTATATCCAGCAGTTTATTGAAAAATACCCAGAGGTTTTAACCATAGTGGACACCAGTGGACCAGCTTTACGCGCAGCTTATCAAGCTCGCCCAGCCCTGATTAAAATCAATAACGAAGAACTCAAGGACATCTATCCAGAGCTAGATGAAGAAAGTCCAGAGGATATTTTGCGGATATTAAAAGAAGTCACGCCGCATGACAATATCATCATTACCATGGGAGGCAAGGGTAGTCTGGCCAAAATTGGGCAACGGTTTTTCCGAATCCAGTCGCCTAAGAAAGAAACACGAAATCCCATTGCGGCAGGGGATTTCTACTTGGGTTTGCTAGTCAAGGGCATCAGCCAAGGACAAGAACCCGAAATCTTCTTGAAAGAAGCAGCAGCTTTTGCGACAGCCAATTGCCTCAACTATTTCCCAGAAGTCCAGTCCGAGCAATTTGCAGAAATTTTGGAAAAGGTAGTTTTTGAAGAGGTGTAACTATATTTTATTGGATTTTGGCTAATACTCATTGAAATTCAAAAGCTACGCTCATTGTCTCGATTTGATGAGTGGGATGGGAAAGAATCCAGTTAAGCAAAAAAAGCGAACAGAATCCCTGCTGGGCACAGAATTCTGTTCGCTTTTTAATAATGTGACATGTACTCTACTATTCTACCTTGTCCAAGGTCACATATACATGAGGTTCTGATACCAGGTCATATTTGGCTTCTATAGATGGGTCGAAAGGATTTCCCCACATGAGGACCTTGTACTGTCCATTCTCTAGGATAAATCCTGGCGCAATACGTCCACCCAGTCCAGTTACTCCTGGGAGGAGGGCAGAACCTTCGCCCTCAAGTCCACGGATGAGGTAGTGGTTTGGGCTATACTCTACTAGGTCGGTCACTCGAGCTGTGTAGGTGTGGATGAGGTGTTCCTCTTCCTCATCTTCACTTTGACGAAAATCTTCGTAAGTCGTAAAGGTACCGTCTGCGCTGATAGTGACCTCAACATAACGAGCTTGTTGACTGCTTCCTTGCCATTTTCCAACTAGGTCAGCGGGAATAGTTGTAGCTGGTAGGGTTAGGAGCTGAGTGTGTGTTGTTTCAGTACTTAGGACACTTTCTTCGGCTTGAGAGCCCTGAGTTTCCTGGGTTTGTTGTGCTTGTTGTACTTGTTGACTAGCCTCTGCAGATGAACTGGTTTCGGTTGTCGTTTCTTGGGAACTAGCAGGCTGAGAGGAGCTAGTCTGTTTGGTACTTGATTGACTAGTTTTGCTTGTAGCTGTCTCTGATTTACTTTCTTGCGTTTTTGATGTGCAAGCTGTTAAGAGACAGGTTACAGAAAGCAACAATACTGAATAGTTGAATATCTTTTTCATTTGAATGACCTCCGTTTATACATTCCATTTATAAATAGAGTATAGCAAATAAAAACAAGTCTGTCAACATAATTTTGTAACATTTGTAATATTTTCGTAACAAAAGAAATATATTTGTTACTTAGAGCTGAAAAACTCCTCGATATCTGTTTGCTGTATACCAATCATGGGGTCGATGGTTAGCAGGTTGTCCACTGTCAGAATATATTCTCTGGGTTGTCCACTTGTTTTTTCTGGCTGGTCTTGGTCAAGAAGGGATAGTTGCTGGCTGTTTTCGGTTACGGGCTCTGTTTGTTTTGGTTTATCTGACTGGACAGGGGGCTGGGTTTGCGTGGCTGTGGCTGTTTTGCTTTCGTTGTTTTCTGTCAGGCTTTCCTTGCTGTCCTGCTCTGCCATTTCCCCTTGGAAACGTGGGACCAGATAGGTTTTTCGGAGGGTGCCAGCGTTTTTGACGGCGTAGTCGAAGGCGGAGATTTCACCTAGGAGGATGAGTTTGCTCTTGGAGCGGGTGATGGCAGTGTAGACCAGGTTGCGCTGGAGCATGCGGTGGCTGGTGCGGGTGATGGGAAGGATGACGACCTGGAACTCACTGCCTTGGGACTTGTGGATGGACATGGCATAGGCCAGGGTAATCTTGTACCATTCGTTACGGGGATAGTTGACCTCGCTACCGTCGAAGTTGATGGTAATCTCGTCCTGCTTGGAGTCGGTGTACTTGGCAGGCAAGAGGTCGGTGATGTAGCCCAAGTCGCCATTGAAGACATTGGCCTCGGCATCGTTGACCAGATGGATGACCCGGTCGCCTTGTCGGAAGGCCTGTTCGTTGTGGAGGAATTCTAGCTCTCCGTCTTCTAGAGGATTGAGCAGGGCCTGGGTCATGGTGTTGAGTTGGTCAATGCCTGCGGCACCACGGTACATGGGTGCGAGGATTTGGACCTCGTTTGCAGGGATGCCTGACTTGATAGCTGCGCCGACAATGCGTTCAATCAGGGCTGGAATTTGTTCGTTTTGCGCTTCAAAATAGGAGCGATCAGCCTTTTTCTCACGGAAATCGCTCGGCAAGGCCCCTTGGCGAATCTGGCTGGCTAGGGTAACAATGGTCGAATCATCGGATTGACGATAGATGCGTTCTAGAGTGATGCTGGGGAGCTTGTCAATTTTTAAGAGGTCAGCTAGGACCTGACCGGGACTGACAGAGGGTAATTGCTCCGCATCGCCGACAATCAGAACTTGGGTTTGAGATGAGATGTTCTGGAAGAGTTGGTTTGCCAACCAAGTATCGACCATAGAAAACTCATCCACGATGATAAAGTCGGCATCCAAATAATCATCACGGTAGGATTCTTCCTGTCCTTCTACCAGACCGAGATGGCGGTGGATGGTGGCGGAAGGCAGGCCTGTCAATTCATTCATTCGTCTGGCTGCTCGTCCAGTTGGAGCGGCTAGGAGGACAGGGCATTCTTCTCGGTTGCGCGTCAGGTCAATCTTATGCAAGATGGCATAGACTGCGATAATACCGTTGATAACCGTTGTTTTTCCTGTTCCTGGTCCACCTGTCAGAATGAAAAGAGGATTGATAATGGCTTGAACGATGGCCTCTTTTTGAATATCATCATAGGTTAGGGAGGATATGGTTTCCAGCTCTGCTATGGCAGCCTCAACGTCTGCGCGTGGGAAGGGCTTGAAGCCATTTTTTCCCATCAGGCGGGTCAGGTTTTTATGGATACCATGTTCGGCAAAGTAGAGGCTGTTGTCGAAAATCTTGGTGCCTTCTTGTTGGACCTTGCCATCTTCTATCAGACCGGTCAATTCTTGGGCAACAGCAGCAGGGTCAAGTTCGGTATGGCGGGATTTTTCCAGCAGTTCAAGGGTAGCTTCTAGTAAATCTCTAGCCTCCACATAGGTATCACCTGTTTCCATAGAGCGATGAATGAGGCTAAAGAGCATACCAGCCCGAAAACGCTGGGGAGAGTCACTGGCAATTCCCAGGTTTTCCGCAATCCTATCGGCAATGGTAAAGCCAAGTCCCTGTACATCTTCGACTAGTTGATAGGGATTTTCCTCAATAATTTGGAGTGTTTTTTCCTTGTACTGGTCTTGGATTTGAAAGGCTAGCTTATTAGGAATGCCGTATTCAGCTAGTTTGGCTAGTATCAGCTCCGTTCCATAATTGAGGCGGAGTTTTTCGATAAAGGCTTGCCTATTTTTGCTGGATAGACCAGAAATTTGGGTCAGTTTTTCAGGCTCAGCCAAAATCTTATCAATAGTATCATCGCCATAGAGCTCAACAATTTTCTCGGCTGTTTTTCGACCAATTCCTTTAAAATGGTCACTAGAAAAATACTTGACTAGGCCAGCAGAAGTGGGCTTGCTGCGTTCGTAGCGCGTGATTTGCAGCTGCTGACCGTACTTGGGATGGGTGACTAGATTGCCATAAAAGCGATAATCCTCCCCCTCAATGACATCGGCAATGGTGCCGGTCACAATGATGTCATAATCGTCATAGTCTGCGTCTGTTTCCTCAATCTCAAGGAGCAGGATTTTGTAAAAATTACTAGGATTTTCAAAAATGATCCGGTCAATAGTACCGGTAAAATAAACTTCGTTCATAGAGAATATTTCCTAAAATAGTGAAAAAAGAAGTTTGGAACAGTGCTCCAAACTTGTTTGTGTTAATCGACAGTTCCAATACGATTGAAAGGCCACATTCGGAAGACGACTTCTCCCTTGATTTTCTCTCGTGAGAAGGTTCCTACGCTACGGCTATCTAGTGATACGAGGCGGTCATCTCCCATCAGGTAGTATTGTCCTTCTGGGACTGTCACGGTAAAGTCTACGTAACCATTGGCATCTTGTGTGAAAGCTTCAGCAGATTGGGCCACAGCTTGGAATTGTTTGTTGTAAGAATAGACTTCTTGAAGTTTATCTTTCTGGAATGCAGCGAGATATTCATCTAAGTAAGGCTCGTCAACTTCCTGATCATTGATGTAGAGAACATCGTTTTCATAGCGAATGGTGTCGCCGGGCATACCGACTACCCGTTTGACAATCAGTTTTTCCTTGCCATTGCTGTCTGTTTCGCTGGCCACGACAATGTCAAAACGGTCGATAGCGGTTGTCTTGAGCATCACCAATTTTTCTTGGTGTTGAAGCGTAGGGTCCATGGAGTGTCCATCAACGGATACAGGGTCCCATAAAAAATAGCGACTAGCAAATAGGGCAATCATAAAGAGGATGAGCGTCCCCCATTCTGCTAGGAAAGCTATCAATGGCAATCGTTTTGTAGTGTGTCCTTTTCCCATATTGGTTCCTCATTTCAATAACTTTTGTGCTTTTTGTGTGTTGGCAAAGTGGAGTTTGGCGGTCTGGTTGAGGCCAGCCATGCCATAGTCTTTTAGGATGCTGGCTGCAACCTGATCTGACTTGCTTCCAGCCCCTGAGGGTAGGTTTCTGCCGACTAGCTGGCCAAGTTGGACAAGATTGTCCAAAAACATAGCTCTAGCGATAATAGAAGAAACTGCCACAGCCAGATACTTGCCCTCAGCCTTTTCTTCCAAGGTCACTGGATTGGCAAATTGATTGGCTTCCTTCTTCAAGTATTTTTTGTAATTTTGGCTGGAAGTGAAGGCATCAATGACAATCTTTTCAGGCTGGACACCCTTTTGCAAGAGTAGGAAAATAGCCTGATTGTGTAGGGCGACCTTGACAGACACCGCATTGTAGCCTTGCTCGATGACTTCGTTGTATTTTTTGGGTGACAATAGCAGAGCTTGGTGGGGGATTTTCTCTTTTAAGAGAGGGGTGATTTGGTAGATTTTTTGGTCTGTCATTTTCTTGGAATCATCCACACCAAGCGACTTGAGAAAGGCATGGTCTTCTGGGTGGACAAAACTGGCAACCACTGCTAAACCGCCAAAATAAGACCCGTTTCCAACTTCATCGGTACCAATCATGGGCAGGTTTTGACCAGGCGTGATTGTCTGGTCAGAGGCTTCTGGCTCATAGCCCCAACGCCTTGCTTCCTGCTCTGCCATTTCCCCCTGAAAAACGACCTTGCCTGAAGTATAGATGGACAGGCTGGCTCCAGTCAGTTTGAAAAATGCTTCTATATAGGGATTTTTACTGGCCTGACGATAGCGGTCGTAGTGGGCTAGCATGGCCTGTTTCTGCTGGGCAGATGGCTGTAGTACAAGAGTATTCATGTCCTTATTGTATCACAAATGCAGGTTAGAGTGTGCAGAAAAGGGTGGTTTTTACTATAATAGTAGGAGAAAGTGAGGAAGACGATGGAAGAACAAGTACAGTACAAGTGGGCGACCCTGGGAACAGGTGTTATCGCCAATGAATTGGTGCAAGCCTTGCAGGCTATGGGTGGAAATCTTTACTCTGTGGCCAACCGTACCTATGACAAGGGTGTGGAATTTGCCCAGAAGTACGGCATTGAAAAGGTCTATAAGGAAATCGATGAGGTCTTTGAGGATCCTCAAGTAGACATTATCTATATTTCTACGCCCCACAATACTCACATCAACTATTTGAGAAAGGCCTTGAAAGCGGGCAAACATGTTCTCTGCGAAAAGTCTATTACGCTTAATTCAGAAGAATTGGCAGAGGCCATTCAGCTAGCGGAGGAAAATCAGGTTATCTTGGCAGAAGCCATGACCATTTTCCATATGCCTATTTACCGTAAGCTCCGTGAAGTAGTTGCCAGTGGCAAGCTTGGAGATTTGAAGATGATCCAGATGAACTTTGGCAGCTACAAGGAATACGACATGACCAACCGCTTTTTCAATAAGAACTTGGCAGGCGGTGCCCTTTTGGATATTGGTGTCTACGCTCTGTCATTTGTCCGTTGGTTTATGACGGAAAAGCCAAATCAGGTCTTGTCCCAGGTCAAATTAGCTCCGACAGGTGTGGACGAGCAGGTAGGGATTTTGCTCAGCAATGATGCAGGAGAGATGGCGACCATCGCCCTGACCCTCCATGCCAAACAGCCAAAACGGGGCACCATTGCCTACGACAAGGGCTACATCGAACTCTACGAATATCCACGTGGTCAGAAGGCAGTCATCACCTATACCGAGGACGGCAGTCAGGAGGTAATCGAAGCGGGCGAGACAGCCAAGGCTCTTTCTTATGAAGTGGCGGATATGGAAAAAGCTGTCGCAGGCATCGAAAACACTATGCACCTAGTATTTACCCAAGATGTCATGGAGATCATGACCCAACTCCGAAAAGAATGGGGCTTGGTTTATCCAGAAGAAGCCTAGAGAAGTGTTTTGGGGTTGCTTAATTTAGCGAGAAATATGACAGAACTGTGACAAATATATTAGCCGTGTAACAGAAAATGCCTAAGATTACATGGCCAATACAGTTTATTTAAAAGCCCTTTTGGCGCTTGTTTTTCACATAAGAATTCGGTATGATAGAACTATCAAATCAGAAAAGGAATAGAAGATGAAACGTAAAAGAGTTACAAAACCAAAGCATATGCGTCGTAAGAGAAAAACTTCCCTTTTGCAAACAAATAAAAAGATGATGTACGCATCAAGCTTGGCACTTTCACTTTTCACAACTGGTATGGTTAGTCCACAAGTTCTCGCATTGGAGTGGACACCGCGCAGTGTGGAGCAAATCATTACTGAAATTACAAGCAATGAGGGGCAGTTGACTTATACGGTTAAGTATGGTGATACTCTCAGTGCTATCGCTTCAGCTATGAATGTTGATATGCATCTATTGGCGAAAATCAATCAAATCACAGATATTAACTTGATTTTCCCAGATACAGTTTTGACAGCTACTCTTGATCAACATAATCAAGTTACTCAGATTGAAATTGAAACACCAAGTCAGGAAAATCCAGCAGAAACAGTTCAAGCAACAGTTGATGTGACGACCAATCAAGCAACAGTTGATAATACAGTTGTAAACTTGGCTGAAGTTCCTGCAGTAGCTCCAGTTACGCCAGCAGTAGAAACGCCAGCCGAGGTAGCTGCTCCAGTTACGCCAGCAGTAGAAACGCCAGCCGAGGTAGTTGCTCCAGTAGCGCCAGCAGTAGAAACGCCAGCCGAGGCAGCTGCTCCAGTTACTCCAGCAGTAGAAACGCCAGCCGAGGCAGCTGCTCCAGTAGCGCCAGCAGTAGAAACCCCAGCCGAGGCAGCTGCTCCAGTTGCTCCAGCAGTAGAAACGCCAGCCGAGGCAGCTGCTCCAGCTGCACCAGCAGTAGAAACGCCAGCCGATGCGGTAGCTCCAGTTGCACCAGCAGCAGAAGCCCAAGCAGCAGCAGAAGCCCAAGCGACAGCGGAAGCTCAAGCGGCAGCAGAAGCCCAAGCGGCAGCAGAAGCTCAAGTGGCAGCAGAAGCTCAAGCGACAGCAGAAGCCCAAGCAGCAGCAGAAGCTCAAGCGGCAGCAGAAGCTCAAGCAGCAGCAGAAGCTCAAGCGGCAGCGGAAGCCCAAGCAGCAGCAGAAGCCCAAGCAGCAGCAGAAGCTCAAGCGGCAGCGGAAGCCCAAGCAGCAGCAGCAGAAGCTCAAGCGGCAGCGGAAGCCCAAGCAGCAGCGCAAACACAGGCAGCAACTAGCTCTTATGATGTGGGCTTGCAACCACAGGTAGCAGCCTTCCGTGCAGAAGTGGCTAGTGCCTTCGGTATTACTTCCTTCTCAGGTTACCGTCCTGGTGATTCTGGCGACCATGGTAAAGGTTTGGCTATTGACTTTATGGTACCGCAAAGTTCAGCACTTGGTGACCAAGTAGCAGAATATGCCATTGCCAATATGGGTGCGAAAAATATTTCTTACATTATTTGGAAACAACGTTTTTATGCGCCATTTGACAGCATCTACGGTCCAGCTTATACTTGGAACTTGATGCCAGACCGTGGAAGCATTACAGAAAACCACTACGACCACGTCCACGTGTCATTTAATCCATAGAATAAAAAAGAGGCTGGGCAAAAACTAGCCAATAACTAGCCAATAACTAAAAAAAACACAGACAGATTGAGCTGCTTCTGATGAAATCCAGCCGTACTGTCTGTGTTTTTCTTTTTATCTCTATTATCTTGGACTAATTTCTTAGCCAATTTCGTGAGATTCATACTCATTAGGAGGAAGCCTATCTCGGTTTCAACCACTTTTTGACCTCTGACATGAACTCTGCGCACGCCAAAAACACCCTTCATCCTACCAAATACAGGTTCGACATCCACCTTGCGTTTGGCATAAATGCGGGCTCCCTCTTTACTTGTCAATTCCTCTTTGACTAA